>CAYVLT010000318.1:0-5066 GCA_964452405.1 uncultured Ferruginibacter sp.
GGCCGTTACCCGAATGCCAGTGATGCCAACGGCGGATACCTTATCTATGAAGCAGCTACTTCCACTTCCATTACTGATAATGAAATGACCGCAGCTGTTAACTGGACGGGTGCCGAGATAGCCATCCGCAAAAACGGCTGGCTGCTCGACAGGTGTATCATCACCAGTCATTCAGGAGGCACGTTCAACTACCGCATGAACAGGAATATCAATCCTGGAAGTACGCCATTGCTGTCTACAGCTAAACTGAATCATGGCTATTTTATTATGGACGATCCCCGCACACTCGACCAGTTGGGTGAATGGTATTTTGATACCACCGCTAAAAAACTGCAAATGTTCTTCGGTGCAAACGCACCTTCTTCCTACTCTGTAAATGTAAGCGTGGTGGATACATTAATGAACCTGGGTAACAGAACCTATATCAGTGTTGACAATATCGATTTCGAAGGAGGTAATTCAAGTGGTGTATTCTCTTACAACGGAGGTTTCATCACTATCAGGAATTGTAACTTTTCAAACATCGGTTCAAGGGCGGTTCATATTTTTGCCAGTTCGGATGTGCTGGTTGAAAACGTGAATACTACCAACGTGCTGTCAAATGGTATCCAGGTGATCAATCGTACCAAGGCCAATGTAACCGTTCGCAATTGCGTGGTAAGGAATACCGCTCCCTTTGCAGGTATGGGATCTTTTTTCGATGATTCTGATAATAAAGGGATATACGTGATAGTTACCAACAATGCGCTCATTGAAAACAACGTGGTGGATACAGTGGGTTTATCAGGGATACAATATGGTGGCAGTGACATCATTGTGCAGAAAAACCTGGTGAATTATTTCTGTTACAGGGTACATGACAATGGCGGTATTTACACTTATGCCAATGGAACGGATGCCAGCCCGGGCGCCTACTACACCAACAGGATCGTACGGAATAACATCATTATGAATGGCATCGGTGCGCCGGATGGTACCAATAACCCCGCTCCATACCTCGCAGGTATTTACAATGACGGCAGAACGATGAATGTGAATATTTACGACAACACCATTTTCAATTGTTCAAGAAATGGTATTCACTGTAATAACCCGTCAAATATCAATATCAGGAGTAACACCTTTTTCAACAACACCACCGACATCAGTTTCACCCGCTGGGCATGGGGTTCTATCAACAACCTGAATATTAAAAAGAATATCTCGTTCCCATTCTCAGAATCGCAACGCAATATGTATTATACCAACGGTACGCTCAATTCACCGGTGGTAACCACGCTGGGAGATAATGTTCAATCATTGGGCAGTATCGACAGTAACTACTACAATACATTTGCTGATGCAGGCTTCCAGTTTGAGATTTACGGTACGGAAGGCGGTTCCCTGATCCAGACTTCTCCGTATTCACTGGATGGCTGGAAAACATTGTCAAGTTTTGACCAGTCTGCCAAACGCCCGGCACAAAAGATACAGCCTTACACCATCGTTAACACGATCGGCTCCAATGTATTCGCCAATTCGCAGTTCAATACAAATATCAGCGGCGTAACGCTTTTTGGAACCAGTACCACCGCTGCGTTTGACAATACCAGCAAGATCACGGGTACGGGTTCGTTAAGAATGGATTTTGCTGCGCCACAGGCTAACCGTTACAGTTTTATTCATAGCGCTATGGGCGCCGTGAGCAGTGCAAAAAAATACATGCTCCGTTTCAAAACAAAAGGCACTACGGTGAATGGAATTGTGAGGGCTTACCTGCGTAAAACAGCTTCTCCGTATAACAACCTGGTGCCAACTCAAACCAAATCGTTCGGTACAGCCATCACCACGCAGGAGTTCCTGTTCGATGGTCCTGCCACGGATGCAGGCGCCAGTTTTGTAATTGAGATTGAACAAAATTCTGGTACCACTTATATCGATGATATCGAGTTTTACGAAGTAAATGCAACGATCAATACGGTGGCCAGCCAGGTGAGATTAGAATACAATGCCAACACTACGGCAAAAACCATTATGCTGGATGCAAAATACATTGGCGTTGACAGTACGGTTTATAACGGAGTGATCACCTTGCAACCGTTTACCAGCCAGGTGTTGGTGAAAGCGGGTCCGATCGATTCCTTGCCGGTGGCCAATGCAGGCGCAGATAAGCTGGTATATCTCCCGGCAGATAGTACTGTATTAACTGGAAGTGGTACCGGCTCAGTGATCACAGGTTATACCTGGTCAAAGATTTCCGGGCCTGCACAGTTCAACATCAGCAATTCCGGTGCGGCCACAACAAAAGTGTCGAACCTCATATTGGGTACCTATAAGTTCCAGTTGAAAGTGACAGATAACCGCGGTTTCTACAGCATGGACACTTTAAGCGTGGTGGTATCAAATATTCTTCCTGTAAAACTGATCCGTTTTTCAGCGGTGAAAAATAATGGTAAAGTTGACCTGAAATGGGTGGCAAGTTCTGAAGTGAACAGCCAGGATTATATCGTGGAAAGAAAAACAGCGCGGGGAGAATTTCAAAGCATCGGAAGAGTGAGTTCTAATAACCTCTCTGTGCAGAGCACTTACAAGCTTACGGATATCGCACCGGCGCAGGGCCTTAACTACTATCGCATTAAAATGACAGACAGGGACGGTACTTTTACTTACAGCAATATTCTATCCGTGGATTTCAAAAAGATAACGGAACCGTTCGTGGTAAACACAGCGTCGATGGAAGGAACCGGTTTGCAATTAACTGTTACCAGCAACAGGGAGCAATGGATGAATGTGGTGCTCGTAGATGCTGCCGGCCGGGTGCTGTTAAAGAACAAGCTGCAGTTGTACACAGGCGCCAACAGCATCAGGAATGATATTCCTTCAGTGGCAGGCGGTGTGTACTACATCAGGATGTCAACAGAAGATGATACCGTGATCAAAACGGTACTACATAAGTAATCAGCCAGGTTTTCGATAAGTACACAACAAAGAGCCCCCACTTGCCAGGGGGCTTCTTTATTTTGACTCATTTATTTTTTTAAGATCGTGGGCGATCATCGCTGAAAAAATCCGGGCACCGGTGAAGTTTACATGCACAGTGTCGTCAAACAGTTGCGGGCTTTTTAAGAACATGCTGTCTTTTGAATAATCAAAAAAATCAAGATGGTTATCCGCAGCAATTTTTTTTGTAACCGCAAAAGAATAATCCGTTCCGATCGTGTTAAGATAATAGGGAGGACAAACCAGGTAGAGGGTGATCTTTCTTTGCAGGCACTCATTCACAAAAGCATGAATCATCCTTACTTTAATGGAGTCGAGTTCGTATGGAACTGTGTAATCAACGGTTTTCAAAGGCTCATCTAAGGAGCCGGTCATTGGAACATACCCCTTAATTTCATCTGACTTGTCTTTTTTGGATGGAAGATTTCCCACTGCGATTTTAAAGATCAGCGAATTGTAGGGATAGATTCTTGATATAAATTTATATTTCTCGAAGGGACTCCGTAGCTCGATGATCGGCTGAATCTCGGGGTGATCACGGTATAATGGCAATAGGGAAGATAGCCGATCGTAACTGCTTTCCGTGTATTTCAGGGCGCCGTATTCACAATCAAGGATGATCATTTTAGGTGTGTAGCGCTTTAGTACAGATTGCAGGATGGCATAGTGGTAAAAGAAAGGGGTGCCGTCTCGGCCCACATTGTAGCAGGTCATGTGAAGACTGTCTTCGATATAGGTAGGGATGTATTGTTGTTGCGCCCTTGATGCACCAAAGATGAGGATATCAGCTTTTGTTTCTTCAGCAGAATACCGGGTGTTATAATCCCAGCCTGAAGTTTGACGGTTGTAAAAATATTTCAGCACACTGCCCCCGATAAAATCTGCTGCAAATAAAAGGGCAACAAACAGTACTGTTTGTAACAGGTAATATCCGGGACTTTTTTTGGGTATCGTGGTTAACGGCATCTCCGTAATTTAAAATTGTAAGTAAATAAATTCTCCACCGTCAAATACGGCTGTTTCAAGAATCACGAGGATCAACAGGCAATAATATCCATTGCGTATCAGCCAGTATTTGTTTTGCGACAACGTGAACCGGCCATCGAAGAACTCTTTTTTAAAATCGTATACCGTGAGGTAGAATACTCCCAGCAGCAGGAACATCATGGTGGAAGCGTTGTCAGTAAACAGCGGGCCGCTGAAACTTAATATTTTCCCGATAATATGAATGGCGTCACTCACAGAATCTGCCCTGAAAAATATTGAAGAGAAAGCAAAATAGCCGAAGGTGAAAAGGATACCAGCTCCGTCATTCAGCCACTGGGGTATTTTTTTTCGCAGGTTTTTCCGTTGTTTCCTGGTAAAAATTTCTATGGAAAGAATGAAACCCTGCAAAAATCCAAATACAATAAATGTCCAGTTGGCGCCATGCCAAAACCCAAGTACAGTAAAGGTTACAAAGGATGCATAGATCACCGCCCAGTTTCCCCAATCCCGTTTAGCAACGGCGATAGGCGTATAAAAATATTCTCCAAACCAGGTGGAAAGCGACATGTGCCAGCGCCGCCAGAATTCAGTGACGGATTTAGCCAGCAGCGGCCGGTTAAAATTTGGGATAAGATCGTAGCCCAGCATTTTAGAAGCCCCTAAGGCCATATCGGTGTACCCTGAGAAGTCTGCATATATCTGGAATACGTACAGCGTTGCTGCCACAAAAAGCGACAAGCCGGAATGATGTTCGTAATTACTGAACACTGCATTCACATAAATCGCCAGGCGGTCGGCAATCACAATTTTTTTAAAGAGTCCCCACAAAGCCTGTTTGGCGCCATCACTGAACAGTTCGAAGTTGAAAGCAGCGGATTGTTTTAATTGAGGCAGGAAATGATGTGCCCGTTCCACCGGACCTGCGATGATCTTGGGAAAAAACAACAGGAAGCCTGCAAAATGACCGAAATGTTTTTCGGCGGGATGATTGCCACGTTTGATCTCGACCAGGTAGCCGATGGATTGAAAAGTAATATAGGAAATGCCCAGAGGGGCAGCAATGTTGATCAGCAGGTTATTGGTGACCGTTGATTGGGAAT
>CAYVLT010000319.1:0-5064 GCA_964452405.1 uncultured Ferruginibacter sp.
CAGGGTGCATGGGGCAAGCATACATTTTCATTACTTCCCTTTTCATTTTTTCTTTAGGAGAAAGTGTTAAGTCCATACCACAGGTAGCACACTTGCCCGGCCCGTCCATTATCACACCCGGATGCATCGGGCATTCATATTTTAGTTTTTCAGCCTTCTGCTTTTTAATTTTTGCAGTGTCTTGTGCAAATAGGCTTAAAGACATGATGGTTATAGCTGACATCAGCAGCATTTTAATTGCTTTCATTTTTTTTGATTTTGTTTTAATAGTTAGTTCATTTATTATGGCTTGATAAGCCTGGTGAATTGCCATGTAGTCCGGCTGCTATAACCGCATTGTTCTATAATGACAGCAGTCAGGCAGCCTGTTGTAAACTGAGTCATCTGCTTTGTACTTTTCAGTATCGTTTCCAGCAGCCGCTATACTTCTCTGGGCCTTATCTCCAGCTTCTTTTTTAAATACACTGTATTTCAAAACAAGTATTTGTGTGTATTCATTCCATACAGCCGATTTCACTCCATCCACTGAATATGCAGTAGTTTCAATTCGTCTTTTATCCATTCCGCATGTTCCGGATACTTTTATTTTTTCTGTTTTAATGCCAATGGTTCTTTCTGTTTTGTCGCTTTGTGCATTGGCCAATGATACTGTAACTAATATAATAGCTGCAGTGAAAAGCGTTTTAAGCGTTTTCATTTTTCTTATTTTAAATGTTAGGAAATCTGTGTTCTCAGGCACATGTAAATGCCGATAGCCCGACAATTGAATTGCCTGGCTTATTGAAGGAAATAAACTTTAAATAAGGAAAGTTCTGTTAAGTATGTAAACTGCAACGCCATTACTTCGGGGAGGGGCATTGCTTACAGGATAATCTTCAGATGCAGAAGTAAAATTGAAAGAGGGGTACTCAACAAATGAAACAGGTAAATCTATTGCAAGTATTTGAAGTAGTTGCAAGCCTGCTTCTGCTGCTTTTTGGTTAGTATCGGTCTTAAAAAACTTGTGTTCATCTTTGCAACAACCATTATCCTTTGCCTCACTGGTTTTCATACCACATTTACCACAGGTTTTGGATTCCTTTTGACCTAAACCCCAATCAGCCAGTTTACCCATACAGTAGTGCATATGCACCGTAGCGCCAGCGGAAGTGCTGATGTATAAAACGGCTAATATGGCTGCTGCAAACCTTTTCATTTAATTCAAAATTATACTAAATTTATAGAGTTTTTTGAATGATTTATTTTGTAGAATACAAAAGAAAGGAATTAATCCGGATGAATGTATGACAAGTATCATTTCTGCACATGAGTTCTGTAAGTTTATTCATTATTCAATAATCATTTACAGCAGTCCTTTTTCCTTACAAAGATAACTTTGAAGACTTTCCAGAAAAATTGTCCTATTGATTTTACTATCGTCATTATAGCATTTTTAATAGCATTACACCACTCATTGCAATCATCAGCGCATCTTCCATAATCGTTATTGTACTCATTGGCAGATTAAACACATCGCCCAAACAGGCACATTTGATTTTTTGCTTATTAAAAACGCTTTGCAAAACCCCTATAATGCTAACTGTCATTATTGCAAAAGTAATGGTATTCGTAAGGATTGGATTGAACCCGGCTAAAAAAGCCAAGCCTAAAGCCAGTTCAGTAAAAGCATAAACATAGCCCCATCCGTTCCACCTTTTTGCTACAATATCATACATGCTGTAACTCTCGGCAAATCCTTTCAGGTTAAGCAATTTAAAAAAAGAAAATACCAGAAAGAACCCCGCCATAAAATGATTCATCCAACGCATCCATATAAAATCTCCCTGCACCAATTCTGCCAGCAATGTAATTGCTGTGATGTATCCAAAAATCAGCAGTATGGGTTTATAGGTTTGCAGCCAGGATTTTATTTCCACATCCTCAACAGCCGATACAACAGCATGAGATTGATGGTTAGTCTCGGAAAGCTGGTATTTGGGGTAATCCTTCAATGTTTCTTTTAGCGCATTAGTAGAGATATGGTTGTCCATGTCAATAGAAGCCTCTCCTTTTGACAAATCTATAGTTACATTCTTTACTCCTGGTACTTTTGATAAAAGGCCCTGTACTTTAGCCTGACAACCGGTACAGGTCATACCAGTTACGGAATATGTATGTGTCATAGTTTAATAATTAACGACACAAAGTTCTATTCAATATTACACCTAATGTTATAGAATTATGGAAAAGAGTTATACCTATTTGATTTTCACTTTGTCTAAAGGTTTGCGATGAGAGGAACCTAATTTTTTAAAGTGACCCGGTGTAAGCCCTGTAATTTTCTTGAATTGTGAAGATAAATGTGCCACACTGCTATATCCTAACTTGTAAGAAATTTCACTCAGGTTCATTTCGCCATATACCAGCCATTCTTTTACTTTCTCAATTTTCTGGAGAAGAAAAAACTGTTCAAGAGTTATACCTTCTACCTCAGAAAACAGGCGGGAAATATAACTGTAGTCTTTATGCAAAGCAGCATTTAAAAACTGAATGATGCTAAAATGTTCCTCTATATCACCTGACTGTACTTTTTTAATTAATAAGCCTTTTATTTTCTCAATCTGCTTTTGTTTTTGGTCATCGAGAATTTCAAAACCTAATAAATTCAATCTATCATTTAATTGCAGCAATTGTTTTGCCGCAGGTTCTTTTTGCAATTCAACCTCTCCCAAATTAATCCGAATTATTTTCAGGTTAAGTTTTTCAAGCTCCTGACTAACCGCCATTACGCACCGATTGCAAACCATATTTTTAATTAATAAGACCATAAGTGTTTATGCGTATACCTGTGAATTTAATTATTAGTGTTTCCGCTGGTTCTAATATCGCTCATTTAAGTAAAGCTAAAGCCATATTTTGAAAGATTGTTGAATTTAGGCCCTGATTTCCAGCAGTATTATATAACAAAAGCCAGTTGTGTTTTAAACGGTATAAAAATTGATAGTCAATCATTTATATACACACCCAACTGAGCCATGATAAGAGCAACATTAAACGACAGGGAGTTGGTAACTGGCATTTTAACCCGGTCTTTTGTTGACAACAAAAGCGTCAACTACATAATTAAACAGGATAAGAAAAGGGAGCAACGTATAAAAGGCCTGATGGAATACTCATTTGATGTCTGTAATTTATTTGGTGATGTTTTTATTTCGGATGACAGAAAAGCATGTGTGTTGATGGTTAAACCGGATAGAAAAAAAGTCACAATGAAATCAATACTGCTCGACTTAAAAATGGCCCATTTAGTTACAGGGCTTTCAAATATTAAAAAAGCAATCAGCCGTGAAGCGGCCATCAAAAAAATACATCCTGCTGTTCCTCTTTATTATTTATGGTTTATAGGTGTTGAGCCATCGCAACAAGGCCTGGGTATTGGCAGCAAGTTACTTGATGAAATTATTGATAAAAGTTTATCGGAAAACAGAACGATTTGCCTTGAAACATCAACTCTTAAAAATATTCCCTGGTATGAAAAACATGGTTTCAAAATATACCGGGAACTGGATTTTGGATATAAGCTGTATTGTTTGAAAAGGCCTTAACTAATATAAAAGGTTATGCTTTTGCCGGGTACCCAAATGCATATTATTACGTTTCTGTTCATTTGTATAGAAACAGTTATCCTTTTATATCTTGTAATTTACCGGCTTGCAAGGCCTGATGACAAATCAAGTTTCTTTAATATCCTGCTTATTTTACTATTAATTTTTTACAACGTTACAGGTGGTTTTCTTCCTGATGAAAATTTGCCAGGCTCCTATTATTTACAAACATCTGTTGCCTACGCCACCGGCTTTATCACCCCCTGTTACTTTCCATATTATGTATTCAATTCTTTTGCGCTTGAAAAGATGAAATTTCATGCTTATAAAGGTGTGTTTCTTTTCCTTGTACTTCCGTACATAATTTTTGTAACAATATTCATTGGGTCAGGCAAATTAGATGTTGCCAAAAATATACTGGTCATTCCAGTGCTGTACGCAATTTGGGTAATCGTCACACTCATTGGTGCTGTAAAATTCAAGTATCAAAATTACTTCAGAACGAAAGCTTCAAAAGAAGAAGTTGGTGTTCTTTTCCTGAGTCTTACGCCATGGGTGGGCCTGCCCGTTATTGACTATTTTAATTTGGGGCAAGCTGTTGAGGCCACTACAACCAATACCGGGTTTTTATTGTTGCTGGCATTACAATTAAAGCAACATATTTCTTTGGTAAAAGCAGAACATCAGCGGTTAATTGAATCGGAAGAACAACTGCTGAAATGGAATGAACAATTACAGGAAGAAGTAAGAAAAAGAACACAGGAACTGGAGAATATAAGCCGGGAAGAGCGGCTGGCACAAAACTGCAAACTCTATAGTTTTACTGCCCGTGAAATTGAAATTGTTATCCTTGTGTATAAGGGATATTCGCATAAGCAAATAGCCGAAATGCTGTTTATAGCAGAGCGGACGGTTGCAAAGCATGTACAGAATATCTTTGAAAAGGCACAGGTATCTAACCGCTTAGAACTCAGCAGGAAACTGGATATGGTATAAAATGAGTATGCAGGGAAACAAACTTAAATTAGTCAATTTTACGCATGGAAATAGTAAGTTTTGCGTACGGTAAAGGGCTTACAATTTGATAATTATTTGGTATTCGTAATACCAAAATAAATATCATGTCAAAAAGAGAGAATGGTGTTGCATCTTTTGCAGAGGCAACTGAGAAAATGGAACTGACATCTGCAACGGAAATGCTCCATCAATGGAGTTTATCCCTTGCTGCCGGGTTTAGTGGAACAGCTACCAATTCAGCTATTCCGGATAATACCATTATTAATCAACTTCTGAACAAATGGGGTACTACTGCAGAAAATCTGCAGCAATTGATTTTAGATGAAATGATTAGCCGGAACTATGCAAAGGATAAAGAAGAATTTATCCGCATGGTTCAAGTAATGCTGACAAAGTTATTAGACAAAATTTCTTCAGGTTGTTCGGCTTCGTCAGTTACAACAACTGATAAAAAGCATCTTTT
>CAYVLT010000320.1:0-5010 GCA_964452405.1 uncultured Ferruginibacter sp.
ACAGCTAACAGAAACACCTGTGCTGCTTCCCAAGGCAGTGCCTACAGGGAACTTCACTTTAGAACCATCACTTGGCACAGTCCGCTGCAAAGCTGATGTTGCACTTGACATAGTGAATGAATTTTCATTGAAGTTCATCACTGTGGCCAATTTAGCATCAACGGTTACGCCGCTGCCAACAACCAGGTTGGCAACACCAGGTGCTACTGGTGAAGAGTTGAATGCCATCCCTGTTTTCAAACCACCGTTGAGGTTAAGGTCCATGATACCATCTGTTGGTGAAAAGGCAGTTAACTGGTTAGTGGTTTGCGTGGAAGCAGACAGGTCTAAAGTACCGTTGATATTATATGTATAGTGTCCGAAGCCTGAACCACTGTTGATGGAGTTGTTATTGAAATATCCGCCCGCATCAGAAATGGTTAATGTTTTCCCTGCATTTAAAGTGAGTGTGTAATTATCTGTTGGTTGCGGGTTATAGATCAAAGAAACCGCATAGTTGTTAGCCTGTGTGAAAGTGATATCCTGGTCGATCGTTATATTCACTACACCACCGCTGCTGCTCGCAAAACCACCGGGAACGCGTAAACGCTGTACGATGGTTGATCCGGAACCGGTGATGGTGATGTTCTGGGCATTGGTACCTGCTTCAAAATATAAACCATCACCCAAACCACCCATGGTACCATTGTTTGTGATGGTGCCTGTTTGCGGATAGGTGAAACCGGTACCACCGTTCACCAGTTGTAAACGCCTGGCGGCTGCTTCATTGGCCCATAGTTTTCCGCCTGCTTCGATCATCATCCCAAAGCAGGAACGGTTACCACCATTCATGGTGATGGTGTGCCCGCTTCTGATGTAGACATAGTGTGTACCGCTGGGTGCACTGGAAGCCGGAGTACCGGTGCCCATGGCGCCAGGAGTGTTGTTGCCCGAGTTGGTAAAGGTTTCCCAGGTACCGGCAACATTATAAGAGCCCGAAGCAACGGACGCATAAATAGTAGGATTTTGCGCATTTGCAGCTCCTGTCAACAAAACAAAACCTGCAAATAAAAAATAAGTAAGAAGTCTTTTCATAAAAACAGTTTTAGTAGTCAGTGTGATATATGCTGCGTAAAGTGTAAAGCATCGTTTGGCAAATCATGGGTGGGAATCTTTCAGTCATTACCGGCATCATTCCATATAAAAAATCTGACCGCTTAAACGATCTGGAAACAATTGAACTTATGAGCCGCGTTACCTGGAAAAATGAACGGCAAGCAATAAAATCGTTTAATGGAGTATGTCCTGTAATAGCTTGAACAAAGCTAATTGTTATTCCTGTAGAAGAGCTAAAATTATTGTGTTATGCTGCTTTTTTTATCCCACTTTTTACGCAAACGTTCCCGATAAGAACAGCGCTCACAAAAAAAAATATCCTGTTAAAAACGGGTGCAGCAGCGCATTTACTGCTTCACGAATTTCACATATTCAACCCTGTTATTGTTTACATACACCAGGTTGTACACGCCCGCAGGCATATTGCCTGCATTGAGATGTGTTTGCATGGCATCTTTCAACACCGGGAAGCCGAGCATCTTCCTGCCGTCTGAAGCATACACTTCAATGATAGCGCCCGCTTTTGCTTTTGAATGAAATACATTAATATTATCCACCACCAGGTTGGGAACGATCTTCAAACGATCGGCTTTCCTGGCGCTTACAATATTTACATTGCTGTACCTGTAATCGCCATTTGCATTTTTTATTTTGATGCGATAGTAAAGCGTTCCTGTAATACCATCATTATCAAAAAACTCGTAGTTGTTTTGCCCGGCGGCATTCCTTGCCCTTACATTGGCAATGCTCATGAAGCTGGTTCCATCAATACTGCGTTCCACCTCAAAACCATCCACTGCTATTTCATTTTCCGTGTTCCAGCTTAACCTGGTTTTTCCATCAAAGTAAACAGCTGTGAAATAAACAAGTGATAATGGAACCGGCGTGATGACAACGCCTTTGATACCCACATTTTTCAACATGGCAAAGCGGGGCGTGCCTGTACTGCTGCACGCCCAATACAACCTGATCGTGATGGTTTGTCCTGCATTCAGCACCACCCCATCGGTTCCGTTCAGGGCCAGGGCATAATAATCCGACGGACCTGCATTGTTCTGCGCAACAGGGAAAGACTTGCTGAAAGTGCCGCTGCCTGTAAGACTAAGCACACTACCGGTGGGGCCTACCCCATCAGAAAATTCCGTTGAATCGGCAGGTGATGAAAAGCCATTAACCGAGTATACCAGCGCCATCTTGGTGCTGCTTTGTGTTCCGTAAAAATTACTGAAAAAAGTAACGGAATCTATTCTTAAGGCAGCGCCAGGTTTTGCGGTTACCGTGAATTGTTCGTAGTAAGTACGCTTTAAAGTTCCTCCCACATTCTGCCAGTTGTTACCCGCCGCATTGGCTCCAAGCACCTGTCCATATTGATTTGAATATGCCGGAACAGTACCTGCAGGAGCTGGCAGGCTTCCGTCGGTGGTGAACAAATTAACCAAAGAGGCAGTGCTCTGCGTAACCGCATCAGAACGCACTTCAACACTGTCGTTTGCATTACCGGTGAGCGCCCAGGCCTGCAACAGGTCTGAAGTGGAAGGAGGCGTTGTTTTTCCTTTCACAGCCACGGCAATGGAATTGGCACCGGCAGCCAGGTTGATGATATCGCCTGTGTAAATTCCCACCGCAGTTGCATTGAGCCGCACGTTCACCGTAGTGGTGGCAATGGATCCTGACACCGGGTTAATGGTTAAGGGTGAGGCATTGCTGTACCAGGTATTACCATCCAACGACACCTCAAATTCAGCCGGCGGGGTTACACTAACGGCGGCGGTTAGGTCAGATCCTGAAATTGTATAGGACTGGGAGGCAGATGGCGTTCCCAGTACCTGGTTAAACCCGCAGAAATAAAGGGAAGCGGGTGCATTCACCTTCAGTGAAGCAGTGCGGGCCACGGCTATCGTATCGGTGTACTGTGTGGCATAACCTGGCCTGGATGCTTCGACATAATAATAGTAGGTATTGCCCGAAGTTGGCACAGACAGATCGGTGTACTGGAAATTTACGGCCGTATCATCAGTGGCAGTGCTGTTGTAAACCGGGCTGAAATTGATATTATCGGATGAGCGATAAAGCGTATAGGCGATACCGTTCATCGGCCAACTGATGTTCCAGCTGAAAGCAGAGGATGAAAGATTCTGGCTGACAGAAAAGTTTGACACAGCGATTGCAGCCTGCGTGCCGTTGCAGATCTCTGCGCTGGCGGTACAGGGATCCCATCCACCAAAAATATTTGCTGTTGTGTAAGCATCAGCATCGGTTTGACTGAGCTGGTACGACCAGGGCACTCTTGCTGAAACATCCATGGCTGTGCCATCAAAAAACCTGCTGTTGTATTCACCGTAAAAAATATTTCCGGTGATGGTACTGGCATTCCAGGTTGACCAGCCGGCAGGTTGAATATGCCCGCTCATGGTCGCATTAATGAAAACAGCTTTTTGAGCGGTGGCTGATTCGCTTGGACTGGGCCAGGGGCGGCTAAGATAATACAAAGTACCACCGGTATTATCGGGCAGGCGGCAGTTCCTGAATACAAAACCGTATGCCTGTCCTGTTGGGGTATTCGGCGCCGTTATATATGATGAGCCGGTAGCGGGCCGCGTTTTGGCATACACAACACAGGAGTCAAACAAGGCCACTGCGCTGCCGAAAATGAAATCGATGTTTCCATCAATGTAACAACTATTGAAATAACAACGGGGTGTACCGCTCCCTTTCAGATACAAGGTATCCTGGTTACCGAGAAAGCGGCAATTTTTAAAAACAGCCCTGTCGGCATTCACCAACACCGTTACCGCCTGCGATCCATCGCCATAGCTGTTGATGAAAGTAACATTCAACGCGGTAAAATCGTTGGCGTTTATTGAAAACCCTGCTGAGTTCTGTGTACCGAGCGTTGCACTGCACGATGTGTATTTCCCGGCATAATCATCATAGGTTATGATGGTATTAGCCACACTCTCCCCGATCAATTGTATAAAAGTTTTATTGGAGGGAACCGTGATCTTCTCCTTGTAGGTTCCGTTTTTTATGTAAATACTGTAGGCAGCAGAGCTTCCTGCAGGCGCCGCATTGATCGCATCCTGTACAGTGGTAAAATCACCGGATCCATCTTTCGCCACAACCAGGTCATAGGCGTACACATGGCAAAAACAAAGACTCAAAAAAACCAGTAACAATGATCGCATAACAAATATTTATTGCCTGATGAATTTCAGGCTGGTGCTTCCATTCGAATTGATGTATAAAAGAATATAGGTGCCTGGCCTGAGTAAAGAAGTGTTGATGGTGGAAGTCACAGAACCGGCCTGTAATTTTTTCACCAGCATTTCTTTGCCCGTAGCATTCACGATTTTGATAAGGGTACCCGGATCGCAGCTGGGGTAATTCACGGTAAGCTCATTGAGGACGGGATTGGGACTTAAAGAAAAGAAATTTTTTCCAGCTTTGATAAAAATAATATTGCTGTACAGGTAGCTGCCGCCTGCACCGTTTAACCTGATGCGGTACCAGGCATCATAAAAAAATGGTTCTTCATCGGTAAATGAATAATTGTTCGTGCTGGCGGTATTGGTTGATGCGATGTTGCCGATGCTGAAAAAATGTATGCCATCGCTGCTGCGTTCCACTTCAAAACCGGTAACACCGGTTTCGTTGGCAATGGTCCACTGAAGCCTGGTAACACCATTGTTACCGGTTCCGTTGAATGAAACTATACGCAGCGGCACCGGGAAGGAAGCACGGCCGGCGATGTAAAATGTACCGAAAGAAGCCGTTTGAAATTCTACATAATATCCATTCCGGTAAGTGCCGAAAATTCCTGCAGCAGTGGGTACGATAGTAATGTATCCCGGTGTCAGCGGATCACTGCAGGTAACAACGCCTGTTTTAAGAACAACCAGGTCGGCCACTGATGTA
>CAYVLT010000321.1:0-5000 GCA_964452405.1 uncultured Ferruginibacter sp.
CATAACTGCAGTTGCTGATAGTTGTTTGTCCTGCCCGGACTGAAGTTTGGCTTTTTACAACTGCTCATTGTTCTTCCGTCCAGCCAGACTTGCAGTAATACCATGTTAGCGGCTGTTAAGTTTGTCCAGTTCAACTTTCGCTATGTAATATTCAAATTCTAAATACTTCCCCTTTATGTCGACACAACGAATTAAATGCTTTTTGTAATTGTCAACATTTCCATTTACTAACTCTAAAACAGCTTTGTAAAACTCTGCTTTGCATTCTTTTCGATTTCGAAGAGTTTCGTGAGTCTGCTGTTTATAAGTTTCATTTAATTCATCTTCTGTTGTCAGACGTAATAAGTAAGTTGAAGCAGGTGTCTTAAATTTTGATAGTCTTTTTAGTTCTTTAGTTGCGGTTTTAGTTAGGTCTTGTCGCCCTAATTTAGTTGCAATAAATAGAAGCACACTTGGTGGAACAGATATGTCGCTTGTGTATTTTATTTCTTTCCGATTAGTTATTGGATATTTAAAAAAATCAATTGCTTTGTCATTGTCGCCTAAAGCATAGTAACAAAGTGCAATGTCCATATAAGTTCCATCACTGAGTCTATTTGTTTGCCTTTCAATTTCATTTAGTGTTAAAAAGTCAGCAAGTGAATTGTCATATTTACCAAGCTGTAATGAGCAAATAGCTCTTGCTCTTAAATCAAAGTCCTGTGAAGTTTGTAAATAATTTTGGTCAGCAATTTCATAAGCTGATTCAAAGTCATCAATAAATATTTTGTCCCACGGATTTATCATTGAGGTCGGTCTGTTTAATAGCCGCTAACGCCGAGGTATTACTGTCAGGGCTGGAATTAGCATTCCGTCTGCCCGGTTACTGATGATGATTTTGATTGAAAAGTTGCGCATAACTACCGTTGCTGAAAGTTGTTTGTCCTGCCCGGACTGAAGTTTGGCTTTTTACGACAGATCATTGTTCTTCCGTCCAGCCAGACTTGCAGTAATACCATGTTACCTGCCGTTTTGGCTATAATCTTCCTTCTAAAAACGTCCTAACAAAACCTCTTAAATATAATTTATGTTTTTGAACATCTTTCTCAGGTAGAGAAACTGTTTCTATAAATTCTATGTCCACATAACCAATAATCATATTACCAATTTGATATTTGCTTTTGTTTAAGGTTAGTATTTGTCTAGTGACTTCATAAGAAATACTTTGTCCAGGCATTGCAATTGGATAAATTGTTTTGGGTTTAAATGCAAAACTGTCTCCTGTTATATAAACGTAAAATTTGCTTGCATAAGCAGGAAGCCCGTCAGAGAATGTCAAAGTAATCGTATTTCTGTGTTTTTCTGCATTACAATACCTAATGTCATAACCTCCTTGAACGTTTGTCTGGCAATATGCTGTAAAAAATAAATGAGCTGTGTCAGAGGTTTTTAAAGGACGGTCATCATTTCTTGTAAATTCTCCAGTGCTGTCATCTTTAAAAACTTCCCATGAGTAATCCCATTTTTTTGAAAATGAAAAAGTGTCCTCCATTTCTGAGTTAAAGGAAATTTTGGAGTAACTCAATTGAGCAAATGAGTTGTGTCCAACAAATATTGGGTAGAAGAAAAAAATTATGAAGCGTTTGAAGTGTCTCATTAAAATGGCAGGTAACGTCGAGGTATTACTGTCAGGGCTGGAATTAGCATTCCGTCTGCCAGGTTGCTGATGGTGATTTTTGATTAAAAAGTTGCGCATAACTACCGATGCTGAAAGTTGTTTGTCCTGCCCGTACTGAAGTTTGGCTTTTTACAATTGCTCATTGTACTTCCGTCCAGCCAGACTTGCAGTAATACCATGTTGTACGCTGCCGCTTTTTTTATTCAATTATCTACACAGTATTTTATAAGCGCCTCGCATTTTAATGTGTTATGAACCTCGTCGTTTGGAATTGCCTTTTTATTCCATGAAATCCACTCATTTTTCAGGTAATTGTAAGACGCTAGTTCAAAATCTTTTGAGCAGCATCCATCAAACCTTCCACCATACCTTGTTACTACTGTGTCTCGATAAACGGCATCTTCTTCTTTTTTTTTCAAGTGAATATTCTGTTTCCATTCATATTCTTCAGTCATTATGTATTGAAGACTAATGTACATTCCATTTGGCGGAATATCTAAATGAAGTGAATCTAAGTTAACTGTTTGCTTCCCCTTTTTTTTAGGTAGATAGACTATTGGGCTTTGTGAGATTAGATTGCCTGGTAAATATTCCTCATTTACTTCATAAAAACTAATTAATATCGGAGCCAAAACAGTGGAGTCTGGAGCTTGAGTATCTTTCATAACCCAAAATGAAAAGTTTTGAATGGTGGAATACGCATGTAGCGGACTTAGCCGGATAGCAATTTTAGAATTGAGTGAATTTGCCTTACTCCATATTATACCACCAAAAAGATTTTTGACTCCATTGAAGCTGCTTATTTCATTGCTGCTTTTAGAATTAGAGTATGTTAGTGTTTTATAGTTTGGGCAGTTACGAATAATTACTGGTGGTAAATTAATTTGTTCTTGAAACAATCTAATAACTTCTATTTCTGCACTTCCAAAGCTAAAATGTGCAGTCTTATATCCTACATATGAAATGGAAATAGTATCTCCAGTATGAGCAATTATTTTTGCTAAGCCATTTTTATCTGATGTCTTTATAGAGGGATTGGAATGATTTATTATCGTTGCGTAAGGTAGCGCCAAACTGTCAACACCCGTAACAACTTTGATGTTTTGAGCATTTGCGTATTGCGGTGATAGGCAAATCAAAGAAGCAAATAAGCAATATATTAATCTTAACATGTTGTGAAATAGGAGGTTGCGTACAACTCCTAAATATACGCAGCTTTCTCACACTCCTCAAAAATGCTGCAATACTAAACCGGGACTGACAGCGACAGGGTTATGAAAAAAAGCGCAGGAAATCGGGTTTCGCATTTTTGATATCTACAATGAAGAAAACGCTGATTTTTGATTTGCTTACAATGTAAAAAACGCGGCTGGGGTTCACACAGTCAGATTTGGATCACCAGGCAAAAATTAAACCTGCGTTTAACAGGTCCAACTAACGTAAACAGGCCATGGCTTCGCCTACCTCACTCACATGAAACATGAAAATACAGTCGCGGGTGACTGTGAAAAAAATAGTGGGTAGTATCCTTCCTGAAGTAACGGCGGGTTAACAGCCACTACGGGGAATCTTTCTTAATTGGTGGGATATAATCAATTAAGGGTCGACACTAAGATATCAATTATTTCATTATGCTATTCAAGGTTTGAAAAAATAATACCCGCACTTTAACGATTCCAATAACCATTTACAGCATCACCGCTTTTTGCTTCACAGCCGACGGGTAAAATGCGTCTTTATCTTATTGGTCAACACATGCCGGACTGCCAGTTCCGGTGCCAATCCATACCAGAAGAACTCACCTGGTTTCAGTCATTTTATATAGGCTGCCAGCCAGCACGACGGCTATGCTGAAAAAAAGCCTTACGCCAGACTGAGGGAGCAGTCAGCCAGTGAGAACGGGCTTCGCTGTTAATAAAATCCCCTGGGAGCGATCAGGTGAATAACCGGTAAATTGCAATGGATTGAATTAACCTACAACATATAGCTGATGAAATATTCCTTCGTGGCACTGCTTCTGCTTTCCACCATGGCTGCAACTGCACAGTCAACCGACACACTTTGGCACCATAAAAAATGCGCGGTCGTGCTTACCTACGATGATGCCATTTCCCAGCACCTTGATAATGCCTTCCCGGTGCTGGATTCACTACAACTGAAAGCCAGTTTTTATCTTACTGCGTACGCAGTGAAAGGCCGGGTAAGCGATTGGAAACAAGTTGCGGCGAAAGGGTACGAACTGGGCAATCATACACTCTTTCATCCCTGTATCGGTGGTGCCGGGCGGGAATGGCTGAACCCGGATTATGACATGAATGGCTACACGATGGGCCGCATGATGGACGAAATCAGGATGGCCAATGTTTTCCTCGAAGCCATGGACGGCAAAAAGCAAAGGACATATGCTTATACTTGCGGGGATATGACCATAAAAGATTCTTCATTTAAAAACCTGTTGAAAAATGATTTTGTGGCGGCCCGCGGCGTGAGGAGTGAAATGCACCCGATTGGGGAGGTGGATCTTTTTAATACCGATTGCTTTGTTGTGAATGGTGAGTCGGCCACCGACATGGAAGAATGGGTGAAGCAGGCAATGGCCACTCATTCATTGCTGGTGATCCTGTTTCATGGAGTGGGAGGTGGGAATGGCTTGAATGTCACCATCCCTGATCATAGCGCTTTTCTTCATTATTTAAAAGACCATGAGTCTGACATCTGGATCGCTCCTATGGTGGAAGTGGCGACATATATCAACAATTACCAACAGCGTCAACCATAAGCCCGGCGCAGCAGTTAGGGTAAAACGAATTGATTTATGGAACCGGTGCCTGGGTGCCTGCTTTTATTATGATCATTTAACCTGGCCCGGTGACCCTTTGTGCGGATAACCCATGTGGTTAGGAGGGAGAAAACGCCGTAACCCATTCCGCCGGGAGAGCCATACAATCGTTGTACCCGTTTGCCCGAAGAGCAGCATGCCCTTTCAGTAGCCTCCTGACGCCCCGGTGCTCATTTTCTTTTTTTCTTCCATGTGATAAATAAGCATAACCGCGGTTGGCTCTGGGTCGGGCATAAAAATAGATGCCGTATTTACCGGCAATAGTCAACTGCATGAAATAGATCCGCCGATCGCTTTAAGTTTCACCTGCGGGCAACTGACTGTTAAGCTATAGAGCAATCAGGTATTGTTGATTGATGAATCAACGACCGGAGATTACCGCGTCGCGTACTGGTTCTTACTGCATTGCCCAGACCCCTGGCCGTTTCAACAAATTCTCGGTAACTGTTCCCCCGCCAAACGATTCACCACCCTGCGGCCACCAATATTACTTGTCAGCAATAC
>CAYVLT010000322.1:0-4993 GCA_964452405.1 uncultured Ferruginibacter sp.
GCATTATGTGTGAACTAGTTGAATGCTATTTTTCTTAAGTTAACGACTATGGTGTTCCCACGAGCCATTTTTATTCAGATGTTTGCTCGTGAGAACAGGGACCCAGAGATGGGTAATTCATTTTTAGCCATTCACACAATCGGTATGGCATAAAAGGTAAGAAAAAATGTATTATTACAACGTGGAGCGGTACTGCCAATTCACTCTCAATAAATCCCGCTGTAAAGTGGGATTTGTTGTTTTATATTTGCCCTGCGGTAGGCAGCCACATAAGAAACAGGGCCATTCACCCAGCCGGCAGAAAGGTACCAGGTTCCCCCGCCTTTTTTTGTGTCCCACGAATCATTAATTTTTATTGCCGTGGAGTAGTTGGTGGGGACACGAACGAAGGCTTAACGATTGCCCGTCAGGCGCAGGACTCCGTCCTGTGTCTGCTTGTTACTAATGTTTGCCAACTCAAAAGCCATCTAAAAACACAATATCCAACAAGCCGCTTGTACCGGAGTGATAATCCCCGGCACTACTGTATAACCAGTGCCATGGTTCTGCTACAAAGCCCGCTGTTACAGGGTTACCATGTATATATTCCAGCTTTTGATTGTACATATCAGTTGTATCTAACAACACAGGATAGTTTTCATGCTGCCAAAACTGGTATTTGAAATTACTGCTGCTTTTTTTGCCTGCATCTTCAAATGTATGCAGCAAATGTTCCTTCCTGCTTTCTGTTGGATTGTTTATGATAGCATCTATTATTTTCATTGCAGTAAAACTTTTGATGTTTCTCCATACCTGTCCGGGATCCTTTCCATCTTTAAAACTACAAATGGTATGTAAATGATTGGTCATCAGTACCCAGGAATGTATGACCAAGCCCTGGTTAAACTGGCAATACCGAATGCTGTCTAATAATATGGCTTTATAAATCTCTCTTGTAAAAATATCGCTCCATCCAACCACTGTTGAAGTAGTAAAATATACGCCTTGTTTATCTATAAATTTATATCTTATACTCATAGCAATTATTTGTATAAATATAAAAAAGCAAGCTTGTAAAATGACTGCTATGGCTTTTCATTATTCCGCCGGTTAAATGGGATATGGTTTAGTAACCAGGAGACACAGGACGGAGTCCTGCGCCTGATGGTTTGTATAAATATAAAAAAGCAAGCTTGTAAAATGACTACAATGGCTTCTCATCATTCCGCCGCTTAAAAGGGATATGGTTTAGTAACCAGGAGACACAGGACGGAGTCCTGCGCCTGATGTTTTCAAACATGGTATAGTGCCTGTAACAAGACCGGGTGGGTGTGGCTTTTTTTTAAACGGCTTTGCAGCGCTGCCAGCAATAAATGAGATGTTCCTTAAAACGCGAAAGCCCCACCAGGTGGAGCTTTCACTTTTACAACCCATAATAATCAACATTTATTGCAATACAACTTTTTCTGAAAAAGCAACCTGCTTGTTCTCATCCACCACATTTACCAGGTAGGTACCTTTTGCTGTTTTGCTTGTTAACCGTACATTTTCAACCTGTGTGCTTTTACCGATCACCACTGTTTTGGTGAGCAATGGGCGCCCGGCAAGGTCACTGAAAATGATGGTGTATTTACCCGCTTTCTGACCGGTAAATAATACATTGAACTGGTCGCCGGTGGCGGGATTGGGATATACCCTTCCGTCAGCAGCGGCAGCGAAATCAGGTAATACTGATTTTGATACATCGAACCTTGCTGCAGCATCGGCTTCTTTCTGCAATAAAAAGTTTCCGTTGGCAAGATCAGATGAATTGAATCCTTTTTCGGCTGTTTCGATTTTCACCGCTTTTAAATCTTTATAGTTCACACGGTACAAACCATCAAATACATTGGCGCTGTTTACAATAATGCTACCATCATTGTCAACGGCTGCTGCATTGGTGGTGTAGTTGGCCGGCAAACCTGTAATGGTACCGGTGAAGCTGGCAATTTTTGAATTCACATCCACGGTGAACACATTGTGGTTGGCAGAGATCACCACCAATTTACCAAAGGCATCAGCCAGCATATCACCACCCCAACTGCTGCATTTGTTGTGAATGGAAATGCCTTTGTTGGATTCAGCGTCGATCAAAGCACCCAGGTCTTCCACCACAGGTTTTTTGCCGGTGGTAAAACGCACCAGGTGATTGCCGTCATTTGTAAGCGCATAGCCATAACCGTCAGCGGCGATCACCATCCTGGTAAACTGTGTTTCCTCAGGTTGGTACACATTACCCGCGGCCACAGGTATTACGTTCTTTTTTACAATGGTAAAGCTGGCTTCCCTGCTGCCTAAATCGAGGTAACGGATCTCTGAAAAATGCATGGGCGCAAAGTAGAGCCTGTTGTGCCGGGTATCCAGTGCACAGGCAGCCACTCCAAAACCGGTGGGGTTGGTAACCTGTACCTTATCGGCCGTATTATCCAGTGAGTTAATGGAGAATTTGGTGTTTTCTGATTCAAATAAGGTTTTTACAATCGCCCCTGACTTTACATCAATCTGCTTAATGTCGGCCCAAAGGAATTTGTTATCACTTTTGCCCGTAATTGCGTACGTTCTTGCATCCTGGGCGGCGGAAAAAAGAGAAACTGAAGCGAGTGTAGCGGTGAGTAAAAGTTTACCTTTCATATAAGTATAGTTTTGTTTTCAATCGTAAATTAAGGAAGTTGGTTATGAATACCAAGATTTTTTTAACCCTCCTGAAACGAAAAGATTGTTAAAATTATTTTACGGGAAACCTGTCAGGCGTGGTATTTCAGCAGTCCGTCCATGGGGTGTTTGAGTACGCGGCCCAACTGCAATTCGTAATTGGCGCACATCAGTTTCAGCACATCCCTGAAGCCATAGGCAACACTTCCGATAAAATGAATGGGCTTTGTCCAGCTTTCTTTGTATTTGTATAAATGGTTAAAGAAAAAGTCGTTAAAGCTGTCTTCGATAATATTCTCGATCATATAATGACCGCGGTTCTCCACCAAAAAGCCGGTAAAGGCGGCCAGGTAGCGGTTGGGCAAGGGGCCTTTGTACACGGCTTCCAGTATCTCGGCGGCATTGGTATTGTATTTTGCCTGGAAGCGGTCCATCAGGTCCGGATCAAAGGTATTGTATAAAAAATGCTGCACCACCCTGCGGCCCAGGTAGGCGCCGCTGCCTTCGTCGCCCAGTATGAAGCCGAGGCCGGGGCTGTTCTTCACAATTTTCTTCCCGTTAAAATAACAGGAGTTGCTGCCCGTGCCCAGTATGCAGGCCACGCCGGCTTCATCACCGCAGAGCGCCCTGGCAGCGCCCATGAGGTCGTGCTCCACGCTGATCTTCACCTTGCCGAACAGTTTTTGTAAAGCTGATCTTACCAGTTTTACATTTTCGGGGCTCAGGCAACCGGTACCATAATAATATACTTCTGTGGGGGGCGTGTTCTTTATTTTGGGCAGCAGTTCTTTTTCGAGTAATTGCTGTATTTCAGGAGCCGATAAAAAATAGGGACTGATGCCCTGGGTGGTGATCATCTTTTTTTTGCCATTGTGCAGCAGGCACCATTCTGCTTTTGTTGAACCGCTGTCGGCAATCAGTTTCACAGCCATTGTGTTAGCATTTAAATTTCATTTTTGAAAGTAATACATTTTGTTCATTACAAACCAAATATATTACAGGGCCGGCCGGCCGTAAACATTAAAGGCGGTATTCGTGTGAATTCATTTATTTTCGTGCCCACAAGAAGATTATGGAGCGTACAAAGAAACCGCAGGTTTGGCTGCCCTTGCTTTTCAGCATTACCCTTATCGTTGGCATGATGCTGGGTTACCGGATGAAAGGTACCATGCCGGGTAAAAATTTTTTTTCGGTTGATAAGGCGGTACCCCTGCAGGAAGTGCTTGACCTGGTTAAAAATAAATATGTGGACCCGGTACAGGTGAACAAACTCACCGACACTGCGGTGGCGGCCATCCTGAGTAAACTCGATCCGCATTCTGTTTTCATCAGCGCTGATGAAGTGGAAGCCTCCAATGAAGACATCGCCGGTAATTTTTTCGGTATCGGTGTTGAGTTCGATGTGCTGGATGATACCATCAATGTGATGTACGTGATCCCCGGCGGTCCCAGCGATAAAGCCGGCATCCAGGCAGGCGATAAATTTATTTCCGTGAATGACAGTGCGGTGGCCGGTGTTAAGATTACAGGCGACCGGATCAAAAAACTGTTGCGGGGCGACAATGCCAGCCAGGTGAGCATTGGTTTGCTACGCGGCACCCAACGCAAGACCATCAGCTTTCAGCGTGGTATCATTCCCGTTAGCAGTGTGGATGCGGCTTACATGATCGCTCCCGGCACCGGGTATATCCGCCTCAACAAATTCAGCCAGGTAACCTACCGGGAGTTCATGCAGTCGCTCGAGAAGCTCAAAAGCCAGGGACTGAAAAAAATGATACTCGACCTGCGTGGCAATGGCGGCGGGGTGCTTGACCAGGCCGTGGAAATTGCAGATGAGTTTTTAGATGGCGACAAACTGATCACTTATACAGAAGGGGAACATTTTCCTAAAAAAGAATACCGATGCAAAAGACCCGGGCTGTTTGAAACCGGGCCACTGGTGGTACTGGCAGATGAAGGCACGGCCAGCGCCAGCGAGATACTCATTGGTGCGTTGCAGGACTGGAACCGGGCCACCATTGTTGGCCGAAGAACCTTTGGCAAAGGCCTGGTACAGGAGCAATACGATCTCAGCGATGGCAGCGCCCTCCGTTTAACCATTGCCCGTTACTATACCCCTGTTGGCCGCAGCATCCAGCGCTCCTACAGCCGGGGCGAAAAAGCTTATTATGATGAGATCATCCGGCGCTTTCATGACGGGGAAGTTTTGAGCGTGGACTCATTAAAAAACGACAGTTCAAAAATGTTTAAAACACCCTCGGGCCGTATTTTGTATGGCGGCGGGGGCATTACGCCCGAAGTATTTGTTGCCCTGGACACCAGC
>CAYVLT010000323.1:0-4988 GCA_964452405.1 uncultured Ferruginibacter sp.
AATTTCTCTAATTTGCCTCGATTCGACATAGCCAAATAGTTAATAGCATTTTGAAATTCTATTTCATCGAAATCATCTACATACTTATTTACTTCATCCCTTAATAATACTAAAGAAAGCGAAGCGTAAGGAGTTGTTTGACAAAAGCCAATATGACATAGACCTTCAATAAATTGGCATATACGAGTAAAAGAAATAGCATAATCCGCAATAAATGCTTTGTCTAAATTTTCAGGGACATCCTTGCCTTTAAGGTTTTCATTTTGAGGGAAAACCTGCTCAAATGTTGAAATTGCATCTGCAACATTTTCTTTTGTTTTAGATTCATAGTAAGGGTCGAAAACTTCATTTATTTGTGTTTTCTGTGTTCCAATTCTACCAGAAGAAAGAACTCCCATTTTTACATCGAATAAATTAAAATGAATTTGGTCGCTTAACGAACCCCATGAGATAACCTGATCCATAATGGCTACAAGTTCATCAATTGCCGCAATCGAAATGATTTTAGTTCCCTTAATAGGTTCAGCTGCTACATGCTCTATTAAGCAACGCAATGCAATAGTTGTTCTATTTACTTCACTTAAACTCTCTTGTAAATCAATTTGATGCTGTTCAATATTTACGAAACAAGCTATACGTGTTGGAGTATGCACCCTTAATTCTTCCCGCTTTCTTATTAGGCTTTCATTTAGACTGATAAAACGTTTTAATAATTCAGTAGAATCATACCGTTGGATTTTGCTTCTTAAAATTGGAAGTAGTGCATTTTGAACAATTTTAAATGACAAATCATCTCTATCTTTTTGATCTTGAATTTCACCAACAGGAGGGCAAAGTTTACCTAAAGCTGGAACAATGGAATTTAAAACAATACTGGTATCATATTCCTGGACATACCGATGACCCTTTAGGTTTCTCGGATCAAGCATTAAGTTGTCACTGGTATCCAGAATAAATAATTTCTTCTTCATCCCTAAAGGAGCCTTACTCTCGATTATATGCCGTATTCTTTCTTCAGAAATTAAAGGCGTGCCATTTGTTGATAATAATTTATTAAAGCCTAAAAGCAAATGTTTCACTAGGACTCTTTCACCTTCGTTGTCTGCACCATATAAATAAGCAATGATTGAAGCAGGAATAACTATATTTAAAGACGTGTCTGTTGCTTCTGTTTTAAATTTGTCTGAAAGATTTGGGTCCCGAGTAAATTCCCTATCTATTGTTTCAAATTTCTCGATTGGAACTAAATCAAATGTTATTGTTAAAGGCATAATGCCGAGTGGTTTTAAATCTATATAAATATCCTCCTGTATTTGCCAAAGCCAATATGAAATTGCATCATTTACTTGCCAAAACATGTTACGGATTTCCCCTTTCAGCTCTTTTAAATCTGATTTCGGTGAAACCCAAATAGGTTGATTAAACCCCTCTACTAAAAATTCGAGTTCAGAACTTAGCAGTCCCATTAAATCAACATAGATAGGGGCATATTTATCTTTTCTTTCTACCTGAACATTTGCTATTCTCCCTCCAATGTTTTTAAGTACAGAGTGTTTATCTGCTTTATGTTTTGATTGTTTTATTAAATCATCTGAATAGCCTACTTGAACATGAATCGAGTCGTATTTAGTTTCATCAGAAAGGTAGAAGGATTCTTGATGATCTTTATACATTTTATATTGATCTAAAAATGAAAAACTTAACATTTTGGCACTTGGTATTTGCTCTTCCCTTGCAATGGAAAACTTCCAAAGGTCTAATGCTTTTGTTTCCTTCAAGTTCCATAATACATCTAATTCAAACATTGGAATAGCGATAGTTCTTGCATGTTCCTCTTTCATAATCGGGTACATAAAATCTCTTCCTATTGGGGAAAGAATAATAAAATCGAATATTTCATAACCAGCGAATTCAGGTTTAGCTAATACTTGATTAATTACTTTCTTTTTATGATTTTCCTTAGCTTCACGGTTACCGAAAACCTCTTTTTGTAACGTGCTTTTTATTTTAAAGTTTGTACCCTTGTCGCATAAGTATTGTACGTAAGCAATTTTATCATCATCAAAACGATACAATCCTTCTCGTTCATGATTTTCTATATTTAACTCAGTGCCTTCAATATCTAATCGCTTAAATTTCATTTGTCCTAACTGTAGTTGCAGATTATTCCATAAGAGGCTATGATATGCTTCATTTACTTCTCTCATACAACCGGCCCTTTCTGCGTACGCCCAGATATAATCGGTAATTGATAAACTCAAGGTAGCAGGTGAAACAACAACAAAATGTGTTTCAGTTCTTAAAATAGGTTTATAGACAAGTGGGCTTTCTTCAACATGGGGCGAACTTAAGTCAGGTGAATTTACATCAATTAAAAATTCATTGATTGCTTCAAACGCAATATGATGTTCAGTACACAACTGCTTCATTTCTTCTATTGTAAATGTCACTGCGGCTTTTAAGCTGTTGAGTGATTTATCATCGGGTACGACAATTTTATCATTTTCAGCTGTTCCTTCTTGATAACGTGTGTATCCTAGTCTGGTAGCAATGGTATTTGAAATAGTCAGGATTAATGAAATTGTGTGTTGGCAATTAATTGTAAACTGCTTAGGTATTCCAGATTCAGGCCAATGAAAAATTGCTGCTAATAGATTATTTAAAATAAAACTGCCATTTTCGGTAATGCCTGGAAATAGTAAATAATCACCGCCATAAAAAGTTACTAAGTCAGTAAATAAGTTAACTGGAGGATCTTCTAAATAATGCGATGGATATTCTGCATCCAGAAATTCTGTAAGAATTTTTGAATCGGGTATTTCATTGCTATTATTGTAATTATTAATTGAAGTCCTAGCCAATTCTTCTGATCTCACATATTTACCATGGTTTTCGGGAATAAGAGAAAGCCCAGCAAATGATTGAAGCAAAGCAACCGTATTGTATTTCGAAAAAAATGGATGATCCTGTACTTTAATTGCTGGTGGAGTGACCTTTTTGTTTGCCTGCTTAGGCTTATCCATACAACATCTTTTATATTTTTTGCCACTACCACAAGGGCAAGGTGCATTCTTACTGGGTTCCATCATTAATGTTTTTAAATCTAGCATTAAAGGTCGGTAAGAATTCATCCAAGGCAAGGATAATTAGAGCTCAAGTGTAAAAAACTGGCAAAAATGAATTAATCTTCTTTAAAAATAATAACAAAAAATCTCTCTCCTTCTTTCCACGCAGACCTATTGATTTCATTTACTCTTCAGGCCCACCACAGCCCGGTAAGCTTTTGCCCGCTACAATGCCAAAATCACAAGCTTGACACGGCCTGCTGCCCGTAAGCTCATTACAGCAAAATCTATTGTCAGTCATCCGCTCCAAGGATATTTAGGAGATTTACAAGGGATTATAAAGACCCGCCATAGTACACCAGTCTTATTTCTATCCGCCTGCGGCAAATAAGCCAGGCGAACTATGCCGGACAATGATCATTGGTCATTGAGATTGGCTCGTGCCTCACCAAACACAATTCGAAATTTTTAAAAATTCCAAAGATTTTTCCAATGAGATTATTGAAGTATTACCACCTGAGAATTTTCAAAGCAGATTCACCAAGTATTATTATTTAAAACTCATTCATCCTTATCTGTCGCAAATTTCTTGACAGGCTTTGCCAAAAGCAAGGTCTGCGTTTCGCCAAAATGCAGGGGCGAAACTTGCCACCGGTTTTGTAAAAACAATCTCCACCCCGGTTTGGCCTCCTTCGGAGATATATCTGTGGGGTAGTATTCTTTTTACAAAAACCTTGCTTTTGCCAAACCCTGTTTCAAGGCCGGGTTGCTACGATTAGAACGAACGAGGCGTATGCCGAGTTAATCATCACTTAAAAATAACATCGTATGCACACACAACAACTTTCAGCACTCATGCGGCTTTCATGGAAAATTCAGCACACCAAAAAAACAAGCCGTTCAAAATCCCTTGTTTCAGCATGGGTAATTTATCAACAGGCTGACATCATGGTTTACTACCTGGTAAAAAAGCACACACCGGAACAGCGAACGACCGCAGGCATTGACAAGAATCTGAAACTTATTTTTTAAACATAAATCTATCAATCATGGAAATGACAGCAAGATTAACAGGAGATGCAAAAATTAGCACCCTGAAAAACGAAAAGCAGGTAGTAAATTTTAATGTAGCTATTAATGATAGTTACAAAGCAAAGGGCAGTAATGAAACTACCAAAATTGTAACCTATGTGCAGTGCAATTACTGGGTAAATCCCGGCATCGCTCAATATCTCACCAAAGGAACACTGGTTGAGTTACAGGGGCGTGTTGGCGTAAATGCTTACACGGGGAAAGATGGCGAAGCAAAAGCCACATTAACCTTTCATGTAAATACTATCAAACTGCATGGAAGCGGCAACCAAAAGAATGAAACACCCTCAACAACTCCAGAACCGGCAAAAGAACCGGCAGCGGATGACCTCCCATTTTAAATTTTCTCACAACAACATTTTAAAAATTAAAAATCAATTATCATGGCACACAATTTAAATTTCAATGAGCAAACAGGAAAACACAGTTTCTTTTCAGTAAAGGAAAAAGCATGGCATGGATTAGGCCAAATTGTAGAAGGTTATCCAAACAGCGCAGAAGCATTAAAATTTGCTGGTTTGGATTATACCGTTGAAAAAAGAAAACTGTTTACGTTCGACAACGAAAACCAAACAGCAAATGAGGACACCGAAATAAAAATTCCTGAGATTGAAGTACCCAATTATTTTGCAACGGTAAGAACTGACAACGAAAATATTTTGGGCGTGGTTGGCAGGGATTACGAAGTTGTTCAAAATGTAGATGCATTCAGTTTTTTTGATTCCATTGTTGGTGGTGATGGCATCCAGTATGAGACCGCAGGCGCATTGGGTAAGGGTTATGGAAAGTAAAAGGTTATGTAAAGCAAAACCTGCAAAGCATTATTATTGA
>CAYVLT010000324.1:0-4978 GCA_964452405.1 uncultured Ferruginibacter sp.
AGCCGGGAAGAAAAGCTGATCACCGGGTAAATCAACATCACAAAATCCGGGTGCACACTGGTGGTATCCGTTTCGTTTGCATCAGCCCTGAATTTAAAATGCACGGCGGCCATCGCAGCCAGGTGCCCGCCTGCCGAAAAACCCATCAACCCGATCTTATCAGAATGCAGGCTCCATGCGGAAGCATTTTTTCTTACGATCCTGATCGCCTGCTGTACATCCTGTAAAGGCGCCAGCGATTTATCTTCCATGATCGAATCAACCGGGAGCCGGTATTTCAACACAAAAGCCGTGATCCCTTTTTCTGTGAGTGCCCTGGCAACATCCACTCCCTCATGATCCACGCTCAGCCGGGCATAAGCCCCTCCCGGGCAAATGATGACCGACATGCCGTTGGGCGCAACGGGATCATATTTTGTAAGGGTGGGCTGCACCACGTTGTACACCCTTCTTTTACCATTTAACAATATAACTTTCTCTTTCATTGCTGCAGTTCTTTGAGCCGGCACACCGGATGGGTACAGCAGAATTTCATTTGATTGCGCAGTTACAGTACCTGCTATTGACAGAATAAAACAGGTCAGGAAAATTTCTTTTATCATGAGGCGCTTAATTTTTCCAGGTGGCCTCCTGCCCGGTATAACCGAGAATGTAAAAACTATAGTTCCTGTTGGTTGCTTTATTATATTGGTCAGTTTTTGTATAAATCGCAATGGAGCCACCGGCACCGGTATCCGCAGATAAAGACGTTCCTGGCCTGAATACTTTTATCATCGCGATGTCGGAAGGATTGATCCACACCGGCACATCCGGGTCCAGTTTAATCTCGTTGATGTACATATCAACCGGCTGACCCCGCCAGGTAAATGACTGGTTCCCGGTATTATTGTCTGTCTCCAGCCGGAGCCCGCCTACTTTGATAGAAAGATAAGTGTAGAGATCAGGTGCGTTGGCAATTTCATCAGAACCGATTCCGTCGAGGATGATCGCATCCTGTCCGCTGAAAGCACCGGTGCTGTTTTCCCTGTCAAAATCTTCCAGCTTTTTATTAGACCTGCTTTTTAAAACCAGTTCCGGCAAAATGATCTTGTATAAGGTGTTGCCGGCACTGAATTGATAAGCGCTTGTATCAACGGGTTTCACTTCAGCAGGAAGGGCTGTTTTCCCAATGTGCACAAAACGCGTTACGGTGTACAGGGGAGTGAAAGCTGAATCCAGCGGGGTTTGAATATTCACCAGCAGGCTGTTATTCCTGTGCTTGAGTTTTGGATCGGCAAAGATGATGAAAGCCGAATCCTGGAACAACAGGTTCCGTATAGAAAAAGATTGTTGTTCGTTGAGATCAACAAAATCAACCACCGTTTGCTTGTTCCTCGCGATCATCACATAATTGAGCACCTTGTCTTTTTTTGAAATATTTTCCGCATGACCAGACAAGGAAAAAAATGTTTTCTGCAACATAAAATTGAACGCATAGGCACCATCCGGCATACTGCTGTCAACAGCCAGTTTTGCCGCAATGTACCCATTGATGAGCGGGTACCGGAACTTCCAACGCCTGCCGGTTTGCACATTCTCGATCCACAATTGAATGGTGGCTGTTTTCGCGATCGAAGCATAACCAGGCAGACTCACTTCAAACGGGATAGAGTCGCCCTGTATAAAGGAGTTGCCGTTGACAGATACGCTGAGACTATCCTGTTGTGCGAATGCCCCGGTACCAAAACCGGCAGCCAATACCAGCACTACCAGTAACGCATATCTCTTTTTCAGCCGCTTCGTTGTCAGCATCTCCTGCAACTTGTGAATTTGTAAAAAATAAGGCCACAATATTTCATGCAGCCTTTTGTTTATGGGTTGATGAGGGTAAATCAATAACCAGGATTTTGGGTCAGGTTCGCGTTCGCACCTCTTGTTGCATTCGGTATCGGCATCAATTCAGATTGATTTTGCACATACCCTGCAGCAAAACGATCGATGATCGTAGTTTGAATGCTGGTTCCTATCCAGGAAACTTTAGTTGAATTGGCCGGTGCATTTGCAGTAGACGGTGTTGGTGCGTACAACGACGTTGTCCACATTGAAGCATCATCAGCAGTGGTGCCGGTTCTGTAATACATGCTGGTAGGGAAATCAGTATAGGCTCCCACCCTGTTCATCATATCTGCAAGCGCCGCACGGGTGGCCTGTATTTTTGCACCCAACAGGTTCCAGCGGATGAGGTCGTATTTACGAAGTCCTTCTCCACCCAGCTCAAAGGAACGCTCCTGTACCAATGCTTCGAAGAACGCTTCCTTGCCCAGACCGGGTGTAAGATCATAAGCTGAAGTACTGTTGATGGAAACGCCAAACCCCCTGCGCCGTACCATGTTCACTGCATCATAGGCGGCTGCCGTTGGACCATTCAATTCATTTTCGGCCTCTGCAAACATCAGCAACACATCTGAATAACGGATGAGCTGCCATTTAAGACCAAAATATTGTGCCGCATCAGCAGGATCCACTGTTGGATTGCTGATCCAGTCTCTCCTGTACTTTCCGTCAACAATAGCTGTTGCACCGGTTGCTGTTTTTGTAGCACCATCAACTCCCACTACATATGGCGCACAGGTAACATCCCTGCGTGTATCCATCGAATCAAAGGCGTAGAAATAGGTAGGCAGGATATTAATGCTTTTATTTCCTTTTCCATTTACCACCGGCCCGTTGTAGTAGCCCAGTTTTGAATCAGCTACAGCACTGCGACCGATCGCACTTACCTGGAACATCAATTCATTGTCAGGATCAGTAACTGCGTGAGCGCATACGTTATTTTTCCAAAGTGATTTGTAACTCGGGTTCAGGTGATGATTACCGGAAGCAATGATCTCGGCACATTCATCTTTTGCAACCTGGTAGTAAGTGGCATAGTCTGCATTCCTGGTCATGGATCCGGTTCCTACATTTTCACCTTTTAAAGAATAGCCCCCACGGAACAAAGCGATCCTTGCTCTCAGTGCTTTCACGGTTCCTTTGGTGATGCGTTCATCTGCCTGGTCACCGATGGAAGACAGTTCAGACACCCATGGAACAAGGTCCTCCGCAGCTTTAAGATCAGCCAGTACCTGGTCGTACAATGAATCCCTGTTTACCCGGAATGGGAAAGGTTCTGAAACGGCGAGTGTGGATGCAGGTTGAAAATGCGCAGGCAGGTTACCCCAGTTTTCGATCGCTTCAAAATAAAACTGCGCCCGGAGTGTAAGTGCTTCGCCATACATCCTTTTCAGTTTACCGCTTTCTACAGCATCACCATTGTTATAGCCATCCATTTTAGGAATGTTGGCAATACAGATATTGGCATATTCAATGCCCCTGAAACACTGTTCGAAAGGACGTTGAATTTCGGTGTTGGCAGATGTAAGGGAATACCTGGCAATGTCACGACGGCCATTGTCTACTGAACCGGTTGGTCCCTGTGTTTCGTCGTTATCAACGGCAAAATACAAACTCAGCACTTTACCAAAGCCCTGGTCGCCCGCCAATTGCGCATATACACCAGCGATAGCATGATATACGGTTTCTGAATTATCGAACACAAAGTCAGTTCCTTTTTCTGTGATCGGTTGCTGATCGAGGAATTTTTTGCACGACAGCGAGCTAACCGCTACTGCAAATACCAGGATTAAATATTTTGATGCCTTTTTCATATGAAACAAAAATTTAAATAAAATTAAAACGAAGCATTGATACCAAACATGAACAAACGGCTTTTAGGATAAGCGGAGTAATCTACGCCTGGTGTTAACGGACTGCTTCTTCTTGCATTCACTTCCGGATCGTACCCGGTGTAGCTGGTGAATACGGCCAGGTTATTACCAGTGGCATACACCCTCAATTTTTTAATACCGATCTTCCTGAAACTCCTGGCCGGGAAATTATAGCCGATGCTTATATTGTTGATCCTGATAAATGATCCATCTTCAATGGCCCATGAATGCAGTTGAAAAGCACCTGATCCGATGATCGGGCTCCAGATTTTTGCATTGGCATTTAAGGCGGTGAGTGCAGTTGGGTCAGTCACTACTTCTCCCTGGTCGTTTACATTACGCCACCTGTCTTTCATAATTGCAAGCAGGTTTGAGTTCTGCGTATAACCGTTGGTGAATTCGATCTTATTTGCATTCAGCACATCATTGCCATACACGAAATTCACAAAGATGCTCATGTCCCAGTTTTTGTAAGTGAATTGTTGGTTCAAACCTCCGGAAAACTTAGGGGTGGCATTTCCTATGATCTTTGTGTCGTTGTCAATATCAATGCTGTTATCATTGTTCAGGTCTTTGAACTTGATGGAACCGGGCTGTGGCGCACCGATGATCTTGGTGTCATCCACAACGCCTGCTTTCAAAGTATATTTTTGTGTGGCGGCGTCATAGTCAAAGTCGGATACTTTGTAAAAACCATCAGTAACCAACCCATACATGGCACCAATCGGCTGGCCGATCTGCGCTACGAAATCATAGTACTGCCCGGCCACGCCCCATCCTGAATAAGCCGGGATAGAGGTTTGACCCTGCCCTAATTCAGTAATTGTATTTGTGTTGGACGAGAGGTTAAATGTAGCATTCCAGGTAAAATCTTTTTTCTTGATAATCGCGGTATTCAACTGGATTTCATAACCGCGGTTCCTGGTGGCACCTACGTTCTGTAGCTGGGTGGTATAGCCATAAGTAGAAGCGATCGGTACATTGAGTAACAAGTCTTTCGTTTTGTTTTCATACACATCCACCGTAAGGTTGATGCGGTCGTTGAATAGAGAAAGATCAAGTCCGACATTTTTGCTGATCGTAGTTTCCCATTTCAACAGGTCGTTTACCAAAGAAGCTGAAGAATAGCCAAACTCAGACTGGCCATTGATGCCATAATAATATGGATTGTTGGCGAAGTTGCTGATATACAGATAATCGGCAATCCTGTTGTTACCCACGGTACCATAACT
>CAYVLT010000325.1:0-4968 GCA_964452405.1 uncultured Ferruginibacter sp.
ACAGTGATGTGCATGGAGAAGGTGTGTCTAACTCCATCATTGAATACATGAGTTTGAAAAACCCCGTGGTGGCTACTGAGGGCGGCGGTACCAATGAGGTGATCGTGGATGGGGAAAATGGCTTTTTGGTAAAAAATAAAGATGTGGAATGCCTTACCCGGCAGCTTTTATACCTGTACGAACACCCGGCAGAATCGAAAAGAATGGGGGAAAACGCCCTGCAAACCATCAAAAGCAAGTTCCTGCTCAGCCGGATGACCGACGAATTTATCGCCGTTTACAAAGGCGAAAAACTTACCAACCGGTTATATAAATAAACTCCTGCACAAAATATTTTTTTGTGTCCTTTTTTCCTAATTTCATGGAGCTGATCCATGAAAATCCCCGACGGAAAAAATTCCATGTCCCATTTATTTTATTAAATACTCCCTTAAAAAATCACAACAGGTGACCACTACAGTGAGAAATTATTTAGGCAAATTACTTGCTAAAACCCTTATTTATTCAGGCGTTGTAAAAACAGCTGCCCGCAAGGTTCAGCGCGGGGACTGCATTCTGTCACTTTGCTTTCATGCTCCCAGCAAAGCATTTTTTGAATCCTGCATCAACTGGTTGTCGAATAATGGCTTTCATTTCATCTCCGTTTGCGAAATTGAACAGATCGTGAACCAGGAAAAACCTTTTCCGAAAGGAGCAGTGGTGATCACCATTGACGATGGCTGGCAGAGCAACCTGGACAATATTGTACCCATTGCGGTGCAATACGAAGTGCCCGTGGCCATTTTTGTGAGTACTGAAGTGGTGGAAAAAGGCAGCGGGTACTGGTGGTCGTATATCATGGAGGCCCGTAAAATGGGGCTTGCAAGAAACTCCATTGAATTTTTTAAAACCCTCGATAATGAGGACAGGGTGAAGATACTGGAAGAAACCAAGACCAAGATACAGCTTAACCGGGAGGCCCTTACCATTGACCAGGTGAAAGATATTTCCCAGAGTAAGTACGTGGTGATCGGCAGTCACAGTGTATCACACCCAATTTTACCAAGATGTTCCAATGCAGAATCCAAATATGAAATTTCCCACTCCAAACAGGCCATTGAAGAGTGGCTTGAAAAGGAAGTGAAATATTTCGCTTTTCCTAACGGGGATTATTCAAACCGGGAGATCAGCTTCTTAAAAAGATTCGGCTACACACTGGCCTTCAGCACCGAGCAAAAATATTTAACCAAAGAAAAATTGAGCCAGCCATACAGTTTGCCCAGGTTCATGATGGTGGAGGGCGCTTCCTTTGAAGAAAACATCTGCCGGATCGTGGGCGTTTGGCCGCTCAAGCACAAGAAAAAAACAGTAGTGTATCCCTGATAAACGCTTCATGGCAACACTGGCACGTTTTTTACCTAAAGCTTTCACCAGTTAATTTATCGTTCAGCAACCGGTATAAAACGGCGATATAATATTTGCCGGATTAAACCGTTAAACCAGTACCATTCGTTATTGCCACCGGCAATATAAAGACAGTTGCCTGTTTTCAGGTATCAGAAAAGAGATATGAAGGATTATTGTAAGCATGTTTTGTTTGTGGGCCCCCATTACAGCCTCCGGGGCGGTATGGCTTCCGTATTAGCTGTGTACCGGGGCAGTATGCGTGACTTTAATTTTTTACCTACTTACTACAAAAAAAATCCCCTGCTGAGCATTCTTTATTTTACAGGGGCCGTGTTGAAATTTACCTGGATGGCGATATTCAACCGCCAGATCAGGATTGTTCATATTCATGCCGCCTGCCGCGGTAGTTTTATCCGTAAATCCATCATGGTGTTACTGGCTAAAGCACTCGGCAAAAAAACGATACTTCACCTGTATGGCGGCGAGTTCAAAGTGTATTATGAAACAGCCGGGTTTTTAAAGCCCTATATCCTTTACACGCTGAATGCTGCTGATGAATTGATCGTTCTGTCAGAGGAATGGAAAACCTATTTTGATTCCATCACCAGGAAGAAACAGTCGGTTATTGTGAACAACCCGGTGCAAATGCCGGCACAGGTTTTTGAAAACAAGGTAGAGCTTCCCATACCGGTATTGTATTTAAACCATGTAACGGTAAAAAAAGGAATATTTAACCTGGTGGAAGTTTTTAAAAAGAACAAGGAAATTTTCAAAGGAGTTTTTACCCTCAATATTGCCGGCGCAGGTGCAGACCTCGAAAGATTACAGGCAGAAATTAATGAACACCAGTTGCAGGACCTGGTCGTGTATAAAGGATGGGTAAGTGGCGAAGCGAAAGATAGTTTGATCAGTGACTGTAACCTGTTTGTACTTCCCTCCTATTACGAGGGCCTGCCCATGTCGATACTCGAATCGATGGCTTTTGGCAAGCCGGTAATTTCCACCAACGTGGGTGGTATTCCGCAGGTGGTAAAACCCGGCGTGAACGGGTGGTTGGCTGAACCCGGCGATACCGCTGCACTGGAAAACATTTTCCTGCAGGTGAAAGCAGATCCTGAAGTACTTTACAGGTACGGCAGTAATTCACTGAGGCTGGTGCAGGACTATTCAGTAACCAGTGTAATTGCCAAACTGAATGGCTTATATGGCCAAATGCTGGAGGGGCAAACTGCCATACAACAGCCAGGCGTGTACGAAAATGCGAATTGATATTTTACGGGCCATGCAACAGCCCGTCTTTGATACATTACCCTATTAAATCACCTTATTTTATTACGATGAAAATATGGTTTGACATTTCCAATTCACCGCACGTAAATATGTTTTACGGCCTCATTAAAGAACTGGAATCCGAAGGTCACGAAGTACTGATCACCTCCAGGCCACTGGCTAACACCATTGCACTGCTCGATCAGAAAGGACTTACACACACCACCGTGGGTGAGCACTACGGCAAAAACTTCCTCAAAAAAGTATTTGGCTACCCGATCCGGGTGAACCAACTGCGCAAATTCCTGAAGGATAAAAAAGTGGATGTGGCCGTATCGCAAAGTTCGTTTCATTCACCGGTGGTGGCAAGATTGCTGGGCATCCCCTCGATCTATACCAACGATAACGAGCATGCCATGGGCAACAAGCCGGCCTTTATCTGCGCCAGCAAAATCATGATCCCTGAAAACCTGCCGGTGGAGCGGATTGCAAAAGCAGGGGTGTCAGCAAAAAAAGTGATCCAGTATCCCGGGGTTAAGGAGGGCATTTATTTGTGGAGCAAGGGAGAAGCTATCCAGGAAAAAAGAAAGCTGAATACTTCAGGAGAAATAAAAATTTACATCAGGCCCGAACCACAAACGGCGCAGTATTATAAAGGCAAGGAAAATTTTCTTGATGATACCATTCTTGCATTGCAAAGCAGGTACAAGGTGATCGTATTGCCAAGAGATGATAACCAGTCGAAACACTACAGGCAGGATAAATTTCACCGCACACAGGTGCCCGATAAACCATTGGGCTTTGATGCCATTGCCGCAGACTGTACCATCTTTATCGGCGCCGGCGGATCAATGACCAGGGAGATGGCGATCCTCGGCATCCCCACCATTTCTGTGTACCAGGATGACCTGCTGGAGGTGGATAGTTTTTTATTATCAAAAGGACTGATGCTGCACGAGCCCAACATCACACCTGAAAAAGTGATCAGCTATATTGAAAGCTTACAGAATGCACCGCCTGCCCTTGAACTCATGAACAAAGGAAAGGCTGCATATAACTTATTAAAATCCGAAATTTTTAAACTGAAAAAATAATGACAAGAGTTGCATTAATAGGCGCCGGGAAAATGGGAATCTCACACCTGGCGATACTCGGTGCACACCCGGATGTTAGCATTGTGGGTGTGGCGGACACTTCAAAGATCGTTACCGATGTGCTGGAAAAATATTCGCAGTTTGAGTGCTTTGCCGATTATAAAAAAATGCTCGACAAAACCAACCCGGAAGCGGTGTTTGTGGCAGCACCCACTAAATTTCACGGAAGCATTGTAAAAGAATTATTGCAGAAAGGTATTCATGTGTTTGTTGAAAAACCTTTTTGTTTAAATGTAAACGAAGGGGCTGAACTGGTGCAGCTGGCCAAACTGAAAGGCACGGTTAACCAGGTGGGCTATCACAATAAATTCATCGGCACATTTGAGGAAGCAAAAAAACTCATCAGCAGCGGGTCATTGGGCGATATCCAGCACTTTGTGGGTGAGGCCTACGGACCGGTGGTGGTGCGGAAAAAAGCGGAGACCTGGCGCTCAAAGCCGGAAGAAGGCGGTGGCTGCCTGCTCGATTACGCATCGCATGTGATCGACCTCGTGAATTACCTCGTGGCACCCATCAATAAGGTGCATGGCGCCCTGCTGAAATCAATTTATTCCGGCAACGTGGAAGATGCAGTATATGCACTGGTGGAAACTGACAATAAACTGTCGGGTGTATTGTCGGTTAACTGGAGCGATGAAACCTATCGTAAAATGTCAACCACCGTTACCGTGATCGGTGATAAAGGAAAAATAATTGTGGATGCTACGGAACTGAAGATCTATTTCAAAGAAGCCAATTGCCCGCAACCCTATACAAAAGGATGGAACGTAAAACACATCAACGATTTTGCAGAAGAAGTTGACTTTTACCTCAGGGGCGAAGAGTACTCGGCGCAGATCGATTATTTTATCAAAGCCATCCAGGGCAAAGTACCCAACAACAAAAATACTTTTGAAACCGCCTGGCTTACTGACAGTGTAATTGAAAAGATCAAAAACAAAAAAAACTAATTCTCCAATGGATAGAATATTATTTGGCGACAACCAGTTCTTCGGTGTAAACCATGTGTCTGACGAAAAGTCGAGGGCACAGATGATGAAGTTCAAGGAAGACAAAACAATTTTAAAGACGATTGACATAGCGATCGACGAAGGGGTGAACACTTTTATGTGTACCACGCACGACCGCATCGGTAATATCTGCGATCTTATCCGGCAAA
>CAYVLT010000326.1:0-4929 GCA_964452405.1 uncultured Ferruginibacter sp.
AAACCCGAAGGTTTCCATTAGATGTGGTGCCGAGGGTGGTAAAACGCAGCACATAATTTTTTGAAGCGCTTACTGCTCCCACTGTAAAATAAATCAGTGCATAAGAATTTGCCACCGAGGCCGGGAATGATAACTGCAACGACCCCTTGCCGGCATTCACTGCAAACTGGCCGGTTCCTGTGTAAGGTGCGGTACCTCCAGACGCCGTCACTGACGCCGTTGCAGCGCCGTTAAAACAAGGAATTACTGTATTGGAACTGCTTGCTGACAGCGCAGCCTGCGCATCTGCGATGGTGATGGACCGGGAAGCCTGGCAACCCCTTGCATCTGTTACCACATAGGTGTAGGTACCGGCACTGACCCCTGTTCGTATACCCGTACCCGTATATGGCGGCGTTCCGCCGGTGGCACTTACGTTTACAGAGGTGGTACCACCCGGCACAAGGATGTTTCCCGAACTTGTAAATGCCTGCAACGCTGCCCAAGGTTGTGTTACCGTAACGGACACGGTACTGGCAGCACCGGCCGCATCCCGAACGGTGTAAGCGTATACACCCGCCCGTAGGGTGAATATACCGGTACCGGTGTAGGGCGGCACCCCTCCGGTAGCTGTTACCATTACATTACTGGTACCTCCATAACAATTTACCGGCGAAGCATTCACCACTGCCCGGAGCAGCGGCGGTTGACTGATGGTGACTGTTACAGATGCCACACAGCCTTTGGCATCTTTTACTTCGTAGGTATGGGTACCAGCCCCTACATTGGTGTAGGTGGTAACGCCATTGTAGGTAGGTGTGCCTCCACTGGCTGAGATGCTTACGGCGGTAACCCCTCCAAAAACAGGGATGGTGCCGGTAGTGGCTGCAGCAACGAGAGGTGACAACGGCTGGGTGACTGTAATTACCGTACTGGCTGTAACGCCCCGCAGGTCGCGGACGCTGTAGGTATAGGTACCAGCCGGTACATTAAAGGTACCGGTACCCGAATATGGTGGAATACCGCCGGTAGCTGAAACCGTTACCGTCGCTGTTTCACCGTAACAATTAATGTCGGCAGAGCGGGCACTCACACTCAGGGGTACACGCACTTCAGAAGTATCCTTAACAAGAATGCGGGAACTGAAGGGTTCGAGCGTAACAGTACCCGGGTAATAAGTTGAATCCACCCCCACATAGTTACCACCGAGGTTTATGGTTCGGGGCGTGGAGCCGGCATTGTACTCAAAACGCAGGTAATCGTCGAGGTTATACACGGTGGCGTTGGCCTCGTAACACTCAATGTTATCAAAATAGGTAGTGCCGGAGTTCTGTTCAATCTCGATCACAAAACTGGCCGCCCCATCAGTAACGGGAGCGGCAAACAGCAGTTCGTGTTTGGTAATGGTTGTGTCAAACACTTTCATCTGCACAGGCGTGAGGCTGGTGTACGGAGAAGCGGTTTTACGCAGGTACACTCTTAATATCCCGTTTTCTGTGGTGCCCCTGGTGGTGAATCTCAGAATATAGTTCTTTGAACTGTTTACAGCGCCGATTGACCCATACATTAATGAATAACGGTTGGCTACCGGCGCCGTGAAATCCACCCTCACTGATCCACCGGCCACCTGGTAAGTATTATCCCAGGTAGCGCTTGAGTTAGAACCGAACAAGGTAATCCCGTTGGCGTTGCTGGTAAATGCTCCATTAGAAAAAAGATTATTTCCCACCAGGTTATTCAATGTATAACGTGGCGCCTCCCTGAAAGGCCGCCTGGAATGTTGGTCCTTGCCGGAAAAAGTACGCCAGCCATTTAACGACTGTGGTGAAAGCGGCACCAATGGTCCGCCGGCAATGGAATAAATTTCATAGTTGAATCCCACTTCATTTCCGCAGCTGTGATAATTACTGTCGATGATACCGAGCGCCTGCACCGCACTCTGTACCGATGTAGGCACCGGCTCATTTAAGGCGGCATTGGTATAATAAAGATTTCGTTGGGTATTGTATTTCGGGTAAAGAATATTGTTCCGGATATTGAGGTTATTGATCGATCCCCATGACCATCTCGTAAAACTCACCGCGTTCAGGTTATTGTAACAGGTATTGCCGGTGATGTTGATGTTGGTGGGATTATTACAATGGATTCCGTTTCTTGCGATGTTAAAGATGGTATTGCCCGTTACGTCCACGTTCATGATCTGCCCGTCTAAATAAATGCCGGAAACATAGGCGATGGTGGATGATCTTCCATCCGGTGCTCCGATACCGTTCATGACGATGTTACCGCTGATCACGCGGTCAGTGTAGTACACATCCGTAAACTGGCTTTGAGGCACCCAGGTGTAAATACCGCCGGCATCGTCTTTGATAAATCCAAAATAATCCACCACGTTGTTTTTTACCAGTGCATTACTGCCGTCGAATTCAATGGCTACATAACCCGTGGTATCAACATGATTGTTTTGTATAGTAAGGTTTTTGGCGATGTCAACCGAAATGGCTTTGTAAGAATTACTGCCATTCAAACCCATTCCCCTTAATACCCCCGTTCTTTTAATTGAACAATTCTGAATGGTAATGCTGGAATCGCTGAAACTAGAAAACCGGATGGCATTGCTCAGCATATAATCCATCGAACTGTTCTGTATCAATATACCCGAGGCATTTTCCATATAAATGCCCATCGACCCGATATTGTTGAAGCTGCAATCATTCACATTCACGTAGTCAACGTTTCTTCCATAGATCCCATAACTGTTCGCTCCTTCAAAAGCAACACTGCTGATGGTAATGTACCGTTGATTATTGATAGTAACCAGCGACTCCATGGTGGCTGCCTTTACACTATATGCACTGGAAGCACTGCTGCCGAGGTAAACTTTCAGCAATTTCCTGGCAGCGTCAAAATACCATTCTCCAAACTGGTCAAGCGTACGAACATCATTCTGGAAAAAATACCCATAGTTGTTGGTACAATCATAACTGGATCCATTGGTATTGCTGTAATAAATCGTATTGCCCACCTGCCCGGTAACCTTGCAGCGATCCAGCACCCAAAGTTTTTTCCTGATCACCACTTCTGCACCGGTCCAGTCAACGGCCGGCGCTACATCGCTATCGGTTATTGACAGCGTGTCGTTAAAAGTTTCGTAACTCAGGTAGCCACTGTTGGCTGCATCTGCATTGGGATAACGACCGAGTTGCCGGGGTTGGTCATTAACCATTACCATATTTAGCGAAGCGCTGGCGGCGGGAAGGGCTGCCTGGAAAATTCCGGCGCCGATGCTGGTCCAGGAGGCGGCCGCAATAGAAGTGAACCCTGAAATCACCGGGTTAGCACCTGTGCCCCAGGCGCTGATCACGATGTGCTTCTTAAAAGCGCCTGATGCGGTTACAGTGATGACCCCGTAAAACAGATCGCCCCGTTTGAATAACACGCTGTCGCCCGGTGATAAGGTATTAAAGATGGCATTGAGTTTACCGATCGTTTTCCAGGGCGTAGCCGGGTTTTGGGCCTGCGTGGTGCTGTAGGTGTCATTGCCCGAACCGGCGAAATAATAAGTTTTACCCTGGGTGTTTAACAGGCAGACAATAACCATACTCACGGACAAGAGTATCCGAAGCCGATAGTAACCTGCGGTTAAAACATTGCTGCGAAAAGGCATATCAGGGATGCTGCTGTTTAAGTTTCATTACTCGTGAACATTTACTGATCACTCCGGGGGAACAGAACACATGTTTTAATAGTACGTAATAGCACAGACCGTATTTGGAATTACGATTCTGCAGCGGCATCGTCGGGGGGAATAATAATTCTGAGGATTTGGACCTGGTTTAATATTAGGAATCGTACTGATAAGCAGCCGATTAAGACAAATATACTGATGTTTTTGCCAGCATAAAAAAATTTGAGCCCCTATTTTGTAAATGGCGCCATCGTTGTGAATAACCTAAGGATGGCCTTCCAAACGCTTTGTTTTTTAAATTGTTTTAAATTATTGGTTTTAAGACATTTAATCGGAATTTAATTTACTTTAATAACAAGTATCTGTGCCCTTTTTTTGCCTGTTTTTTTCCACAGCCAGCTCGTAAAGGTATCCGCAGGCATTGTAAAAAGGGCGGTGATGGTGCAGGAAATAAGGCCCCCGGTATGCTGCCGGTCAGCCTCTTAAAACAGTCCGGGTGTGCTTCTTTTATAATAAATACAACGTTAACTTCGTTTTACGGGGTGCGTATACCCGTGTCCGCCGTAATTATATTTTGAGATCACCAGGTTAACCAGACAGTACAGGACGTTATGAACAAACAGTTAAAAAGCTATTTACAACAAACTCTGATCGCATTAGACCTTACAGCGCTGAACATCGCTTTTTTTCTTTCAAGGTTTATTTTTGAGGCAAGGATCGCCGACAATTCCTTCCGATCTTACCTCGAATTCTGGATCATCATCAACACTTTTTGGGTGGTGATCGCCTTCCTGTGCAGAACCTATTCCGACAGTAACATCATCAATTTTGAAAGTTTTACCAAGAGAACTGCGCAGGTATATCTACTTTGGCTCATCGCGGTTCTTTTTTACCTGTTCTTTTCAAGGCAGTTTGCGGTGTCGAGATTTTTCACCATCGTAACCATTATTATTTTCGGGCTCAGCCTTTTCCTCAACAGGTTCCTTTACCTGGGCATACAGAACTATTTCAAAAAACGAAACCAGCTTTTTAATAAGGTATTGATCATCGGCTACAACGAAACTGCCAAAAAGCTGGAAAACTATTTTGAAGAAGAAGGCTTCAATGCCCACCTGCTGGGCTTTGTGGAAGATGAAAAAAATGTGAAGGAGCTCACCCGCCACCCGATCATTTCCGATATCAAGAACACGATTAAATCAGCTATTGACATGGATGTGCAGGAGATTTTCTCCACCATCACGCCTGAACAGAATAAAGATATT
>CAYVLT010000327.1:0-4889 GCA_964452405.1 uncultured Ferruginibacter sp.
AAGTTCCAGTTGCAATACTTTATTACTGGTAAAATCGAGGGTGAGCAGTCCATCCTTCAACACTATATTATTGAATTGATTCCAGCTATAGGACCTGGTGCTGAGGGTTTTTTTAATGCAGATGCCGCCCGGGGTAAACTGCAGTTCCGGTTGCCGGTACATGTATTTGATGGTTACCGCAATCAGCAGTAACAGGGTAGGGAAGATGAAATTGCGGGTGACCAGCAGGAGCAACACGGCTGTGCAGAGTGCCAGTAACAACAGTGTGAGTTTATACCGCATCAGTAACATTGCCGTAAACAGGCCGCCCAGCAGCAGCACGATAAACACGAGCAGGTTCAACAGGTTAAATGCCTGGTAGGAATACAGGTACACGATGAGAGCGGCAAACAGGAGCAATGACCGCCCCGCGGGTATGTTAATATCATTGGCGCTGGCCCGGATGCGGAGGGTGAAAGCTTGCGGTAACATCAGTTGGCAGAAACAGGATTGGAAGCAACCAGCATGCTGCAGAGTTTAAACAGGCAACGGGCGCCCACATTTTCATCCCATTCGTCCTGGCTAACACCCACTTCATTGAGGTCGAAGCCCACCAGTTGCCGGCCGCTTTGCAATACTTTTTTAAAGAGATAAAAAACCTGTTCTGTTTCAAAACCTCCCTGCACCGGTGTGCCGGTATGCGGACAAAGTTTGGGATCCAGTCCGTCAATATCAAAACTGATAAACACTTTTTGTGGCAGGTTGCCAACGATTTCGTCCACAATGGTTTGCCAGGTGGTGCCTTCAAATTGTTTTTCCTTGATGTCTTTATCAAAATAGGTGGCCACCCGGTCTTTATTGGCAGCGATATAATCCCATTCTTCCTCGCAGTAATCACGAATACCTACCTGCACCAGTTTTTTAAGTTGCGGTATTTCCTCCAGCGCATTGTACATCACCGATGCGTGCGAATACTTAAAGTTTTCGTAGGCAGCCCGCAGGTCGCAATGGGCATCAATCTGCAGGATACCAAATTCACCGTGTTTTTCGGCGATGGCTTTAAAGTAGCCTAATGGGGTGCTGTGATCGCCTCCCAGGAGGGCCACCAGTTTGCCTTCATCGAGCAGGTCCTTGGTTTGCTCATACACCCAATCGTTGAGAAAATTGCCGCCGGCGTTTACTTCCTTCAGCGTTTTGCACATGAATTTGTTGTCGTTCACTTCTTCGCCTTCGGCGATATAGTTAATATACAGTTCCGCTTCTTTGCGCAGGTAATCGCTTTTCATCAGCACTTTCTTGTCGCAGTCCCGCATAAAGAAACCCTGTTTCCAGGCGTCTTTATACTCGGGGTCGAAAAGATCCACCTGCAGGCTGGCCTTGAATATATGTTCAGGAGCCCGTGCGGTGCCGGCCGTATAACTTACGGTTACTTCCCAGGGAACGGGTATAATCACCAGCCGGGCATCGTCTTCGGTAAAAGGTAACCCAAAGATGTTGTTATTGGGATTGCCCACTGAATTGGGATCGAAGGTGGAGAGGTCTGTCATTTCTTTTACTTAATTCAAATAATCGCCGGAGGCCCCGGTTAAGCGGCTGCAAAGATACAAGGTTACACAGGAACAAGGGGGTTAAATCTTAATAAATTCCTGCGGGGGCTGTGAGGGTAACAGTTGCTGAAAGTCATTGTAAAAGCTGAATAAAATCAGTTGCTGGCCGTGGGCGGCTTTGTTACTTTGCCGCAGAATCCTGGTAATTAATAACAAACAAATACCAAGGGTGCAATATGAATTGTGCTAAATTTGCACGGCAAAACCGAAATTATGAAAAGAACCCATATCGTACTGTTGATCGCCATTGCGTTTGCAATCGGTGCCCTGTTGATGCTGTCTGCCGACTTTTCAACCTACGACACTATTAATTCAGCCCGGCAAAAGCAGGGTAAGTTCGTTCACCTGATCGCACGGGTGGATAAATCTGTTCCACTGGAGTACGACCCCGCCAATAATCCCAATTACCTGGCTTTTATGGCGGTGGACAGCCTGGGTGGCAGAACAAAAGTGGTATATCACAATACAAAACCCGCCGAGCTTGAACACAGCGAAAGAGTGGTTTTAAAAGGTAAGATGGAAGGTGATGTTTTCGAATGCAAGGATATTTTACTGAAATGTCCCAGTAAATACAAAGACGACAAAAAAGAACTGGAGAAAACAGTTACCAGTGGCAGTTAATTTACCGGCCACCTGTCCGCCACAATCAATTTTCAACATTTAATCAGGATCAATGCAATTTGAAGGGGAACATTTACTGCCCGGCCTCACAGGCCATTTTTTTGTTTTACTGGCTTTTATATGTTCTCTGCTCAGCACCATTGCTTACACGACCGCCTCTTTTAAAACTGCACCGGCAGAGCGAACCGGCTGGATGAAATATGCCCGCTGGGCTTTTTATGCACAGGTATTTGCTGTGCTGGCTGTGTTTGCCATCATCTTTTACATCTGCTCCAATCATTATATCGAGTATCTTTTTGCCTATAAGCATACATCCAAAGAACTGGAATTCAAATTCCTGCTGGCCTGTATCTGGGAAGACCAGAGTGGTAGCTTTTTATTGTGGTCGATCTGGCATTGCATTTTGGGAGCTGTGCTCATTGCAAGAAGCAAAGAATGGGAGGCGCCGGTGATGACGGTGGTAAGCCTTGCCCAGGTATTCCTGGCCATGATGATCATGGGCGTGTACCTTGGCAGTGTAAAGATCGGCAACAGTCCCTTTGTGCTTACCCGCAACGAGATCAATGGTCCTATTTTCGGTATGCCCAATTACCTGAGCCTGATGAAGGATGGGGTGGGACTGAATGTATTGCTGCGTAACTACTGGATGGTGATTCACCCGCCGGTATTGTTCCTCGGTTTTGCTGCCACCATTGTACCCTTTGCCTATGCTTATGCCGGTTTACAAACCCGGCGTTTTGGTGAATGGGTAAAACCCGCTTTGCCCTATGCATTGTTTGGCGGATGTGTGTTGGGGGTAGGCATTATGATGGGTGGCAAGTGGGCTTATGAATCTTTGTCGTTTGGGGGGTACTGGGCCTGGGATCCCGTGGAAAATGCTTCGCTCGTTCCCTGGCTCATTTTGGTAGCGGGTTTGCACACCATGGTTATCTACAAAGCCACGGGCCATTCACTGCGGATCAGTTACCTGTTTGTAATACTGAGTTTTTTATTCGTATTGTATTCCACTTTCCTCACCCGTACCGGCATTCTCGGTGATACGTCGGTGCATGCGTTCACAGAGGCCGGGAAGGCGATGAATATCCTGATACTGAGTTTCCTGCTGTTTTTCACAGCAGGTTCACTGTTCCTGTTTGCATTTTTTTACCGGAAGATACCAGCTATTGTAAAAGAAGAAAGCACCCTGTCAAGAGAATTCTGGATGTTCATTGGTTCGCTGGTCCTGTTTCTTTCCAGTATGTTCATTATCGGCAAAACATCAGCACCGGTGATCAACGCGGTGTTCAATACCAAATTTGCGCCGCCGGAAGACATTGAGTTTTCGTACAATAAAGTGCTGGTACTCGTTGCCGTTATATTGGGTGTACTAACGGCCATTGCGCAGTACTTCCGGTACAAGCATACGCCGTCCGGCATCTTTTTGAAAAAGGTGGCGCTGCCCACTTTTATCGCCGCGGTGCTCACGGCTTTGATCACTATTTTTTATCCGCTCACCTATATAAAAAACGGGGCCGGTTTTTTAGGCGCTTTATACGTGGCTTTGTTTGCCAGTATTTATGCAGTGGTGGCCAATGCCAATTATATCTGGGCGGGGTTGAACGGGAAAATGAAAAGCGCTGGCGGATCCATTGCCCACCTGGGTTTTGGGTTAATGATCGCAGGCATGATCATTTCTGCCGGGAATAAAAAAGTGATCAGCGAAGAAAAATACAAGGCCTTCGCTTTACCGGCGGGAATAGATCCTATGACAAGGCAACAGGATGTGGCTGCTGAAAATATCAACCTCATCCGGGAAGTGCCCACCCGCATGGCTGATTATGAAGTAACCTACCTGCATGACAGTTCGGGGCATGAAACAGGTCGTAATTTTTACAAGTTGTTGTTTGAGCGCAAAGATCCCACCACCAAATCAGTATCAGAATCATTTGTACTGAGCCCGGATGTGTACCTCATGAAGAACAACAACATGAGCAGCAACCCTGATACCAAGCGTTACCTCACGCACGATGTGTTCACCTATATTTCTTATGTACTGAACCCCGAAAAGAATGTTGATACGGCACAATTCAAACTGCACGAGGTTAAGGAAGGCGATACCATCTTTTATTCAAAGGGCTATATGATCTTTAACAAGGCAGTTAAAAATCCTGCTGCCAACAAATTCAACATTCATCCCACTGGTCCGAATGTACTGGCTGATATCAGCATTACATCGAAAGACAGTATGCAGTATCATGCCACGCCAATGATCCTGGTGGACAGCTTTGGTATCCAACAGGTGGATGATACGGTGTACGCACAGAACCTGTATGTTAAATTCGCCGGGGTGGTACCTGAACAGAACAAGATCATCATTGGTGTGAAAGAGTCTGACTCCATGATCGATTTTGTAACCCTGAAGGCTTATATTTTTCCTTACATCAACCTGGTGTGGGTAGGCCTCATCATCATGGCCATTGGTTTTACGATGAGCATGGTGGATCGGGGCGGCTTATCAAAAAAGTGGAGTGCAGTGATGCTGCTGGCGCTTGTGCTTGGATTGGCTTATATGTTTTTGATCGCATCCAATTAAGTGATTGATACAAACACTTACAAAAAAGAGGTTACACTGCGTAACCTCTTTTTTATTGGTCGTCCTCCCTGTACAATTTTCGAACTTATTTATAATGGACCTAAAGCGAT
>CAYVLT010000328.1:0-4876 GCA_964452405.1 uncultured Ferruginibacter sp.
AAGGCGTTCAGAATGCCAAGAACGACGATAAAATATCCTACACCTATATCGACCCGGCACAGGTGATCTCCAATCTTCAATTGATCAAACAATAGGCCTTAACCCGACTCAGTAAAACTATGTTCAATAAATTCATTCACAGGCCGGTTCTCTCAATCGTAATCTCACTCATCATTACATTGCTGGGTGTGGTGGCGTTGTTACAATTACCCATCACCCAGTTTCCGTCAATCTCTCCCCCCAAAGTGAACATCACTGCAGAGTATCCCGGGGCCAACGGTGAGCTGATGATCAAGGCCGTAATCCTGCCGCTGGAAAGGGCGATCAACGGTACGCCTGGTGTAAAATACATTGCCTCAGATGCCGGTAATGATGGTGAAGGATCTATACAGGTGGTGTTTAATTCAGGTGTTGATCCCAACATCGCTTCGGTGAATATACAGAACCGGGTGGCATCTGTGATCAATAAATTACCGCCCATTGTGGTGAGAGAAGGCGTTAAGATCACCCGGGAAGAATCGAATATGCTGATGTATGTGAACCTATACAGCACCGATCCCAAACTCGATGAAAAATTCCTCTTCAATTTTGCCGACATCAATTTACTCTCAGAACTGAAAAGCGTGGAAGGTGTGGGCATGGCGGATGTAATCGGTAACCGCGAATATGCCATGCGTATATGGCTGAAACCGGATCGGATGACGGCTTATAAAATTTCGGCGGATGAAGTGTTGAAAGCGCTGGATGAACAAAGCCTGGAAGCATCACCGGGAAGAACGGGTGAGTCATCCGGGCAACGGTCACAAAGTTTTGAATACATCCTTAAATACCCGGGCCGCTTCACCACCAAAGAGGGATACGAGAATATTATTTTGCGGGCGAATGCAGATGGTGAAATGCTGCGGATCAAAGACGTGGCTGATGTGGAGTTCGGCAGTAGTTACTATGATATCTATTCAAAACTGAATGGAAAGCCATCGGCAGCGATCGTGATCAAACAATCCTATGGCAGCAATGCAAACCAGGTGATCAAAAACATCAAGGAGAAACTGGCCGACATCAAAGCCAGCTCCTTTCCCAAAGGGATGGATTATGAGATCAGTTATGATGTTTCAAAATTCCTGGATGCCTCTATTGAAAAAGTGATACACACTTTGGTGGAAGCATTCATCCTGGTAGGGTTGGTGGTGTTCCTGTTCCTTGGCGACTGGCGATCAACGCTGATCCCGACGATCGCTGTCCCGGTTTCACTGATCGGCACTTTCCTCTTTATGCAGTTCTTTGGCATCACGCTCAACCTCATCACGCTTTTTGCATTGGTGCTGGCCATCGGCATCGTGGTTGATAATGCCATCGTTGTGGTGGAAGCGGTGCATGCAAAAATGGAAGAAGAACATTTATCACCGGCAAAAGCAACAGAGGCAGCCATGCACGAGATCAGCGGTGCTATCATCGCCATCACGTTGGTAATGGCAGCAGTGTTTATACCGGTTGCTTTCATGAGCGGACCGGTGGGAATATTTTACCGCCAGTTTTCCATCACGATGGCCACTTCGATCATCTTATCGGGATTGATCGCCTTAACACTCACTCCTGCTCTCTGTGCGGCCCTGCTCAAAAATATCCACGGGGTGCCCCGTAAAAAAACATGGCTCAATCGCCTGCTAACTGGTTTCAATAACTGGTTCGAAAATGTGTTGGGCAGTTATAAAAAAGTATTGGGCATTATCGTCAGCAAAAGAGTCATTACCTTTCTTGCGTTTGTTGGTTTTTGTGCCGGCACCTATTTCCTCAATACTCAATTACCATCAGGTTTTATTCCGAATGAAGACCAGGGAACATTTTATGCGATCGTGCAAACGCCCGCCGGTTCCACGCTTGAGCGTACCGATGCCGTGGTGAAACAATTGCAGGAGATCGCCCAGAAAATTGATGGGGTACAATCCGTTTCATCCCTGGCAGGTTATGAGATATTATCAGAAGGTACGGGCGCCAACTCCGGCACCTGCCTGGTGAACCTGAAAGACTGGAGTGAAAGAAAGCACTCGGTGCAGGAGATCATAGATGAATTTGAAGAAAAATCAAAAGACATCAAAGGCGCCACCATCGAATTTTTCCCGCCGCCAGCTGTTCCCGGGTATGGCGCTGCCGGTGGTTTTGAATTGCGTTTACTCGACAAAGCCGGCTCGGGAGATTTTAAACTGATGGAAACAGTGAACAACAATTTTGTTGCTGCGCTTAATAAAAGACCAGAACTCACTTCAGTTTTCAGTTTTTACAGTGCCAGTTTCCCGCAGTATATGTTGATCGTTGACAATGATGCGGCACAACAAAAAGGCGTTACCATCGACAATGCGATGAACACCCTATCCACCTTAGTGGGCAGTAATTACGAAACCAACTTCATCCGTTTTGGCCGGCAGTACAAAGTGATGGTACAGGCATCTGCGCAATACCGTGCACTGCCCGAAGACATTTTAAAATTGTATGTGAAAAACAGCCGCGATGAAATGGTACCCTTCTCTGCTTTCATGCGGATGGAAAAAGTGTACGGACTTTCTGAGATCACCCGCCATAACCTTTATAATTCATCAGAGATCAGTGGCGGACCTGCACCGGGTTATAGCAGCGGCGCTGCGATCAATGCCATCAACGAAGTGGCGAAAAAAACATTGCCCCGTGGCTTTGGAATCGATTGGGCGGGAATATCAAAGGATGAAGTGGGACAAGGCAACCAGGCGATCTACATTTTTATCATCTGCCTGGCATTTGTATACCTGCTACTGGCAGCGCAATATGAAAGTTTTGTTCTCCCCTTCCCCGTGATCCTGTCGCTGCCTGCCGGTATTTTCGGGGCCTTCCTGTTGTTGAAAATACTGGGACTTGAAAACAATATTTATGCGCAGGTGGCCATGGTAATGCTGATCGGCTTACTGGGTAAAAACGCGGTATTGATTGTTGAGTTTGCCGTTCAGAAACACCGTGCCGGAAGCACTGTGTTGCAGGCAGCGATAGAAGGTGCAGCCGTAAGGTTCCGGCCTATCCTCATGACCTCCTTTGCCTTTATTGCCGGTTTGATCCCGTTGGTGTTGGCGACTGGTCCGGGTGCTGTAGGCAACAAAACAATTGGAGGCGCAGCCGCAGGTGGTATGTTTATAGGAACCCTGTGCGGTGTGTTGCTGATTCCCGGATTGTACTACCTCTTTGCGAAAGTGTCGGAAAAAAATCCGATCGTGGAAGATGAAGATGAAAATCCTTTAACTGAAGAAATTGACAATAACAGATGATGATGCCGAATAAAATCATTTACCTACTTACGTTCAGCGCCGGGTGCCTGTTGTTCAGCAGTTGTAAAACCCCTTCGTTGGTGCAGGCACCTGCAACGAAACCCATTGCTGCATCCTACGGGCCGGGTGCCGACAGCAGCAACAGTGCCGGCATCTCCCGGAATGCATTCTTTAAAGATCAATACCTGGTAAGCCTGATCGATACCGCGTTGCAAAACAACCAGGAACTGTCGATCGCCCTGCAGGAAATAGAGATTGCCAGGAACGATATTCGCTCAAGGCAGGGACAACTGCTGCCGAGGGTGGAAGGTGGCGCCGGCATTGGTATTGAAAAAGTGGGTCGTTATACCAGCCAGGGTGCTGGTGATGCATCCACTGATATCACGCCGGGTAAAGAGGTACCTGACTGGCTTCCCGACTACCGGGCAGGCATATTCGCAAACTGGGAGGCCGATGTATGGAAGAAACTCAGGAATTCGAAAAAAGCGGCAGTAAACCGCTACCTCGCAACCATTGAAGGCAGGAACTTCGTGGTAACAGGCCTTGTAGCGGAAGTGGCCAACTCCTACTACGAATTGCTTGCATTGGATAACCAGTTGCACATTGTGAAACAAACGATTCAACTGCAGCAAAATGCACTGGAGATCGTAAGGGTACAGAAGTCTGCGGCAGCGGCCACCGAACTGGCAGTGAAAAAATTTGAAGCCGAAGTACTCAACTCACAGGCACTCGAATATGATATCCGGCAAAAAATACAGGCGAAAGAAAACACCCTCAACTATTTGTTAGGGAGATACCCTCAGCCCATTCCCAGGGATACCACTGGCATCGTGAGCATGACACCGGCCCTGGTAAATGCCGGTCTTCCATCGCAGTTACTTGGTAACCGGCCTGATATTAAACAGGCAGAACTTGAGCTGGCAGCCGCAAAGCTGGATGTAAATGTTGCAAGGGCAGAATTTTATCCTTCGTTCAATATATCTGCCGGTCTTGGGTTCCAGGCATTCAGTCCGCGGTACCTGGTAAAATTCCCGGAGTCGCTTATTTTTTCCCTGGCGGGAGATGTGGCGGGCCCGCTCATTAATAAAGCAGCCATCAAAGCAGAATACTATAATGCCAATGCGAGGCAGATCCAGGCAGTGTATAATTACGACCGCACCATTTTAAATGCCTATGTTGAGGTGGCAACAGCCTTATCTGATATCAGCAACCAGGAAAAACTTTACCAGCTCAAAGCAAAGGAGGTGGATACGCTTGCTGCGTCGATCGATATTTCAAATGCTTTGTTTCGTTCTGCCAGGGCCGACTACCTGGAAGTGTTACTAACGCAAAGGGATGCCCTGGAATCGAAACTTGAACTGATTGAAGCCAGGCTGCATCAATTCAATGCCGTTATAGAAATTTACCGGGCATTGGGTGGTGGATGGAAGTAGAGATGTTGGGTGGGGAGTTTTGAGTTTTGTATAGGGCGGCGGTAGCGTTTGAGTATGGTAACGATCTGCCACTCCGGGAATCGTGTTTTTTTGCCGGCGCAGTTTAACTGTAATTTTTTACCACACACCCGCCCCAAAATCAAACACATAGGTGAT
>CAYVLT010000329.1:0-4869 GCA_964452405.1 uncultured Ferruginibacter sp.
GAACCATCCTGAATTGTCCGGAGTTTGCTCGGCGGCAACAATATCTACAAAACCTTTACTGAAAAGGCTGAACTGGTAAGTGTTTTTGATGTGTTTATTAAGAGAGGCAGAGTTAAATTGGGTGAGCACCAGTATCCTGTTAATGCCTGAGTTGATGCAATTGGAAATGGGTATATCAACAAGGCGGTACTTTCCTGCAATAGGCACGGCTGGTTTACTGCGGGTGGCGGTAAGTGGGTACAATCTTGAGCCGGCTCCACCACCAAGTACGATGGCAATTACTGATTTGCTGTCCATAAGAATTGAGTTAAAAAATGATTGGTTTGAATTGTTGGCAAGTGATTCGTTTATTGTTCGTAAAGTTACTTTAAACTAAGGTATAAGTCCACATAATGTTGAGCGCTTGTTTCCCAACTGTTATCAAGCTTCATCGTTTGTTGCCTGATCTTTTTTAGTTTTTTTGGTTGATCGTATAATTCCAGCGCCCGGTGAATGGAATAAGTGATATCCCACACTTTTGCATCATTGAATTTGATGCCATAGCCACCCGCTTCGCCAATGTCAACCACGGTATCTTTTAAGCCGCCGGTATTTCTCACAATGGGTACCGTGCCATACCGCATCGCGTACATCTGGTTGAGTCCACAGGGTTCCACCCGGCTGGGCATTAATAAAAAGTCGGCGCCGGCGTACATCTGGTGACTCAGTTTTTCATTGTACCCGATCCTCGAGTTGTAATAACCGGTTAATGGAGCATTCAGGTTAGCGAGTTCCCATTCCACATGCGGGTCACCACTGCCCAGCACCAGAAAATTCATTTTGCCTTCCAGGTGATACACCGCATCATAAATGGCCTTGGGTAAAAGGTCAGCAGCTTTTTCGTGCACCAGCCTGCCAATAAAAATAAACAGCGGTTTAGCCGGGTCAAGGTTAAATTCTGTACACAGTTGTTCTTTGTTGGCAGTCTTTCCTTCTTCAATATTCTTTACGCTGAATTTGTGGTCGAGATAACTATCTGTCGCAGGATCCCATACTTTATCATCGATGCCATTAAGAATACCACTGCATTTGCCGCGTTCGTACTCAAACAGGTTTTCAAGTCCGTTGGCTTCATGCCGCATTTCATCGAGATAGCTGTAACTCACCGTAGTTACTTTATTTACGCATTTAACGGCACTGGCCAAAGGATTGATCATATCATTCCAGTCAAGCTTACCCCATTGCCAGTTATCGTAGGCTGGCAGGTACTGCGCTTTATCCCAACCCATCCAACCCTGGTATTGTGCATTGTGAATGGTTAACACGGTTGGTATGGATGCCAGGTGCCGGTATTCATAGCAGTGTTGCATCATAAAGGGAATAAGGCCGGTATGATGGTCGTGCACGTGCACCACATCAGGTTGATGTGACCATTTGGCCAACCAGTCAACCACTGCGATCTGAAAAGCGGTGAATCTTTCCGCATCATCACTGTACCCGTATACGGCTTCCCGGTCAAGCAGTCCGTTGATATCAACCAGGTAAAGGTCGAAGCCGAGAATATTGGTGGTTTCCTTGATCACGGTGTAGTTGAACCAGTAAGGGCCCATTCCAAAAGAACCTTTGTGTACCACATCAAACTGGTGCTGGTATAAAAATTTGGTCCGGTACATGGGCATCACCAGTTTGGCGATATGTCCCAGTTGGTGTTGATATTTGGGCAATGCACCGGCCACATCTCCCAGCCCGCCTGCTTTTGCGACGGGATAACATTCGGCGCTTACATGTAAGATTTCCATCGTGACAGAATTTCGGAGTACTGTATGAATTAGTTTGGCAATTAGGTTGGCGTCGTGGTGGGAAGCCTTCAATAATTTGATAAATATAGAGAAGAATGAAATAAAAAGGAAAACACCCCGAAATTATTTTAGAGATCGCCTGCCCTGCAAAATGCAGGTATAATTTTTTGCAGTTTAGGGGAAAATATATTTTTTGTTGTCCTTAGTGATTGAATCTGCCTTGTTAAAAACTACCACCGCTTTTTTTTGCTGCTGGTTGCACCAAAACAAAAGCCTTACTTTGCGTAATTTGATTTATTTTCAACGTTCTAAAACAAAAACATAAAACGATCGCTATGAGCCAAAAGACCACTGCTCACAAGAGCACCAACTGGACTCAATTCGGAACCCTTGTACTGGTATTTTTCTTCTGGGGTTTTGTTGCAGCCAGTAATGATATCCTGATCCCGGTATTTAAAAAAGCGTTCCACCTGTCCCAGGGAGAAAGCCAGTTGGTGTCGGTTGCTTTTTATGTGGCGTACACTGTTGGTTCTATCATTTATTTTGTGATTTCAAAAATGCTTCGCATCGACCTTTTGAATAAGATCGGTTATAAAAATGGTATTGCAGTCGGACTGATCATTTCTGCCCTTGGCACTTTATTGTTTTATCCTGCTGCCAATACCGGTTCATTTGTGTTGATGATCTCAGGCCTTTTTATTGTGGGCCTTGGTTTTTCATTACAACAAATCGCAGCCAACCCACTTGCGATTGTGATGGGAGATTCCAAAACAGGATCGCAGCGCCTTACGATGGCTGGTGGCGTAAATAACTTCGGCACCACGATTGGCCCATTGCTGGTAAGCTTTGCCATTTTCGGAAGCGTGGCGGCAGCCAATCCGGATGCAAGTATTGAAAGTGTGAAAATACCCTACCTCGTCCTGGGGCTGGCCTTTTTATTGGTGGCAGTTTTTATCAAATTTTCTTCTGTGCCGAATAAAATTGACCTCGACGCAAAAACGGAAGAGGATATTGAAATTGAAGCGCTGGGAGAAGAAGTTAACAATAAGCCTGCCCCCGCTCCTTCCCACAAACTGGTACACCGGGCATCGGCTTTTCAGTACCCGCAACTGGTGATGGGTATGATCGGGATATTCGTGTACGTGGGGGTGGAAGTGTCCACAGCAAGTAACCTTCCTGCCTACCTTGAAAAATTCCTGGGTGTTCAAACCAAGGATGTGGCGCCTTATATTTCCCTGTACTGGGCGAGCCTGATGATCGGACGCTGGACCGGTGCTGTTGGCGCTTTTGATGTGAGTAAGGGTGCAAAACAAATTCTTAATTTCCTTATGCCTTACCTAGCATTCGGCGTGTTCCTGTTGGTGAATACCATTGCGGATCACAATGTATCCCAGTTCCTCGTATATGCAGCCATCATTGCAGTGATGATCGCCTGCGACATTGCCAGCAAGGGTAACCCCGCCAGGATGCTGATGATCTTTTCAATGGCCGGCATCGTGGCCCTGTTGATCGGCATGTTCTCTTCCGGCCTCGTGAGTGCCTACGCCTTTACCAGCGTGGGACTTTTCTGCAGCACTTTGTGGCCTTGTATTTTTACTATTGCGGTGGCCGGTTTGGGAAAGAACACCAACCAGGGCAGCAGCCTGCTGATTATGATGATCATGGGTGGCGGTATCGTTAGCTGGATACAGGGTGTGCTGGCTGACTCCATCGGCATTCACTACAGTTATATAGTTGGAGTGGTTTGTTTTGCCTACCTGGCATTCTATGCGATCCGGGCCAAATCAGTATTACAGGCACAGGGCATCGATTTTGACAAACTCAACGCAGAAGGCGGTCACTAATAAATAGTCTTAAATTTTTTTGATCATGAGTAAGTATGTTATTGGAATAGATGTGGGTGGAACCACCACTAAATTTGGTGTAGTTGATAAAAACGGTCATATCCTTGAGCAGGATCGCATGACTACCAACCAGCATGAGGTGGCGGAGGAATTTATTGCAGACCTGTACCTTAAGGTGGCCCCGATGATTGAGCGGGCCGGGGGAATCGGAAATATCGAAGGGATCGGAATGGGTGCACCCAATGCCAATTATTATACCGGCAATATTGAATATGCGCCTAACCTTAAATGGAAAGGTATTATCCCGATGGCGAGCCTGATGCATAAAAAATTCGGACTCGAAACCAAGCTCACCAATGACGCCAATGCGGCGGCTGTTGGTGAAATGATGTATGGCTGCGCCAAGGAGATGAATGATTTTATCACCATTACCCTGGGTACCGGCGTAGGCAGCGGCATCGTGGTGAACGGCCGTATTGTGCTCGGGCATGATGGCTTTGCAGGCGAATTAGGTCATACCATCATCAGGCCGGGCGGTCGTTTACACAAAGGAACCGGCATGCGGGGCAGCCTCGAAGCTTATGCTTCTGCCACCGGCGTTAGGGAAACGGCGATTGAATTACTCACTGAGCATCCTGAAAGGGAAAGCCTGTTGAGAAATTATACCATCAATGAGTTAACCAGCGAAAGCGTGTATGATTGTGCGATGAAAGGCGATAGCATCGCCAACGAAATATTTGAATTTACCGGGCAGATATTGGGTGAGTCACTGGCCAACTTTATCATGTTCTCGTCACCGGAGGCAATTGTTTTGTTCGGGGGATTGACCAAGGCGGGGCCATTGTTGTTGAAGCCTACCCGCAAATACATGGAAGCGAACCTGCTGCCGATCTTCCAGGATAAAGTGAAACTGTTGTTCAGCGAACTCAAAGAAGCAGATGCGGCGATCCTGGGGGCTTCTGCACTCATCTGGAAAATGAAGGCTTAATGGCAGGCGGTTAATGAAGTTGTGATATCCCGGCCTTCGGAGTTTATAGAATAAATCGGTTAGCCGTTAGTGTTATGAAACACTAACGGATTTTTTATTCACCAAACTTTTTCTCGAGCACCATAAATTCCAGTGGTTGCTGGTGTTTACCGGAAAGTCCGTCTTCCGCAAAGGGCCTGCGTTTGCCTGTATCTGCATAACCATGACGCCTGTACCAGTTGATGAGCTCACTGCGTGCCGAGATCACGGTCATGTAAAT
>CAYVLT010000330.1:0-4865 GCA_964452405.1 uncultured Ferruginibacter sp.
AAGTTAATTCCGAAAGAGTGAGTTGATTTGATTCCCTGCAATACCGCATAACAGAAGCAGTTTGCCTGGCAATATTTATTTCGAGCGAAATAATGTCTGCTATCCTGGTATATCGCTTTATTGTTGGATTTACGGATGCTAAGGAACTAAAATAGTTTTTATGAATATCAAAATCGCCGTGTTTAATATCCTTGATTGTATTAAGGCCTTTTTTTGCAATCGAATAGCCTTTTGACACATAGCCAATATAAACCTGCAATGCAGCTATTTGTTGAATCAGGTATTTCTTTTGAGTTGCCTTTTGCCTGAACCATTCTGCAAAGGTTTGTGCAGACACAGGTTTTGTTAATGACAGCAACATTGCTATCGCAATTATTATTATTTTCATACTTCACATTTTCACTTTCTCACTAATAATTACTACTCTAAACCATAGAGTTTCTTCACAACATCAACATCATTCCGCTCCTTTGAGCGTTGTAAACTAATCCTGATATTTTGCTGGTTAAATTGGCGTAAGTCGCCGAGATTGCGATCTATATTATCCGAAGCACTATGGATAATTGCTAATCGCTTTTCGTCTGTCATTTGGGTTGCAAATGCCGTTACAACCATTTGGACCTGTTCCATATTTTTCAGACTTTCTTCCAGGATGCCGGAATAGACCTGTCTCATGTACTCAATTTCCTGCGTTGTAAAGTTCTTATCCTGCTTAGAAAGGTTAAAAGCTCTTGAATATTCTTTTACAAGTTGTGCTTGTTTACTAATAATATCTTTCACAGCCTGGTAGGTACCAATTGCACTTTTTACTTTTGATAATTCGTCAAAATATTTGGCATACAATTGTTTCTGCTTATCAGCCCAATCCCCAATTTCTTTAAGCTTTAACTTGGACATTTCATTTTCCAATGTTTTTTGCGCATTCTGTAGCCAGATTGTTTTATTCTGAAGTCGCTGAATCTTTAAATCAACAGCTTTTATTACCTTTTTTACAGCAGCTTTTATAATTTCCAGAATTGGAATTTGCGCATGAATTGTTTGGACAGGCGCAAGACTTGTAAGCAGAATAGTTCCTGCAATAATTAATATTCTTTTCATACCCTACATTTTCATTTTCACAAATACTAACTACACTTTACTTGTTTGAAATACGCAAGTATTGCCTGTCACCCAATTGCAAACTTTGTGTACCGCTGTTCCAAACAATTGTTTTCCCCTTCTTCATTTCAGTCAACGTTTGCTTTTCGGGATTGTAGTCCAAAGTCCATGTTTCGGTTACAATTTCTTTTGGGAATTCTTTTCCATCCATTTTTTTTATTAATCCTGAATGTCTCTCGATTTGATAAACATTGCCAGTACTGTTTGCTTTAGACAAATTAAGTGTATCATCCGTTTTTCCAAACTCATGTTCGTAAGAGGAAGTATATACACCACTCAAGTCGTCTGTACTTTGCGAACCTTTACAGGAAACCAATAAAATCAAGGAACAAATAAAAGCATATTTCATAACCTATTGTTTATGTTGTTAACGATGCGATTCCTTTTTCAATACTGCCAAACTTCTGGGCGGCAGCCTGCACTTTCACTTTTTCTTTTTCCTCTGTTGTATAAGCCAAATATTCTTGAGGTGACACTTCCGTCCTATACACTTTACTTAATACACCGCCAAGCGAAATAAATACCTCTTTGTATTTTTTTGTTGGGTCATTGGCTTTATTAATAGACAATACCAACGCCTTTTCCTTATCTGTCAATCCTAACAATTCCTGTATCTGGTCAAACTTATTCTGGTACTTACTTTGATCTAATAAAATCTTGCAATCACTGTTATTGATGATTGCCTGCTTTACCACCGGTGATGAAATTATATCTTCTACTTCCTGCGTTACAACAATGGCTTCGCCAAAGAATTTTCTTACTGTTTTAAATAGGTACTTTATATATTCTGCCATCCCTTCTTTTGCAATTGCTTTCCAGGCCTCTTCAATTAAAATCATTTTACGTATTCCTTTCAGCTTTCTCATTTTGCTGATAAATACTTCCATGATAATGATGGTTACCACAGGGAATAGTATCGGATGATCTTTAATATTATCCAGTTCAAAAACGATAAACCGTTGTTGTAACAAATCAAGATTTTCTTTTGCGTTCAACAGGTAATCAAATTCACCACCTTTATAATAAGGTCTCAGCACGTACAAGAAATTTGAAACATCAAAATCCTTATCCTTTACATTATCGCCTTTCAACACTTCAACAAACTCATCCTTTAGAAATTCATAAAAACTGTCAAAGCAGGGAAACAATTCTTTGTTCACACTCACTTTGTCGAAATATAGCTGTAAGGCATTTGAAAGGGCAACATACTCGCTGCGGTTGAAGGTTTCATTGTCTTTCTTCCAAAGGGCAAGCAACAGGGTTTTGATGCTTTCCTTTTTTTCTGTATCCAGCGTATCGGCTTCGCCAATGTAAAACGGGTTGAACTTAATAGGATTGGTTTCGGAATAAGTAAAGTAGTAGCCATTCACCATATCGCACAACCCCTTGTAAGAATGGCCCACATCTACCAGCACAATATGTGTGCCTTTTTCATAGTAGCTCCTCACCATATGGTTGGTGAAAAAGGACTTGCCGGAGCCAGAAGGACCGAGGATAAATTTATTGCGATTCGTACAGATTCCCTTGTCCATTGGCTCGTCAGAAATATCAACATGGACAGGCCTGCCACTCAACCGGTCACCCAGCCTGATACCAATGGGACTTACAGAAGAGCGATAATTGGTTTCCAGGTTAAAAAAGCAACATGCCTGAGGAGAGAAGGTATCAAAAGTGTCGTTCATCGGAAAGTCGGCAGCGTTACCTGGAATGCCAGCCCAATAAATTTGTGCAGATCCTTCTGTTTCAAGCTTGGGCGTAGCGTCCATTTGCGTAAGTGCCGATGAACAGAGATTCCTGATATTTTTCAATTCCTCCCGGTTCTCCGTCCATGCCAATAAATTAAAATGTGCTTTTACTGGCAGGCGTTGTTCAGCTATCGCCTCATTCAGAAAATTATCTGTGGCATCTTTTGCAATGGCATTTTCCCGGCTATATGCAGAAAGGGATTGAAGCCTTAATCTTTTACCTTCCAGCTTTTGCATGGTTTTTTGAACGTCCTCAATAAATACATACTGGTTGTAAATATGATTGCAGGAAAGCAACTGTCCAATGGGTGAAGCAAAACCTACACTGAACTTTGTTTTGTCGGTTGAGTACTTGTCATAGTTGATCCTTGAGCCACACAAAGCAGGTACAAATTCCGCATCAGCCATTGTGTATAATTGGCAATGATTTTCTCCAATCATCCATTCCGGTTTAAATTCAATATCACGAATCACTTCACCGTTGGTTTGCAGGTTGAGATACTGAATTACTACATTAATCAACTCTGCATCATTCAATCTTTTTAATGAGATAAATCCACTGTCAGATAATATCTTTTCAAATTGCCCCACATGATTTAAAAAGTCATGAAAATGTTTTGGCTGCAAAGTTTCTTCAGGAAGGATTGTTTTTCTTAGTAAACTGGAAAAAACGGAAGAGGAAGCCTTTCTATTAACAGGCTTCTTGGTCAAAAATATAAAGCATTCATGATTAAGATAAGGCCTCTCATTAAAGAAACGTTCACTACTCCTGGTTAAAAAACTGGTATCATCATTTGAGAAATCAGCGCCATATTTTGTTTCAGTAAACCAATCTTGTTTATGAAGTAGTGCATTTACCGGAAGTACTTTAATTGCTTTTATCCATGCATGGTGAAAAGCTTCATACTCGTCATTGCTCATGGTAAATAACTCAGGTAATTCAACTTTGAAGCCAATAGTAATGTCGCCCATTTTTGATAAAATGGAACTGTGTTCAACACCGTATATTGGTAATATATCAAACAGGTTTTTCATGCTGTAGTTGCTTTCTTAACAGAGTTATGGAATAGCTTTTAATAACGTTTGGCACTGCCTTCTTTGCTACTTTTTTCATTAAGCCGTGTTCGCCATAAGTACGGCTCAGTTTATATATATACATAAACAGACCAGTTGCCAGGCTTACAATAAGTGCCAGGCAAAAGAAAATATTTAGTCCAATAATATAGATGATGGCAAAAAAAATGAGCAACACAACAAGCCCACCGCCAAGGTACCAGATGTACTGCGCTTTCAGCCCTTTAAACTCGATGGACTTGTTTATGCCCTTGTTGATTTGATAGACACTGTTGCTCATAATAATTTTTTTATACGCCGAAGAATGACCGGATAACAGTTGCCACTATTACTAAGAACACGCAACTGCCAAACCATGCAGCGGCGACCTTGCCGGTATCATGGTCGCCACTGTTCCATTTCTGGTAAACCTTAACGGCCCCGATAAGTCCAACGATTGCGCCAACCGCATACATCAAATTAGTACCAGAAGCAAAATAACTTCGCACCTTGGTGTTAGCTTCATTGATACCTGCATTTCCATCTTGTGCTGCGGCACACAATGACAGCAGCATCGTTAAGCCGGTTGCTCCCATAGTCAGCGGTCGCCGTCTAGGCTTGTTTTTTTCTCTCACACTTTTCATACGCTCTATTTTAAATTATGAAGATTTAAAAGAATGCTCCATTGTGCCAATCTTCACTTACTAACCCATCCACACCGCACAATGAAGCATTAGTTTTTCATATCATTGCCAAAGTTGCAGCGCATCATTTGGCTGGATGATATTTGGATATCTGTTATTTGCTTCCCGGCAAATGAACTGGCTCATTTCATCGCTACAGTCCGAGTTCGTGAGTACCGGATATTTCGTTGCTATCTGTTTTAGTGAATACAACAATTCATCTTTG
>CAYVLT010000331.1:0-4859 GCA_964452405.1 uncultured Ferruginibacter sp.
GTTAGTTCCAAAAAAATTATTGTGCCAGATGGTAGTAAGCGTGCCATTTACTTTTTTACAGCTATCATAATACCCCATCAATTCCTCATAAGCCTGCGCTGCCGTTAGCTGCTGTTCATAAAACGAGTTGGCGTCCATAAAACAAAATGGATGAACCCGCAGGGATGTCTGGACGTCTTTTTCAAGATCGTACCAGTAAAAACTGCTGGCCACGGAGGCCCTGAAACCGTTGATACTGCCGTATCCCATAGAATAATCATCTGTGATACCCGCATCGATCAAACGCCGGTAACCGGCGGGAAGGTTAAACCGGATATAGTGCTGCCTGGAATGCGTGATGTTTGTATGACATAATTTTTCCAGTACCCCTATCTCTTCCTGCAACAATTTTTCATCAGAACCGCTTTGCCAACTGGGGTGCACCCCAACCGTATAAACTGCTGCGTGACGGGCGATCAGTTGCTGCATGGCCGCAGTGCCGGGTAAGATATTTTTATCATACTGCCCGTTTTTCTGCGCCACCAAAAAAAAGTAGATGGCATTCACGGTATACCGGTCGTGCAACTGGTTTAACCAATCATACACATCAAAGGGATCTTTACTAACACCCATCAATACCCGCAATCGTTCCGTTGTTGGGGCTTTTAAAAATCCACCTGCATTCCGCAACAGGCCCTTGTGCAAATAGGAGTACGCCATGTCGATATCATAGGTGGGTACAAAAGAAAAGGAAGGAAAAACAGGGTGAAGCTTCGGAAATTTTTCCTGTAGCTTTTTTGCCAGAAGCTGTGCCCAGGTATTGACCAGGGGCTGTGACAAAAACCCTTCCCTGGCAGCCAGCGATTGCCGGTGGTCGAATCGTCCATAACCGTCTGTGCTATGTGGCAGGTATTCTTCGTAACGGCTCAGCAGGTAAAAGGAGGCCGCGAAAATATCAAAGTCCAGCTCCCCGTCTTCACTGCCAAAAAATGCCGGGTAGCCGTTCGACATAAAACAATTGACAGGCTGCTGGCGGATATCCGTTTCAAACAACAGCGTGTGAGGCGTTACCCATAATTCCTCATCCAGCAACCTTGCCCCAGAATAGTTCAGCTTTACAGCTTCCTGTTCCCTGAACAGTTCTTTACTGTCGGTAAAGGCACAAGGCAACTGCATCAGTTCCGAAAAAATAAAGGAACAGATGTACTGCAGTCTTGCACTCAACCTTGCTGAATATACCAGTATCATTGGTTCACAAAATAAAAAAGTTAGCCGATACTCTTTTTTAAAAATTGGTACTGCCTGCGGTAAACAATTCCACGGGTCATAGCCTGCGATTGATTATTTTTGAAGCATTAATAAAAACTCACCGTATTTATTTTGACTTTAGCGCCTGATAAAAAAATATATTTTCTTTCTGACTTTCATCTCGGCGCCCCCGGCGCTGCCGCCAGCCTGGAGCGGGAAAAAAAGATCGTTGCTTTTTTAGACGAAGCAAAAAAAGATGCGGCCGCCATTTTCCTGGTGGGGGATATGTTTGATTTTTGGTTCGAGTATAAAACCGTGGTACCAAAAGGCTTTGTGCGGCTGCTGGGTAAATTGGCTGAACTGTCCGACAGCGGGATACAGCTTCACTTTTTTGTGGGCAACCACGATATGTGGGTGAGAGATTATTTTATCGGGGAACTGGGTATGAAAATTTATTTTGAACCCACCCGCTTTGAATTCAACGGCAAAAAGTTTTTAATCGGTCATGGCGATGGCCAGGGCCCCGGCGATCATCGATACAAAATGCTGAAAAAGGTATTCCGCAACCCGCTGTGTCAATGGTTGTTTGGCATCATACCGCCGGCGATCGGCATGGGACTGGCCAATTATTTTTCCCGCAAAAGCCGGCAGGCGGATAAAACGGTGGAAGAAAAATTTTTAGGCGACGAAAATGAATGGCTCATCGTTTACAGCAAAGAAGTGTTGCAACAGGAAGCGATCGATTATTTTATTTTTGGCCACCGGCACCTTGCCATCGATCATCCACTCAACAACAAGAGCCGTTATGTAAACCTGGGTGAATGGATCAACCTGCAGAGTTATGCCGTATTTGACGGAACCGATCTTACTTTGACCTATTATAAAAAATGAAGCTCGCCGAAAAAATATTATTGTTGACCTGCTGCCTGTGGGCGGGCCACCTGGCATCTTTTGCCCAGCAGGACTCCAGCTTTCGTTTTGAAAAAGAATATACCGGTGCCTACAACTATTTTACCGTTGACAACCTCGGTAACACCTACCTGGTGAATAACAGCAACCAGCTAAAAAAAATAACTGCCAATGGCGATTCGGTGGGTGTATTCAACGATGTAAAAAAATACGGGAAGTTGTTTTTGGTGGATGTTACCAACCCGCTGAAATTGCTGTTGTACTACCAGAACTTTGCCACCGTGGTGGTGCTCGACCGTTTCCTGAATGTGCGGAATGTGATCAACCTGCGCAAGCAATACATCTTTAATGTTAAAACCATCGCCAGTTCGTATGATAACAATATCTGGGTATTCGACGAAGGAGATGCCAGGCTAAAAAAGATAGATGACAATGGTGGTTTGCTCAGCGAAACCGTGGATTTCAGGATGTTGTTCGACAGTATCCCCGCCCCGGTGCAGATCATCGACCAGGACGGATTTGTGAACCTCTACGATCCTGCAAAAGGATTCTACATTTTTGATATTTACGGTTCTTTTAAAAACAGGATCGATTTCACCGGCTGGCAGAATGTAACGGTGATCAACAAAAATTTTTATGGATTTTCTGACTCGCTGTTATTCCAGTACCAGCCTGGCTCACTGCAGCTAAAACAATACCCGCTGCCGGAGCCTTTCAAAGAAATGCTGCAGGTAAAAGCAGCTAACGGAAAAGTGTACCTGCTTAAGAAAACCGGTTTGCAGGTGTACAATGTTAATTAGCCGCAGGCATTACAGGTTTGCCTTCAGTTCGTTGAGGAATGCTTTCAGTTTTTTCAGGGCCTCGATGGTACGGTATTTTTCCTCGGCTTTTTTATTGTTTTTAAAATAATCCTTGGCGCCTTCCAGGGTATATTTTTTTTCGCGGGTAAGGTGGTAGATCAACTGCAGGTTCTTCACATCTTCCGGGCGAAAGAGGCGGTCCCCTTTTCCATTCTTCTTAGGCTTCAGCACATCAAACTCGTTTTCCCACAGTCGTATCAGTGAAGGGTTCACTTTAAACCAGTCTGCCACCTGGCCAATGGAATAATACATTTTTTGAAACAGCACTTCATCTTCGGGTACTTCCACCAAATGCACGCCGGCACTCATTTCTTTCAGGCTTTTACGCCCGCGGGTCGATTTCTTCTTTTCTTCCTGCGGGGCCAGCACGATCGGTGGCGGCGCAACGATCTTCTTTTTGGGGGCCGCTTTTTTCACCGGCTCCGGCCGGGGTGGAAGGTCGTCAAATGCAAATGATATCTGTGTAAGTTCAGCCATTGATACTATAAAAATATAATCCTTCTGTTGATACGGGTTAAAATCAGTCAAAACTTTTTGCACTTCCCGTGGCAGCAATCTTCAGCAACCGGTCGTACTGTTCGGCATTCAGGTCATTAAAGAAAAAGTAAACAGGATCCACCGGCCGCCCGTTAATGTGCACTTCGTAGTGGCAATGCGGTCCCGTACTGGCTCCCGTACTGCCTACCCAACCAATAACCTCGCCACGTTTTACCTGCTGGCCCACCCTGGCCTTGATTCGTACCATGTGCATGTATTCAGTTTCATATCCATATCCATGATTGATGATCACATGGTTTCCGGTGCCGGTACCGGGGCCGGCTGCAGTTACCCTTCCATCGCCGGTTGCATAAATGGGGGTGCCCTGCGGCGCCGTAAAGTCAAGACCATAGTGCATTTTAGGAATACCATAAATGGGATGAATACGCATACCAAAACCGCTGGCAACCCTTGAAAGGTCTTTATTGCTCACGGGCTGAATGGCGGGAATACTTGCCAGCTTAACATCCTGGTTGCGGATTAGCTTTTCAATGGCTGTGTAACTGTTGCGCTGGTATTCGATCCTGGCGCTGATATTGCTTAACTGCGCAGCAATGTCTTTATTGAGTTGCTCATCGCTCATAGCACTTACCTTTTCAAACTCTTTCGCTTTTTCGGTAAGTTTTGCCCTTGCACTGTCGGGCAATGGATTGGCTTCAAAAATGGAGCGGTACACATCGTTATCGCGTTTTTCCAGTTCCGCCATCTGCCGCTCCAGTGATTGCAGTTTTCCTGCGAGATTGTTGTAGTCATCTTTCAGCATCCGGTAATGTTCCTGGGTGGCATTGTCGGTGGGCTTGGGAATAAATTTGGTATACACCCAGATCACCATGACTGCAGTAACTAAAAAAGCAGAGATAAAACCAAATATCCGCAGCAGCTTCACCCTCAGGGGTGTTACCAGTTTTTCGTACCGGAGCGTATTGGTGTTATAGAAGTATTTTATTTTTTTCATCCTTACCCCCGCCACACGCGGATGCGTACAATATCAGATTTAATTTTTTCGACCCATTCAATATCAATGCCCCGCCCTGCGCTGCAATCACAAACCTGCGGCATGCAGCCGTAAAACAGTTGCCGGCGGGCGCCCGAATTCGATCAACTTGTAAACCGCTTTCTTTACCTTTGCGCCACGCTGGTCAAAGCGTACAAATATAGACTGTTAAATCGCAAAAATCAACCCAAAAGATACTGGTTATGATGACGAGTGCTGAAATACGCCAACAATTCCTCGACTTTTTTGCTTCCAAACAACATGTGATCGTACCCTCAGCGCCGATCGTATTGAAAGATGACCCTACATTGCTGTTCACCAATGCCGGCATG
>CAYVLT010000332.1:0-4857 GCA_964452405.1 uncultured Ferruginibacter sp.
TCCATGTTATCGATAACCTGCTGCCGGGCGGCCGCATCAAAAATACCCAGGCCTGCCGACGTTTTCCCGATCACTTCCTCTTTCTTAAACCCGAAATAATGCAGGAAGGCTTCGTTCACATCAACAAACTGGTCAGTGTCAAGGTCGTTAATGGCGCAGATAGATGGGTTGAGGTAGAATATCCGGGAAAATGTTTTTTCGCTTTCCTTCAACACTTCTTCTGCCCTGATTCTCTCAGTTACATCCTGCGCAAAGCCATATACATAAGGTGTTGCAACGGTATCAGTACGGAGCGAATTTCTGAATTCCCATACCCTGTCTTCGCCTGCCTTTGTTCTTACATACATCAGGCCCTTTGCAAAGCCGTGATTTTCCAGGGTGGCAATATAGTCGCCAAACCGTTCCATGGAATGTGGTGCCAGGATATCTTTTACATTCATCTGCATCATCTCATCAATGGTATAACCCAGGTTTTTGCCGGCATTGATGTTTACTGACATCACTTTTCCCTGCAGGTCGTGGGTACAAAGGATATCAGTGATATTCTCAACAATATTGCGGTGTTTTTCCTCACTCTCTGCCAGGGCAGCCTGGCTGTTCATCCTTTCGGTAACATCCCTGAAATTGTCTATAATGCCGCCAACATCAGGATCGTGCAACATATTGGTGATGGTATCTTCAAACCAATGATAGGTGCCGTCTTTGTGTAAAAGCCGGGAAATATGCCCTTCGAAAGGAATGCCCGGGTTCGCCATCACTTCGCCAAGCGTGTCAGCCACTTCCTGCAGGTGATCGGGATGAACCAACGACATCATGTTCATGTTGAAAATCTCCTCCTCGCTGTACCCAAGCACGCGGGTGGCAGAAGAAGAAATATACAGCGGCTGGCCCGCCGGATCCAGGATGGCGAATGCATCATTCCCGTTCTCTAGTAGTTTACGGAAACGCTTTTCATTGGCAGACAGTTGTTCATTAGCTTTTTGTCTCAATCTTTCTTTTTCAAACACTTCAAGCGCAAACGAAATGTCGATTGTTACTTCCTGCAACAATGAGATCTCGGAGTCGTCAAAAAAATGTTTCTCGCCGGCAAATACGTTCAGCAAACCATAGATACGACCTGCCTTGGTTACCGGAAGCGCAATGCAGGATTGATAGCCGCGTTCGAGTGCCGCTTGTTTCCAGTCTTTTATTTCCGTGTTAGTTTCAATGTCATTACACATGTAATACCTGCCCGTGAGAATGGCTGCGGCAGCCGGACAAGGGTCGTCTGGGCCTGCATTCGCGAACGTATCGGCGAGGATCCGTACAAAGCCTTTTTCATTGCCTGCATGGGTTACCGGTGAAATAATGGCAGTGTCCTGTTCAATACTCCCGATCCAGGCCATTTTGAATTTCCCGTATTCCACGGCGATATTGCAGATCTCGCTGAACAACACTTCCTCTTCAGTGGTGCGGACGATCACCTGGTTTACCTGGCTGATAAATGCATAGAGCCGGTTGGTTTTCACAATCTTTTCCTCATCTCTTTTCCGGTGTGTAATGTCGATCACGATACCGTGGCATACCACGGAACCATCCGGCTCTGCAAGCGGTAAGGCATTTACTTCGTGCCACACCAGTCCCTTTACAGGATGTTGATACCGGTATACCGTCTTGAATGGTTCCAGTGCAACCTGGGTTTGCCGGATCGCTTCCAGCACTTTCTGCAGGTCTGATGGGTAAATATTGCTGAAAATACAGGCCGCATCATCTTTAATTACCACCTGGTCGCAGCCAAACACATCATCAAAGGAACTGCTGGTATAAGGGTAACTCACTGCCCCCGTTCCGTCTATCTTCATCGTAAAGATCAGGCCGGGCGAAGTGGCTGCCACCCGGGCGAATTTCTCCCGCTCCTCATTAAGCACCGCGGCGGCTCTCTTGCGGTCGGTGATATCCCGGATAAAAGCCAGGAACCTGTTGTCAGATAAAAATTTAGCGCTGATCTCCACATCTTTCACCGTGCCATCCTTACAGATCATTTTGCGCTCAGACCTTGCACCCATCGGCAGTTTCATTTCTTCAAAATGAAAAGGATCTGCGGCCAGGCTTTCGGGATGTACCAGATGATAAATAGTGAGCTGCCTGATCTCCTCCTGTGTAAAACCAGAAAGCGTACAGGCGCTGTTGTTAGCCATCACGAATTTTCCGCTGCTATCGGCAATGAATATGCCATCAGATGCCTGCTCCACCAGGGTACGGTATTTTTCCTCGCTTTTAACCAGTTGTTCCAGTGCAAAAGCCTTTTCTTTTTCTGCACGCCGGTTCTTCAGGGCTGTGTCAATAGCTGCCGGCAGCCTGGCCAGCCTGTCTTTCAGCACATAGTCATCGGCTCCCCGCTTGATCATGTCTACCGCAAACTCTTCCGATACGGTGCCGGTTACCATGATAAAAGGAATCTGCAGGCAGAGGTGGTTTACAATGTTGAGCGCCTCCGACGCATCAAACTGCGGCAGCGCATTATCGGCCAGTATTACCTGCGGATGAAAGGATGCCAGGCCTGCTACATATTCTTCCTTTGTCATGCACAGCCTGCATTCCACGGAGGGATTGTCTTTTTTAAGCAGGCGCTGAATGATCTCTGCATCCACATCGCTGTCTTCCAGCATTAAAATTTTCAGGGTCTCCATACTACTGTTTTAAAGCATGAATTTTATACAGGAGGCTGGTTGAGCAACAACCAATAAAAGCCAAGGTTTTTGATCGCTTCCGCAAATTTTTCAAAGTTTACGGGCTTTACGATATAACTGTTTGCACCCAGCGAGTAGCAGGTATGTACGTCCGGGTCTTCCTTCGAGGAAGTAAGCATCACTACCGGGGTATGCTTCACCTGGTCGCTGCTTTTGATGGCCTTCAGCACCTCTATCCCATCCACCTTTGGCATTTTTATATCCAGCAACACCAGTCGTGGTTGACAGGCAATGTTGCGTTCTGCTTCAAACTTTCCCTTTGCAAAAATGTAATCAAGGGCTTCTTCGCCATCAGATGCATGGTAGAGGTTATTCACCAGGTTGTTTTTCCGGAGCTCGCGGATGGTTAATTCTGCATCATGAATATTGTCTTCCACCAGCAGCACGTCAACTGAATTGTAATCCATATACTGAATTTTTAAGTTAATGATCCTTTTGAGGAGGGTTCGGCAGGCTGAAATAAAAGGCGGCGCCTTCATTTACTTTTGCTTCTGCCCAAACCCGGCCTCCATGTTTGGAAACTATTTTTTCCACGATCGCCAATCCCACACCGGTGCCATCAAACTCGCTGCCCGAGTGCAGTCGTTGAAATACTTTGAATAATTTGTCAGCATATTTTTCATCGAAACCCACTCCATTGTCTTTGATAAAAAACACTGTCTCGTCTTTTGTTCTGTAAGAACCTGTTGTAATCTTCGGCTGAGTGCTGCGGGAAGAATACTTCACGGCGTTCGACACCAGGTTGATCCATACCTGCCGTAATGAAGATGCATCGGCGAAGGTATCCTGCAAAGGAGCGGTATGCCATTCAATAAGTTGACCGGCGTGTTTGAAATCGATACCTGCAATTACCTCGCTCAACATATTATCTGTGTTGATCCAGCGTTTTTCAAGTTGCTGCCGCCCGGTTCTTGAAAATGTAAGCAGGTCATCAATGAGGTTCCCCATTTTAAGGGTATTGTCTTTAATGATGCCGGTAATACGTTTGGCTTCTGCATCCAGTTGGCTGCCGTATTCTTCTTCCAGTATGCTGGTAAACCCAATGATGCCCCTCAGTGGTGCCCGCAGATCGTGCGACACCGAATAGGAAAATGATTCCAGTTCTTCATTTGATTTCTTCAACTGGGCAGTGCGCTGTAAAATTTTCAGTTCCAGTTCTTCATTCAGGCGGTGAATTTTCTCTTCTGCTTCCTTGCGCTCCGAAATGTTGCGGTAATTGGCCACGTAAGCACCCACCAGCGGGTTATCCAACAGGTTGGTCACCACACCTTCCAGCCAAACATATTTCCCGCTTTTGTGCAGGAAGCGGTACTGGAAAGGAAGAGGCTCATTCTTTTTTACTTTGAGTTGACGGTACAATTCTTCAAAATCATTTCTGAAATCAGGGTGAACATAATCGATCACTTTCCTGTCTTTCCGCTCTTCGGGTTTGTACCCCAGTATTTTTGAAACAGAAGGACTTTGGTACAGAATGTTCATATCCGCATCATTGAGCACGATGGCATCGGTAATGTTTTCGATGAGTGAACGGAAGCGGGCTTCACTGTCGGCCAGTTGTCTTCCTGCCTCCCTGCGGTCTGTAACATCGAGGTGAAAGCCATCCCACACCAAACGGCCGTCGGGTGTAGTTCTTGGAGTAGACACAATATTCAACCAGCGTATTTCCCCGGTGCGTGTTTTGCAACGCACTTCGGTATTGAAGATTTTTTTTTGCGAAATGGCTGCCTGTTCCGCAGCTAAAAATGCGGCCCTGTCTTCTTCGAGTATTAAATTGTACAGGATGGAAGGATCTTCCATTACTTCTTCGGGTTTTTTACCGGTAAGCAGCGTTACGCCGTTGCTCACGTAATTGAATCTCCGTTTTCCGTTGTGGTCAAGTTCAAGCTGGTAGATCATTACCCCGGAAAGGTTATCACCGAGCGCTTCCAGTTGTGCCTTTTGTTCCACCAGTTTTTCCTTGTCTGCCAGCTCCTGGCTGATATCGCGGAAATTAAACAGGTAGGCCTTCACGTTATGATCGTTCAGCAGGTTGGTGGCCACGCCTTCCAACCATACATAGTGCCCGTTTTTATGCTTGTTGCGTACCCGGATCGGAACCCGGAGACCCGGGTTTTCCTGTAGTTTTTTT
>CAYVLT010000333.1:0-4856 GCA_964452405.1 uncultured Ferruginibacter sp.
ATACCCACGGTATCATAACTCAAACGGAGCTTCAGGTCGTTGACGGCGGTAACATTCGACATGAAATTCTCTTTGGCGATTCTCCAGGCAACTGATGCAGAAGGAAAGTATCCCCAGCGGTGGCCAGGTGCAAACTTTGATGAACCATCAGCACGCATGTTGAAGGATACAATGTATTTTTTATCGAACGAATAATTCACCCTGGAGAAGAATGACAACAGGGAGGATTCAAAATCCTTATACACCGGATAGCCGGTGAAATAGTCTCCCAGCGACGTGTCGGAAATAGCTTCTTTAACCGTGGTGAAATTAGGGAGGTTACGGCGAAGGTTACCCGAATACTGTTGTTTCTGCACCACCACTTCCTGTCCGAGCACCACATCAATATCGTGCTTCTTCCTGAAGTTATTTAATTTAAATGTAAATACGTTTGAGTTGGTGATCTGTGATTTGTGGGTGGTATCCAGTTCTATCACCGGCATGGCACTACCCTGTAAACGCGAGATTGAAGTTAACGAATCACTGAACTGCCTGTCAACATAGTTGGTATGCTCGTACCCAACCGTGGTCTTAAAGCTGAGTCGTTTAGTGATATTGTAACTTGCGTTGCCATTGATGTTGTAGGAGTTGGTGGTTTTCCTGCGGTATTCATTGTTGTTAAGCCTGATAGGGTTGATCAGCGAAAGGCTGTTACCCACGTTCAGTTCATCTCCGGCCAGGTCATCAATCGGGTCGACTCCATCGCTCAGGTAAGGCCTGTATTTCACTGCATTCCTCAACCGGTTGTAGGAAGAGCCCCTGTCGTCAGACACACCGGCGCCTTCTACATTCTGGTTGATGTACCTGCCTGACACACCGATCTTGAGTTTTTTAGTCGGGCGGATATCCACTTTAAGGTTAAAGAGGTTTCTTTTGTAGTTTGAATTCTGAACGATCGCTTTTTCGTAGTTGTTCGTGTAGCCGGCAGTGAAAGTGGTTACATTGTTACCGCCACTAACCGATAAACTGTTGTTGGCAATCAATCCTGTTCTGCCCACCACTTCTTTCTGCCAGTCAACCACTTTGGCGTTTTTATACACAGACAATGTATCCCAGTACGAACCGTATTTTCCTGCGAAGGAAGAACTATCCTGGGGATTACTTCTTGTTCTTTCATATTGCCAGATCACAAAATCGTAAGGATCCAGCACTTGCAGTTCATTGTTTAGTTTTTTCATGCCCACCGCTGTATTGAAGTTGATGGACAGTTTACCCTGTTTGCCGCTTTTGGTGGTAACGATGATTACCCCATTGGCGCCCCTTGCACCATAGATGGCGGTTGCAGCAGCATCTTTAAGTACATCGATGCTCTGGATATCCTGCGGAGAAATAGTTGACAACCCATTATCCACCTGCACGCCGTCCACGATGTACAACGGATCGTTGCTTTGAGTGATCGATCCGCCACCACGCACCCTTATCTTCACATCTGCATCAGGTGCACCTTCCGAAGTGGTTACCTGCACCCCGGCAAGCCGGCCCGTAAGCGCCTCGGAAGCATTGTTGATGGGAACGTCTTTAATATCTTTTGCCGTAATGGAAGATACCGCACTCGACACCTCTCTTTTCTTAAGGGTTCCATATCCCACGTTTACCACCACTTCATCCTGCACGATAATATCCTGTTTTAATTTTACGGTGATCTGCTTATTGCCGTTGGCCGATACAATCGCAGATTTATACCCTACACCTGAGAAAATAAGATCCGTATTTCCTTCTCCTTTAACAGTGATGGAAAAATTTCCATTGGCATCGGTTTGGGTACCTTTTTTACCTGCTTTTGAAAAAACGTTTACTCCTTTGATGGGGTTACCCAACGAATCTGTCACCACACCTTTGATGGTTTGTGTTTGTGCAAATACGGTTGAAGAAAGTAGAACGGAAAGCAGTATTCCAAGTAGCTTGTTCATATAGCAATTTTAAAATTCCAAAACATCATTTAAGCAGCCAGTCTTCTGTTATAGAGTGAGTTTTTTAAACAAAAGCTGCAACAATCATTTGTCAATAATAAACCTTTTTTTACCCCGCATTTTCCGTTGTCAGCAGTATTTTTATGCAATCGTTCCCGATAACGACAAGCAAAAAAACATATTACAAAAAGCGCTTTTCTGCGTGGAGCATTTTCATTTTTTCGTGCCGGTCATTCCCCAAAAAAATCAGTGAGGCTTCACCGCCTGCCTGGCCAGCAACTTCCATGCGCCACGATTTTTTTCAAATACCAGCAATACTTTCAGGTGAATCTCCCCGGGCTTCCCACTGTCGTTGGTAATGGCATTCAGCATGTGCCTTACGATCGCTGTATTCTTCACCAGCACGATGGATTGATCAGTGATGTCGATCGAAACAAAATCGCTCTTGCCATCCAGTATTTTCGCAATAAAATCTTTTTTATCCTGTACGGTGCCACCCGAATGGCCATAACTCAGTTCAGCCATGGTAAGCCGGTCGAGTGCCGCAGAATCGGCATCCACCATTGCCTTACTTAAGGCAGCTACCGTTTGTTCCACCGCAGTTTCAGCAGCCGTCTGCGAAAAAGCAGCCGGTACACAAAAAGCAATAAAGCCTATCAGGAATAAAGTATATTTCATACAATTCATTTTACGTATTAACCAGGCCTGACAGAGGCTCACTGTGAAACCCTCACCCAGTCGATATCCGCATAACCGGCATCATTTGTTACCTGCAACCTGTTACAGTACAAGCCAAATTTTGCACCGATCCATTTACCCGGTACTGCGGTGAATTTTTCCGGGATATCCGTAAACGTGAGTCCATCTGTACTGTAACTGAATGTACACTGCGCTGCCTTTTGAACTTGTACAGCAAGGTAGATCGTGCTTGCACTTACCCGCTGCAACAATTTTTCCGCTGCTACATTTCCCTTATCCGCATTTTTACAAACGGAGGAAAACAGGTATACAGCATCCTCTTTTTTCACCAATCCCAAACCTGCATAATCGGTCCCCATCACCAGCAGCCCGGTTGATTCACCCACCGTTTTTGCTGTAAATGAAAGTTTGGTAACCACACTGAATTCTTCAGCAGGAAATTTCTGCAATAAAAGATTCGGTACCTCCCAGAGATTGTTGACGGCCTCCTCCTGCAGCACGCTGTTCATGCGCAACACTCCCATGGCAGGCGAACAAAAGGCCCAGGAACTTTGGCGGTTAGCATTCCATTGCCATTGCAGCCCGATAAAAGCACCATTAAACTCATCGGATGTTTGCAGGAATTCTTTGCTTCTCCCGCCCCTGGATGCAGGAACCTGGTACGCTGCCACCGGCTCCCCGATTCCATCACCATCCTGGTCGATCCCTATCAGGGGCCAATCATTTTTCCACTGCATGGGTTGCAAATGTAATATCCTTCCGTAAGCGTCCTTATCCTGGAAATGAATGAACCAGTCTTCGTTAAACACGGTGTGTATCCATGCGCCCTGGTGCGGACCGTTCACGCCGGTAGTACCCTGCTTCAACACCAGTTTTCTTTCATAGGGCCCAAATACATTTTTACTCCTCAATACAATCTGCCAACCAGTACTCACCCCGCCGGCCGGGGCAAAGATGTAATAGTAACCATTGCGTTTATAAAACTTAGGGCCTTCAACAGTTGCATCTTCATCATGACCATCATATACCAGCACTGCATCCCCCAGCACTGTATCGCCGGTTGCGTTGAGCCTGTTAACCACTAAAATACTTTTAAATCCGGCGCGGCTGCCTGCAAATGCATGAACCAGGTACACGTTGCCGTTATCGTCCCACAACGGGCAGGGATCAATAAGGCCTTTCCCGGCCTGTACCAACACAGGTTTTGACCAGGGTCCATTAATATTCTTTGCTTTGGTGAGGTAGATACCAAAATCAGGATCGGGAAAATAAATGTAAAATTCATGGTGGTGATACCGGATAGAAGGCGCCCAAACACCCTTACCATGTTGCGGTTTGTTAAATAACGCTACGGGTGCCTGCTCCGGTAATGCATACCCAGTGAGCGACCAGTTCACCAGGTCGCGGCTGTGCAGAATGGGCAGGCCGGGAATAGCATTAAAACTGGAAGCCACCAGGTAATAGTCCTCTCCCACTGCGATCACATCAGGATCGCTGTAGTCTACATGGATCACCGGGTTTTGATAAAACAATGCACTCTTTTTAACCGGCAGCACCTGTGCAATTGCATTGGATGAAAATACCAATAGCAGCAGTATGTGAATTGCGACCAGTTTCATTTTTGTTTGCAGCAGGATGCCTTTCCTGTTCATTTTACATATGGTTTCCATGCCCCCAGGATATTTTCGATGGTATATTTTTTTACTTCCTCATCCGTGAGCTGCCTGCTCCAGGGAACCCGCTTGCCGGTATCAGCTCCTGCACCGAAATTTTTATATTCTGCATACCGTGCGGTTGCTTCATTGGCTGGATTTTTCCAGTTGTTCCATCCCTCGGGAATGATATGGCCGCCGAGTTCACAATGAATATAAGTAACACTGGCTGTTGGCGCCCATGGCCGGCCCAGCGATACTTTGTTGATCGCACTATCTGCGGTAAGCCTGCAATTGAAAAAAACGAACCCGAAAGGAATAATACTATTGGTTGAGGCTGCCGTAACATGACTGTTTTTTTTACTGTGGATATGACAGTCGGTGAACACAGCCGTAGACGCGCCGAAGATAAAATCGGTGGTACCCTCAATATAGCAATGATCGAAATATTGTTTAACGCCGCTTCCGCTCAAAAACAGTACATCCTGGAAACCAGTAAAATTGCACTCATAAAAAGAGGCCCGGTTGCCTTCCACACGCAAAGCCACTGCCTGCC
>CAYVLT010000334.1:0-4839 GCA_964452405.1 uncultured Ferruginibacter sp.
GATACTTTTGCCTTATACAACCAACCATTGCAACTGAATGCAAGTGAGGTGAATTTTACTTATGGCAACCAAGTACAGGCCTCAGTAATCCTGGCATTGCAAACCCCTTGGTTACCCTGGTTAATGATGCTATATACATTGTAAAAGTTAATTCTATAGAGGGTTGCATAGGATATGACACCATCAACATTACAGTATTCAAAAACCTAAGTGTATTTATACCAACTGCGTTTAGCCCTGGCAATACAATAAATAATGTGTTTAAACCGTTAGGCGAAGCTCTTGCAAAAATTGAGTATTTTAGAATTTACAACAGGTATGGGCAACTGCTTTTTGAAACCAATAAATTAAATGTTGGATGGGATGGAAAATTTAAAGGTATTGAACAGCAGGCAGGAGCTTACGTCTACTGCCTACGATTTGTTACAACGTCAGGCAAATTAATGGAAAGAGAGGGCAACTTTTTATTGATAAGATGATTGAATTCACCTCGTAATTGAAGGCGACAGTATTTACTTGCAAATTAAGTCGGAGTTATGAAAAAGATCAATACGCTAACGTATCTTATAAACTAAAGGAATCACGTCATAGTGACGGCAAAGTACTTACCGAGTCCACCCGAAAGCTGCGCTTGAGAAAAAGAAAAAAAACAGGAAGCACAAAGAGAAATTGAAACAGAACATTCAGGTTACGTAGTAGCGAAAATGAGATACCCCTTATTCCGTAGCAAGGTAAAATATAGAAACGGAGTTTATTTAATTCAATTTCTCTGGATATGATTTAATGTTTTTTCTACCGCTGTTGATGTATTTTTTGCTGTTGAAAAAAACGGCAAATCATATCCAGGTGTTCCCGGCAGGGATTCGATTCATTTATTCTCAATAAGGTAATCTTCTATACATTCTAGCGGCGTAATATTTTTCAGTGAACGATATGAATAGCAATAATTGTATTCCATTCACCATGATCCTATCTTCTTTGCCGCACCTTTCAAAGATAGGAACCAATGTGCACTTAAACACTCATCACGAAAACTTCCATCGTATGATTCTAAGAATGGATTATCTGTCGGCTTTCCTGGTCTTGAGAGTCCATGATCACTTTATTTTCATAAGCCCAACGCTCAACTTCTTTAGATATGAATTCACTTCCATTATCTGTTTGAATCCGTTTTGGAATTATTCCCCGTTCCCAGAATATTGTTTCTAGAGCTATTACAATATCTGCATTTTTCAGAGACTGACAGGCATAATAGCCAGGGACTCCCGATTAAATTTATCAACTATAGTTAAGGTTCTAAATTTTCTTCCATCAAACAATGCATCGGTGACAAATTCCACTGACCAAGCAGACTGTTGTCCACAGGACGTTACAGACAATGAGCCAGAGCTTTATTTCTTCGTACCCGTTTAATTCTTAAATTAAGCCCCTCTTCTTTGTAAACCCTGTTTAACGTTTATGATTATTTACCCACATCCTTCTCTTCGTAGCAACGTATAAATACGCCAATGTCCATAACGAACCCGTGTATTTACAATTTCAATAACTCTTAGTCTTAAAGCTGTATCTTCCTTACGGAGATGACGATAATAAATAACAGAATGGTGAATCATCATTATCTTTCAGGATGTCCATGTGGAAATTTGATATTGCTCCATGAGGTATCCGGTGGGTTTTTTCTTTTGGATGGGCTCCCAAGCTTTTTTTATAACATCCTGAATCATATGTTTATCAAGTCTCAGATCAGCAACTATTTGTTTTAAACGGCATTTTCATCCTTTAATAACCGCAACTCCTGAAGTTCGGGTATACCTGATCCTCCGTATTTTTTCTTCCGGTTGTAAAAACTAGTTTCGGATATCCCCATCTTCCGGCATATCTCCTCAATCTTTACACCTGTTTCAGACTGATTGATCGAAAAGACGATTTGCGCCCCAGTAAATTTTGTCTTTTTTCATGAGCAATTTTTCATTTTTTTTGTTATGAATATTGCCACATTTTTGATTTAATAGTACTCCGATTTTTGGGAGGAGGTCATTATAACCGTAATTATATTGAATATGAAAAATCACCAATTAAAACCAAATACTTTTTTACTTTTCATTCTTTTTTTGAGTTTAAGAAATATGTATAACCCAATTAAAAAAATCACCAAGATAATCAATATGTTTATTTTAAGATAAATCGCAATTAGAATAATTGGGGCAAAATAAATGACAATAGAACTCGGCTGATACAAAAAACTAAATCCAAGCGATTCTTTATAAATATTACCAAGAGGTAATATGAATTCATAAAACAAGTATTTAGACTCTTTCCTGCTTATCATACTTTTATCCTTGACATACAAAAAATAAGAATTTAATATTGTGGCAGCTCTCTCTTTCCTTTGCATAGAATAAAAATCATCTAAGCTATTCATAAAATTAGTTATACTTTTTATGTGCAAATAACTTTCTTTATCGGCCATTTTCTCCAGAAATAAAGAATAGTTCTTTCTTGCTTCTTCAACAATTTCCATAAGAATTTGCAATTTAAAAAACAATTTGCGGAACTACTAGCCTTCGTTTAGGCAATTCCTTATCAAAACTTCTCATTATAAACCATAAAGCCGCTGCAACATGATTAGGATTAACTATATATTTATATCCAGTATTCATTGCGTTCATTAAAGCAGGATTAAACATCATACTGGTTGGCCCGTATGTAACAATCGCATTCCCTAACTGTGTAACGACATAGTTTTTAAAAGTTTGCAATCCGACATAGGCGTCAATTCCTGCTGTTGTGATTTTAACTTGCGCTGCCTCATATAATGACGAAAAAGCAGAACCAACACCGATTTCAGCTGCAGCCATTAATACTAATGGAGCACTTAAGATTCCAACAAAAGTTCCTTCTAATACGCGTCCCTCCTTATGTGCTCTTAAAACATTTTCAAACTCGCTTATTCCATCCAAATAACTTTGCCGATCCCCCGTTTGAGCAAGATTAGCCCCTGAGCTTTTTCTTTGCAAGAATAAATCATAGTTATGCTGCCACATTACGTCATAATGCTGCTCACCATTTATCCAACTATGGGACGCATCCCTGTGTTCTTCACCCCAACCAAGGGCAGTTGCCCACCATGTGCTAATTTTAATAAATGTCCTGCCTATCGTTATTTCATCCAATGTGGTTCCATTTCCATTATTTACACGTCCCGTCCAACTTATTTGAACCCCATAGTCACCATTACTATTATAGCCTACAGTCGCATCTCCTACAGCCCAATCGGATAGTGTTCCTCCGTCAATACCTTTACCTTCTGTTGCCGAAAAACTCCACCAAATATAATCCCTCTCAAAGTTAGAAATACCGTTCTGTTGAATATACTCAAGCAGCTCCATCGCAGTTTTAAATTGGGCAGGATTGACCTTTGGCGGATCATCTCCTCTCGGATCATTAAGGCAAATAGGATTATCATTTCCAAACTGATAAGGTGTCCAATTTTCCGAGTTCGTGCTCATTGGATCTATACCATTAAACCTACCAATTACAGGATCATACTCTCTAAAATAAGTACTATAATATTCCGCTGTACCATCTAAGTCATAGGTTGCGCCATCTTCAAAGGTTTGCTCTGCCTGCCATTCGCTGCCGGCATTATAAAGATTACGATTGGGCGAAGTGGGCAAATAACCTCCCGCCATCTGCATACCAAATGCATAATAGCTTGTTTCTTGCTTGATTACCGCAACGCCGCTACCATTATCTTCAAAACTTATTCTGACATTGCCCTGATGATCAGTAATAAAATACTCCATTTTAAGATTCAGACTTGAACCTCCATCATTTCTTACTCTACCTTCTGCCATTGCATAATGACTGAGGTTACCATTCTTAAAAACATAGCCCCCAATATATTCGTAAGTGGCGGTGGGTGTTGTACTATTATCATAAACTAACTTACTAATGCGGATTCCAGCAGCATCGTAACGGTACTCAATCTTAGCATTGGCTGATTTTTGAATAATACTTACTTTATTTAACTCATTATAATCAAGTACAGTTCCTTTTTTAGGATCGACTGTAAGATTTCCATTGTCGTCATAGCTATAGGCAGCAGCGCTATTTGTAATATTGCGGAAACCGTATCCTGCTGAGACCCCTGAGATTCCGTCTGTGATATTGTCCAGCTTATTTTCAATATTATTTTTATACGTGTATGACAAGTTGTCGATCTGTGTCAACGTTGGCGTATTACCTAACATAGCCCACCGCGTAAGGGAAAGTATGTTCCCGTTTTCGTCATAGCTAAAGTTTTCATTGTAACCTCCAACATGCTTATTGAATGCTCCACCAGTTACATCGTTTGATGCTTTGTAAGAGGCAGTAGTTAAACGATAAACTTTATCATAAGTATATAGAAAGCAACGCTCCCCGGTATTGAATGTACCAGGTGTGCTGGAACTACTCCATTTTACCGCAGAAATGAGACCAGTAAAATTTGCTGTATTACCCACTCCATTGCTGGCATTGTCAACCTTATCATATAATAGCTGCATACCAAAAAGATCATTTTCATCATCATTTGTTACACCTCCATCAGCTATTCTTCTGCTATTATTGATACTCGTTAGCTGGCCTCGTATGTTGTAACGATAATCAACACTCTGTAAAAAATTTACACCGCTATTAGTACTATGTAGTTTTTTATCTACCAATTTACCAAGTGCATTGTATTCGTATTGAGCAATCAACACTTCACTGGCACCAGGATTAGTTTGCCATATCTTTTGCACTCTACCAGCGTTGTCATAGCCACAACGTGTATCAACAGCTATGGTCTGCGAGTCA
>CAYVLT010000335.1:0-4817 GCA_964452405.1 uncultured Ferruginibacter sp.
TATTGCCGGTAATAGTAATCAAACTTTACAGTATGAGAATAAACCGTGCCTTTTGCTTTTGCCTGCTTCTGTTCTTATTCTCCTGCTCAAATCATATTAAGCTGTCAAAGGCAAATACTGGCCTGAAGCCGGGAAAAAACATCAACATTATTTTTAATAAAAATATTGAATTGCTTGGATTCATGATGCAGATGGATAATGCACCCGATTTCCTCGGCAATAAAGACTCGGTAGTAATTGAAGGAAAAAAATGCACCTGGAAAGACTGGTACCTGCTTGCCTGTATCAATTACCGGCGTTACCAGTCTTTTGACAGTTGCGCAATGATGCAACTCTATCGTTCTTGTCTCAAACGTAATTTGTGGAACGATTTTCTTGTGAATTTTTTAATTAAGGCTGATGAAGTGCCTTATGCGAAATTAAATGCCCAGATGGATGATGCAGTAATACTTCCTTTTTCTCCAACCGGTAATATGGAAGATGCAAAAAACCGGGCAACTGAATTTTTAAACAACATGAATATTTTTTATAAGAATATTCACTTTGATGAATACATGCAGGAGTATGCTGTGTATTACAGGCTGATTGAAAAAGAAGTGAAAAAAAACCTCCCGCCTGCCGGTTTTATAAACACTCTGGAAGATTTTTATAATAAGACATTTGCTAACTATTCCCTGGTGCCATGTTTTAATATACTTACAAGCAGTGGTTATGGAACAACGAATAAAAAAACAAACAGCATTTACAATACTTTTGGGCCCTTCAGTTTTCAGCAGTTGGATACAGCACATCCTGTAACTGGCTTTGATTTCCCTGAAAAGGTCATCAATCTCTCTGTACATGAGTTTGGCCACCCTTTTGTAAATCCCGCAATTGATAAGCTGCCGGCAAGCCTCAAAAAATCAACAGAACGACTTTATGAACCCATTCGGGATGTGATGAGCAAAAAGGCTTACACTGATTGGAACAGTTGTTTGTATGAACATTTTGTAAGGGCTGGTGAAGTACTTATTGCACGTAAAATGGGCAGGCTGAAAGAAGCAGAAAAAATATTGAGCGATAATGAAGCATCAGGCTTCAGGTATTTGCCCTTTATTGTAAAAGAACTGGAAGTTTACGACCGCTTGCCGGTATCTCAAAAAGATTATGACGCATTTGTTTTTACAATCATGGAGCATTTGAGCGATGCAAAACAGTTCAAGTAATATCAAAATGAAATTCAGTTCTAAACAGATACTGTTGTTGCCAGCATTGCTCTCAGTGATACTATCACCCGGGCAAAATATAAAATGCAGTTGTGCTGACAACTTTGAGTTTGTAAGAAAATACCTGCAACAAAACCATGCTGCTTTTTCTGATAACGTGACAACCGCACGGCAGGGTGAATACAAAGCACTCTCTACAACGATTTTAAAAGAAATAAAACAAGACTCGGGGAAAACCAATTGCAGCTATTTTATTGAAGAATACCTTCGTTTTTTTAAAGATAAGCATATCTATATCCGTACTAAAAGTATTCCGGTAGATGAAAATGATTCCGTTGCCGTAGCAGTTATTAAGGCATCAGAGAATTACAAAAAAACAGAATGGGTTACACTAAATACCGGCCAGATAAACAGACTAAATAAAAAAAGCCTGCAGGAGGTTGAAGGTATTTATCATTCATTTCTGTATCCGGGCTATACGATTGCATTGATTAAAGCGGGACTTAAATACAAAGGTGTAATAGTTGAATCATCTTCCGTTTTATGGCGACCGGGACAGGTGAAATTTATATTAACTCCCGAAGCAGACAACCTTTTTGACGCCACCCTTTCTCTAAAAGACCATTCCAAACAACGAAAAAGAGTTTCATTTTATAATGGCACTTTTGAAGACCTCTATTTTAGCAAGAACCCGCAAAAGGAAAATAATGAGGGAGTTTTTGAATTTAACAGGCTAAATGACAGCACTTGTTATTTACGGGTGAGTTCATTTTTAGGGTCGTATTTCAACCTGCTTGATTCATGTTATAAGAAGCACTATGATGAAATTACCTCAACACCTTATCTTGTAATTGATGTAAGGGATAACGCAGGCGGTTCAGACGATTGCTATCAGGGTTTGATTGATTTTATTTATACCAATCCTATTGTATCAGATGTTCTTGATATGTATGTTACTCCTGCCAATCTTGCAATTTATCAGAATGAGTTAAGTAAAATGCTCAACGATTCTTCTTCCTATGGCAGTGATGCAATTAGCAGTATGCGGGGGTATGTAGAAAAAATGAAAATGGCAAAACAAAACAGTTTTATACCAATGGATAGTGCAGAATATACCACCCGTAGTGAAACACTCCGGTTCCCCAAAAAAGTCGCTGTCGTTTACAACCGCAATTCCGCAAGCAGTTGTGAAGGTTTTATCTTTTCAGCCATGCAAAGCAAAAAAGTAACCACTTTTGGCGAAAACTCGGCAGGTTACACCGGCTATGGAAATGTATTTGCCGTAGATGTTCCCAATTCCAATTTGATGCTGGGCTGTACCACAACCCGCTATCAATACAGAAGAAAATTTGACGGTGTGGGTATTCCGCCGAAATACAGACTTTTATTTAATAAAAATTGGATTGAAGATGTATTAAGAAAGCTTTGTAAAAAATGATTCTTATAATGCCCTATCTTCAATTACCGCTGATAAATGTAGCAGGCTCGATTCGGGCAGTAACATATTCAACCAAATACTTTATTGATAAACATGAAAAATAATATTCGGCTCCTGATTTTTACTTTTCTGCTTTCTGCCTTATCCACAAATCTCCTTTCACAAAAACTCCTGCCATTTAATATAAAGGGACGGTGCATATCCGATACACTTAATGGGAAAATGTATTTGAGTTATGAAATTAATGGAACAGGCCATCTGGACAGTTGCCAACTGAGGAATGGAGTATTTCACTTTTCTGGAAATATTTTACACCCCGTATTTGCAATACTGAGTAATAATAAAGGGCAAAAAGGTTTCTTTATTGAACCTAAGCTGATAATCCTTACAGTTAAAGACCCGGCTCTTAAAGAAGTTGAAGTTTTTGGTTCTAAGAGTGGATATGAATATAGTAATATTAACAAACAACTCTCTGGAATTGATAGCCGGTGGAAAGTAGTTTTAGATACTTTAGACAGAATTAGCTCACGAAGTAATACTAAATTTCAAGAACTGAAAGATTGGGTGCTGCAACCTTATTTTGAGGAATGCAGGGAAGCCTATCTTGATTTTTTTAAAAAGACCCCCCAATCGTTTGTTACAGCATATTTGCTATCGCAGAATGTTATAGAAATGAACCAGGGTGTTTTTCCGACAGATTCCCTGCAGGCATATTATCAAAAATTTAGGCTGCCTGTTAAGAATAGTTGGTATGGAAAGAAAATCGCTGAAGAACTTTTAAACAGACAAGTAGCAGTACCTGGGAAAATGGCGTTCGATTTTACCCACACAGACAAAAATGGGCAAACCCTAACCTTGCAGGCTTTCCGGGGGAAATATATTTTACTTGATTTTTGGGGAAGCTGGTGTGTGCCATGCAGAAAAGGTCATCCTCATTTAAAGGAGATATATAGTCAGTATAAAAATGAAGACTTTGATATAATTGGTATTGCAAAAGAGTATGGCTCAAAAGACGCCTGGTTAAAAGCAATAGAAAATGATTCCCTTCCCTGGCACCAGGTTTTATGTGACAGCCTTGACGGTAACTACAATATCACATCATTTCCTACCAAGATATTAATTGACAAAGAAGGCATAATAATCGGTCGGTATGGAGCAGAAACAACTGAACTTGATAAGCAACTAAAGGCAATTTTTGAAAAGCATAATTAACTTGAGTACTGTAAACCAAAGGAAATCAACTGGCTCAGGTTCCTGATTTGCATCCCTTTCTTTGATTAATATTATCACACAGCAAAATAAAGTCAATTATTAAGGATGAATAACTTTGACTATCAAATTATTATGGTAATATTTGCATGAATTTTAAATTAAATATCAGTCGCTTGTCAAAAAATATTGTACTTTTGTTCAGTAAATAGAAAGTATATGAGCAGGTTACAGCAATTAAAAAGGCAATTAAAGCAAGGTGAGGTTTACCGCCGTACTGAACTGGCTAATTGGTCTAAATCGGTTGACCGACATCTGGATGAGTTGCTGCAGGATGGCACTTTGCAAAAACTGTCTCAGGGGCTGTACTATTACCCAAAAGAAAGTGCTTTTGGTAAAACACCACCTGATGAAAATATGTTGGTTGAAAGTTTTTTAAAAGACCATCGCTTTTTACTTACTACACCAAATGTATATAACAGCCTTGGTGTGGGCACCACCCAGTTGTATAACGAAAGAACGGTGTATAACCATAAACGCCACGGCGAGTTTAAGCTGGGTAACAAAACATTTCAGTTTAAAATAAAGCCTCACTTTCCTAAAAAACTAACACCCGAATTTTTATTGGTTGATTTGGTAAACAATCTTGAATCACTGGCTGAAGACAGAAATGTAGTGCTAAAGAAAGTGGCTGACAAAGTTGAAATGATGGACAAGAAAAAGCTGAAACATTCAGTAGTGGAATATGGCAGTGTAAAGGCAAAAAAATTATTTGCCCCATTGCTTCAACCAAATACGCTTTAATATGGCGGAAATCTATCTTCATAATCATAAAGATTTTCCTGACCTGCTCAATATACTGGCAGATAAAAACAACATCCTGCCGGGGCTTATTGAGAAGGATTACTGGATTATGCATGTACTGTATGGATTGAAGAAACAGGGATTGGATTTTGAACTGAAAG
>CAYVLT010000336.1:0-4796 GCA_964452405.1 uncultured Ferruginibacter sp.
TTGATTTTGGTACTTCCGGAGGTACGGTGAGTGCCGACATCAGCAATGCATGTGGTACCGGTACCAGGGTGAGCAAGGTTGTGAGTATTGCACAGGCAAGACCGGCGGTGGCTGCTACCGGCACCAGTGCTGCAAGAACAGCATCGGCTGCAAATGAAGTACTTGTCAGAAGCGGTTTCACCGTGTACCCGAATCCTGCCAATAACCAGGTAATACTGGAGTTTGATGCGGTGGCTGCAGGCGAAAAGCTGGAAGTAACAGTTACGAACATGGTAGGAAAAATACAGTTGGTTAAAACAACCACCAGTTTGGCAGGAAGGAATGTGGTGCACATTGACCTCAGTTCTTTAACGGGCGGTATTTACCTTGTAAGGCTGTCTGGTAAAAACTGCATACTGCAAACACAAAAACTGTTCAAGCAATAATTCAGTAAGTGTATTAAAAAAAGAGGCAGCTTGTGACTGCCTCTTTTTTTATGGTATACTCTGTACAGTTTTCTTTACAAAAACAGCCCCCTTCTGCTTTCGCAAAAGAGGGACTGTATAACAACAACTACAAACAAGCTTTTATTTCTGCTACGGTATCAAGAAAGTTTTTTTCAGAGCGGTTGTTTTTTTTCCAGGCCAGCCCGCGTTCAATCAGGTCGATCTCCCGGATGATCGTTGCGCCTGGTGCCTGATCGTTGTTACCAAGAATCAGTACGGTGTCTGAGATGGCAACGGCTGTCGCAATATCATGCGACACGATGATGAGTGTTTTCAATTCATCTGAAATGGATACCTGTAGCAAAAGATCGGTCACCTTGTCAAGCACGCACACATCCAGCCCGCTGAATGGTTCGTCAAGCAATAAAAAATCTGATCCTTTGAGCAGTTGCTGGATGATGCTGGCCCGTTGGCGCTGCCCGCCGGATAATTGTTGCGGGTACTTATCCAGTTCATGCTCCAGGTGAAAGCTGGCAGTATATTGTTGAATCACTGCTGCTTCATTGCCTTTTAATAAAGGATTTTTTTTAGCAGCCATCAACAGGTTCTGGTACACTGTTCTCCATTCAAACAGGTAATAGTTTTGGAAGATCACTCCCATATCACCTGGCTGTACGGGTTGCTCATCGTGCAGCAGCACAGTACCACTGGTGGCAGGCTGTAGACCGGCAAGTATCCGGAACAATTGTGTTTTACCAATGCCGCTCCTGCCAATGAGTGATACTACCTGGCCCTGTTGCATACCGGGGCGTACGATATCCTGGATGCAGAAATTGATGTCCCTTAAAATTATTTTATCGTTGTACCGGAGGCAGATGTTTTGTGCCTGCAGCAACCGTTGATTTTTTTTATGTGTTGTCATGTTGTCGTGCTTTTTAGTTTGCTGTGCGGGAACAGCCAGTGGCGCATGGTTCCCAAAATATAATCGAATCCCAGGCCCAGTAAAAAGATGAGCACCTGTAGGGCAATCACGTTGGTAAGATCATTGTACTTATTATATTTTATCAATAACGATCCAACCCCGCCTTCACTCATACTGAGTCCTTCCACCATCGTGATCATTAGCCAACTGATGGCGAAATTCTGGCGCAGTATCTCAAAAACCTGGTCGGCTTTTCCCACTACGATCACTTCGTACAATATCTGCCAGTTGGAATAACCGAGTGTTTTACAGAGATCGTATTGCTGTTGTGGTATGTCCGCGATCACAGCAAGGAATGACGTGGTGAAAAAAGGTACAATGCCGAAAATGAGCAAAGACAGTTTCAGGCTGCTGCCGTCTTTGGTGAGCAGGGTGAATATGAAGATCAAACCGGTGAGGGTGAGATACCTGCATTTCACGATGAAACCAGCAAGCCCTTTAAAAAAAGGTATCACTGACGCATACGCGAAAAGAAGTGTGATGATGATCGAATACAGCATCGCCTGCAGTGTGAGAGAAAGACTCACCAGTAAATTATCCAGTAACAGTTTTGAACCGGCCATTTGTAAAAAGGCAGCGCTTACCTGTGTTGGTTTGGGTATCAGGCCGGCGGGGGTGTTTTGCCACACCAGTATAGTGATAGCCACCTGGATGGCAACCATGCTGATGAATGTCTTCCTGCTGATTACTGCAAAAGGACTGAAAATGTTGCCTGGTAATTTAAGCAGGCTCTTTTTCCTGTTTTGGGGCATCGTTCTTTTCCCGGTGGCCGGTATATTAATCAGTGTTTCCATGATATAATAGTTGTTGTTTGTTTGCATACTGTTGATTGTTTTTTCAGAAGGTATCGAATTGACAGGTCCGCGACTATTGCGAATGTTGTCAGCTGCAGTACTTGCTGCCGTACAAGTGTGCGACGCAACGATGCTGCAGGTAGATGCCAATGCCGGGCTCAAAAAAATAATTTAGAAAAGGAAGATGACCTTCCGGTCACCTTCCTGCCGCTTTAAGGGATAGGTTATTCACCCAACACAATTTCCACACGGCGGTTCCTGCTTTTACCTGCTGCGGTGCTGTTGTCAGCAACCGGTTTTGTGGCGCCAAAGCCCCTGGCTTCGATACGGTCAGCGGGCAAACCTTTTTTCAGGAGATAAGCCTTTACAGATTCAGCTCTTTTTTCAGACAGTGGAATGTTTACCAGGTCTGATCCGCTGTTATCTGTGTGACCATACACACCGATCTTTAATCCTTCAGCCACCACGGCGCTTTCAAAAATTTCGTTGAGCAATTGGTAAGAAGCGGTTTTGATGTTGGCAGAACCGGTTTCAAACTCAATGCTGTAACTCTTTGATGATACAGCCGAAGTGATCTCGCTTGCATAGGTGGTTTGTATTGCCCTGCCCTGCAGCAGTTCGGGGTGGTTGGATATCACGCTTAACAGGAAGCTTTTGTCAACTGCCTTTTCATAAGGCAAAAATGTGGGCATCAATGATGGATACATTTTCACCATCAGATTGCCGAAAGTGTTGTACACAGCCCTGTAGCGGTCTACCTTATCATCTCCGAGGCCGAAAGTATTGGCCATGTCTGCCAGGTTGAACACGGTGCTGCCACCGAGGTTAACGGTTTGTCCCTGCAGGTCTTTTTCCACCACGCCGTTATAATATTTCAACCAATAGGCCGCATCTTTTTCCTGGTACACATCAGCACTCACTTTTGCAGCAAATGCTTTTGCTTCGTTGAAGGAACGTACCTGGTCGCCGGCCTGTGCCAGGGCGATGATCATGTTCTCAATATCTGTTCTGTGATCATTGGCCCATTTTTTAATGGCGATGGTTTGGTTAGGCATCTGGCTCGCATACTGGCGGGTGTTGGCAATGGTTACAAGTCCACCTTTTTTTGTGGCAACATTTACGTCGCCGGGTGTCCAGGTGGCCACAGCATCCACACCTACGGTTGTATCCCTGCCGGTTGTTTTACCATTTTCCACCACCCTTCTTTTCTCCATGTACCCGGTGATGTACTTGTTGGGTGCATCCAGGAAGTCGTTGGCTGCAATGATGTTGATCGCTGCCGGATCATAAGTTGTTTCATCCGGGTTTACTTTCAGGCCGTTGTCGGCGGCCCATTTCAGCAGGATGTTGATGTCACCATCACGCAGTACGCCGGCCACACATTTGCCAAGGGCAACTTTGGGTTGCTGTTTCCAGCTCACAGGACCCATCACCTGGTCTTCACCAAATGATTTACCGTGGGCCACCGGGATGATGATGGGTTGATATTCCGCACCTAATGGTTCCAGCTCTTTGGAGAGCGAGGTCATAAAAGCGGGCATACCATCTCCCATGAACGTGATCAATACAGCGGTGGTGTTGGGATTGGTTTTATAATCACTGGCGAATTTCACCAGGTCGGCCATCTGCCTGTTGCAGTCATCCTGGCGAACATAAGTTACATCCAGGTGAGCGAGGTCGAAGAGTGATCCTTTGGTCGTACGTGCGCCACCGTTAGCATACATTCCGGAGAACTGGCTGTTCCAGGCCATTCTTTCCCAGTTGATCTGTGTGCCGCCGTTAACAGCTTTTTCGGCTGATGGAAGTGGCAGCAGCACTGCATTTCCGGTGAGTGATGCTTCAGGAGCATCGGGCAGGCTCACCTGTCCCAGGTCTACAGAAGGCCCTACTTCTTTCGGGCGGTTCTGGTACCATCTTACACTGAATATGCCGGCAGTAACCACTGCTGCAATGATGAATAATTTTCCTGCGGGTTTTAATTTGATTGCCATAGTTGTATGTTTTTGTTTGTTTTAAATTTTTTTTTTGCGGGCAATAAGATCCCCTGGCTGTGTGCCCATCCATTTTTACAGCCCGGGTTCAATGCATTTATTTGTTGTTGGAAGCCGGCATTGAAGCATTACTCAACACCGTTGTGTCACTCACTTGTACAGGCTCAGCTTTATGGGTCAGGTATATTCCAGTTGCTGCTGCAGTAGTGAGCATGAACGCCCGTCTTCGTTAGTCGAGCAGGCCACGGTACCGGTCGCTGATGTTCACATCTTTCAACCGCCCGTTGTTATTGTGCTGCAACGCATGATTGCTGTAATTGAAGTCAGCCTGCAGATCAAACTGGTTGATCAGTTCAATGGCCTGCGCTGATTTGGCTTTATCCTCCAGCACTTTGTCGTCCATGAACCTGCTGGTAACGTCGATGGCACTTTTAATGTGCCCGATCTTTTCGCCGATCTGCTGTTTCAGCAAGGCCAGCGCTTTCTCCGCATCCTGGTTCAGTTCTTCATCGCCTTTGAATGCCTTCATGGCGCTTGTTACGGCTGATAAGCCGGTGGTGACAGAATAGTACAGGTCTTTTTTTGCTTCCAGGTCCAGCTTTGC
>CAYVLT010000337.1:0-4778 GCA_964452405.1 uncultured Ferruginibacter sp.
GTTCTTTGCCCAGCATTTCATCATGGGTGTACCCATATAATTTTTCCGCTCCCATGTTCCAGCTCCTGACCCGCCGTTCGGAGTCAAGGGTGTAAATGGCTTCGTCTGACTGGTTGATCTGTAACGAAAGTAATTCGAGTTCTTCCTGTGCCTTCTTACGGTCTGAAATGTCGCGGCATACCAGTGAAAATCCGTACACCTGTTGCTGCTCATTGTAAAGGGCAGTGAATACGATACTGGCAAAAAACAATTGCCCCTCTTTCCGCACCTGCCAGCCCTCTGTTTCGAAATGCCCCTGCTGCCGGGCGGTTGACAGGTATTTCGCCGGCGTTCCTGCTTCAATGTCACAAGGCGTGTAAAAAACAGTAAAGGAGTGGCCGATGATCTCGTTTTCTGAGTACCCTGTAATGGAGGTGGCGCCGTTATTCCAGTTTTTTACATTTCCATCCTGGTCGATCATGAAAATCGCATAGTCTTTCACGTTATCGATGAGCAGGTGAATATTTTCATTCGTTTGTTTGAGATCGATTTCTGTTTTCCGCTGCCGTACAAGACCTTTCAGTATGATCCATACCAGGCCCGTAGCCAGCAGTACAAAAAGGCAATAGAATACAAATACCGAACGGATGCTGTTGTTGCGTGAGAAAGCTGCATCGGCCCGTTCCTGTACAATGACACCCCATCCATATTTTGGCACCTGTTCGTAGGCGAACAAATGTTCTTTTTTACTGTTGGGTTCATTCAATAAAACGGCATTGGATTGCCCCTGCAGCAATTTTTTTACTTCGGGTAAAATGCCGAAATCGGTGATGCCTGACTCCGGGTACCGCCAGGAATTATAGGCCAACCGGCCCTGCGGGTCGATGATATATACAGAGCCGGATCTGCCCACATTGATCTCGTCACTCCATTCCAGCAGGTGATTGAGATCGATCACAAAAACAAGCGATCCCACCAGCCGGTTGGCAGGGTTTTCAATTCCCACCACCAGCAGGCTATTATATTGTTCAGGAATTTTTCCGGGATGATAAATGCCGCTGAATACAGGTTTGCCGGGCGCCTTTACCTGGGAGAGTACAGGTGCAAGATGACTCAGCAACTCCCTGTACCCGCCCGTGTCTTTCGCTGCCGTAACAGTTGTACCGGTAGTATCGGTGATAAGTACATTGGATACATAGGGGAAATCCCGGGTGATGGTACCCATCAACTCAGCAATATGGCCAGCATGGCCCGCCGCGAAAGCCTCCCTGATACTGGGCCATTTTGCCACCGACTGTCCCACTTCGGCCACACGGTCAAGCTTTTCGTGTAGTATCCTGGCTGTTACCGACGCCAATCCTTTGCGTTCATCATACACCTGGTCGATGATCTGGCTCCGGGTTTGTAAAAAGCTATACACAGCCAGCAGCAACACGGGCAACAAAAGGGCAATAAATGTGATGATTCTTTGACTGCGTTTCATAATACTGTTTGAAGGTTTACAGAAACGGGATGTACGAACAGCTTGCAGGCAGTGTCATTATTCATATTGCGGCAGGAACAGCGCATCGGTATGGCTACTGTGTTCAGCATGTTAGTGTTGTTAAAGAAATAAATACCGGCAGCAATCTCTCTACAGGAGATGGGCTCCCGTAGTTTTTGCCTTGCTAACAAGTTAATACTATTTTTTTTTGTACACAACATCCGTTTTCGTTTTTATGTAAGGCGACCTTTGTAAAATGCAGGTAGCCGTTCCTGTTAAACTGATTGCGGGTAGGTATCCGGTAAACTGAAATAGAAGCAGGCGCCTTTGTTTTTTGTACCCTTGGCCCAAACCCTTCCACCATGTTTTGAAACGATCTTGTCCACGATGGCAAGGCCAATGCCTGTTCCTTCAAATTCATTACCGGAGTGCAATCGCTGGAACACTTTAAATAGTTTGTCGGCGTACAGTTCATCAAAGCCCACCCCATTGTCTTTTACAAAAAATATGGTCTCATTTTTTCCGGTGTATGAGCCGGCCTCAATTCTCCTGTTGGCTGCTCCCTGCGTATATTTTACTGCGTTAGACAACAGGTTAACCCATACCTGTTTGAGGGATGTGTAATCAGCATAGGAATGATGCAAGCCTGGTATTTCCCAAGCGATACTGGCGCCATGGAGCTCGATTCCAGCGATCACCTGTGCAACCAGGTCGTTTGTGTTGAGGATTTGTTTGTGTAGCTCATGCTGTCCTACCCTGGAAAAACTGAGCAGGTCATCTATAAGGTTACCCATCCGCAACGTGTTACTTTTAATGATGCCGGTGATCCGTTTCGCTTCTGCATCCAGTTTGCTGCTATACTCTTCCTCCAGTATCGATGTAAAGCCAATGATGCCCCGTAATGGCGCCCGCAGGTCGTGGCTCACCGAGTAGGAAAAGGCTTCCATTTCATCCATGCTTTTTTTAAGCTGCTGGGTCCTTTTTGCCACCCTTTCCTCCAGTTCAGCATTCATCTGCTGTACCTGTTGTTCTGCCAGTTTTCGCTCGGTGATATCGATGTGGAAGCCATCCCAAACCACCGAGCCGTTTTGCTGGCGGCGGGGTGTTGATACGATCTGCAGCCACCGTATTTCATTTTTATAATTGCGGCAGCGCACTTCCTGGTTAAATACAGAGAGAGTATTATTCGCTTCCGCCTCCGCAGCTATAAAAGCGGGCAGGTCTTCTTCCAGTAACAACCCATATAAAAGAGACGGATCTTTCATTACTTCTTCTGCAGTTCTGCCCGAAAAATGGGATACGCCATTGCTTACATAAGTGAATTCCCGGGTGCCATCTTTTCGGCCCAACAACTGGAAGATCATCACGCCGGTTAAATTATCACCCAGTGTTTGCAACTGGGCCATTTTTTCTATCAGTGTTTCCTCTGCCTTTTTCCGTTGGGTGATGTCTACTGATAAAATAAAAATACCTTCGGGGATGGGTTGAAAGCTCAGTTCAAACCAGGCTACAGAACCATCGGGAAATACAAATTCATTTTCAAGATGAACCGGCACCCGCTCCGTAAAACATTGCTGGTACACTTTATAAATACCGGTATTTTCTATACCCGGGAATTTTTCCATTACGGTATGCCCGATCAGTTCTTCCTTGCTATAACGGGCGTGCCTGGCCATGGCGTCATTCACATAAATATATTTCCAGTCGAAATCGATTATCTGGGCGCCTTCAAGCATTTGGTCGAGGGTAGTTCTGTATCTTTCCTCACTGCCGGTGAGTTTTTCTTCTGCCAGTTTCCGGGCGGTAACATCCCTGAAATTAAAAACGATGGCTTTTAAATTTTTATCGTGCAGCATGTTCCTGATCACTCCTTCCAGCCACAGGTATTCGCCGTTTTTATGCAGCAACCGAAAACTGCAACTGACCGCTATGCCAGGTTTGGCCATCACTTCTTCTTTCACCTTTGCCGCGGCCGGCAATTCATCAGGGTGCAGTTTACTCAGGATGCTTTTGCCATAAATATCATCATCCGTCCAGCCCAGGATAGTGCCGGAAGATGGGCTGCGGTAAAATACATTCAACGATTCATCCACCAGGTTGATGATGTCATTATTGTTCTCAATCAATGTGCGGAACTTCTCTTCGCTTGCCACCAGTTTTTCTTCTGCCAGCAACCGGGCTGTTACATCATTGGCCAGGATCAGCCGGGCGTTGATGCCTTCAAAACTGATGTGGTGGGCAATGATCTCCACCTGGATGATGCTGCCGTTTTTTTTGCGGTGCCGCCAGGTGCCTTTGTTAAAGTTATTAATCCTCCCTTCCGTATGATCCGATTGTAAGAATAATGGTTTGTCTTCCTCCGGCCGGATGTCAACCGCTGTCATCGACAAAAACTCTTCCCGGCTGTAACCGTAAGAAACGATGGCCATTTCATTCACATCCAAAAAGCGGAAATCATCCAGGCTGATCACCCACATGGGTAGTGGACTGTTCTCAAACAGGTACCGGTATTTGCGTTCATTGCGCATGATCTCACCCGTGCGTTGTTTCACTTTTTCTTCCAGCGCCTCATTCGATTTTTTTAATTCCTGTTCAAGTTGCTTTTCGGCGCTGATGTCTTTTATGATGAATACCTCAGAGATCAATTTTCCATCCTCACTTTTCACCGCATTTGCTATTACTGCTCCCCAAAAAGAATCTCCGTTTTTGTGATAGTAAGATCTTTCAGATTTCCATTTGCCTTGTTGCCGGAGGGCTGCCTCCATTGCCTGCAACTCGCCGGGCTCAAACCGCACAATGCCCAGTTCGTGTACGGTGTTGCCAATCGCTTCCTGTTTGCTGTAACCAAAAAGATGTTCTGCCCCATGGTTCCAGCTGATCAGTTTTTTGTCAAGGTCTCTCGAAATAATGGCTTCAGAAGATTGTTCAGTAATGCTGGCCAGGTGGTGCAATTGCTCCCGCAGTCTGCGCTGTTCGGTAATGTCGTAGTTAACTGAAACAAATCCTGCGATGGCCCCGTTGGTATCGGTGAGCGTGGTGATGGAAGCCCGCACAAAAATGTCTGCACCCTCTTTTGTTTTTCTTTTAAACTCCCGGCTGATATATTCCTGCCGGTTCAAACTGTTGATCAGCACTTCTGTTTCCTGCGGCGAGATATCGGTGTTCAGAAACCCGAACAAATCCTGGCCCAACGCTTCCTCCCTGCTGTATCCATACATTTTTTCAGCACCATTGTTCCAACTGGTGATCCTTTTTTGAACGTCCAGGGTAAAGATGGCATCGTTGGAATGGTTGATTTGTAAAGAGAGTAATTCCA
>CAYVLT010000338.1:0-4758 GCA_964452405.1 uncultured Ferruginibacter sp.
TAAACCATAGAATAAGTTACCTGGTGCAGGCGTACGCCAGGACAAATAAAAGTGAGCGGGAATACTATAAAGCATCAGCTAAAGACTGGTGGCTTTTTTTAAGTACTATCCTTAATGATGAGCTGCAAGTATAAATTCTGGAGTCCAGTGGATGTATTTTATCAGTTTTGCTACTGTAAACTGGATGATATTGTAAGGGATATGAAGAGTTTTACTTCCACGGAACTGAACAGGTTAATAAAGGGACATCCGCAGGAAAGCAGGCGTGAATGAATGTTATGGGTTTTTGAAAGGGCTGAAAAGAAATGGTAATAACAAGGACTGGTAATTTTGGCGACAGCATAATAGAACGATAGAAATTATAGGTGAAGGGCTGCTTGCAAAAGCTCCATTATATTCTCAATAAAAAGGTAGCTTATTTTTATGGTGGTATGTTTAAATGATTAATTTCACTTAATTGCACATCAATCTATAGTTTAAAATGAATACTACAATTAAGCATTTTTTATCGGTAACCGTGCTTGCCTTGCTTCTTACTTTGCCATCCTGCGTTACATTTAAACAATTCGATGTTGAAGCAAAAAAGGGACGTTCGCCTGAGTACACTGTATTTATACAAAAAAAAGATGGGCAAAAAATTGTTGGTAACAAATTTTCACAATCATCTGTATGGAGTACTGGTTACTGGATAGCCGTAGATGGTGTAAAAGTTGACAATTATAATGTGTATCAAAACGAAAAAGCCTATTACGTACTAACGGATGTTGCAGGCTGGGTACAGAGGTTAAGATATGGTAAGATCAATTTGTACTATTATGATGACAGGAAAACAGATATGTATGGAAAGCACCCGGATTTTACTGCTCAATATGTATTTGAGAAAGAGACGGGTAAATTTGAGATGCTTACTTATGAAAGTTTTACCAATGCAATTCAGGATAATCCTGAAGCAGCTGAAAAATTCAGGCAACTTTTTCCAAGGGGCAAAATCCCCAAAGACGAGAAAGGAAATTTGTATAACCTGATTGCTGTTGTGGAAGCATACAACCATTGATTTCAGGAAGCAAAATAATGACTGTTTAATATTATCATTTCTGCCAGGTTTGCGAGTTCGATAACCAGTGCTATGTTAATTGATGTAAATTTTTTTTGTCACATTAATTTTCATTTATTTATAGGTGAACTTAATCTTTGATACCCCCCCCCCCCATATTGTTGCAAGTTTGTTAAACCATAGAGGAAGTTGCTTGCCGTAAACATCCGCTTGTGCCTTATAAAAAGTGAGCGATAGCAGTGCCAAAGGTTACGCAAAGAATGACGGAATGATAAAACTTGCAGAATGCTTTAAATTAGTGTGGAGATGGTTAGAGGAATAAAGCTGGCTAACTATAAAATCTCCAATTCAGTTTCAATTCTCCTTTAGATGGAGGCTAAAGTTTTTGCTATCGCATCCGTCGCCTTTAATGCTTTTGTATTTGTTATCAACTCCGCAGCACTTTATTCCTTTCCCCACTTGCCCCGGTTTCCTTACCTGCTGCCCTTCGTTGGTTCGCTATTATTTATTTCCGCTTAAAATATTGTTTCCGGCATTGACTACAGTATCATTGCAAAGTTTTACTGTTGAGTCTTTTTATCGGGTGTGAGTGTTTGATGGTTGTAACAAGGGGTAAGTATTGTGCAGGGCCTGCACCTGTGGAGTTAGTCCAACGGCCCGTTAATGATTTTTATTTGCATTACGGTGGAGATGCTGTAGGCTTTCTGTTTTATGAGTATAGCATTTTGTCCTTCAAATAATTCGTCAACGGTTTGTTCAAAAACCTGGTACCAGCGGAGAAAATGTTCCTTTGTTAGCGGAATCACATGGTTTATGTGCTGATGCACGAGCATTGGATTACCTTCATAAGAGCCTGTGTAGAACAGAACATTCTCCCAGAAATCAAACATCACTGAGAGGTGTTTTTCCCAATTCACCTTTGCAATATCATTAAATATAAAGCCAATGCAGTCGTCTGCTTTCACTTTTTCATAAAAGTTCCTGACAAGCGTCTCGATATCATCACGTCCGGTAATTCTTTTTTTCATAAGCGGGGTTAAGGTTCATTGTGATAAAGATGACAGTTCTTTCAATAGTTCAATACTGCCGTGTTTTTCAATCAAAGGGAAAAAAACTCTTTCTTCTTTGCGGATATGGGCTTCCAGTTTCACGCCGGCATTATTCAACTTTTCTTCTTTTGCCCCGGGGCCGTCCAATAAGGCGAACAAATGATGCAGTTCCCTATGTTCCTCTTCTAATTCAGTTGTAAGATCAGCAAGCTCTCTATTGATCGATTTCACTTTTTCAAAGAGCCTTTCTTCTTTTTGAAAATGCTGCAGCAAATGGTGCCTGTAGAATTCTTTTGCATATAAAATTTTGCCTTCCGTGGTTTGAGGCATGTTACGGTAAACCGGTGCTCCGTATTTTATAAGCTGAGACAGGATCAGCCCTTCATGATGATCGCGGGACAATGCTATTAAGGATTCGTGTCTTTTCATCTTTACAAATCTTTATTATTGAAGCTTCTGACAGATAACCAGGCGGGCAGCAATATCCACAAACCCAGGGTGAGCATGCTGGCGATGATTCCCTGCGTTGTTCCGAAAAAATCTTTAAATACAGCGCCTGTATAGCCCATCATAGCGGAAACATCCATTTTAAGTAATACCAGGATGCGGCTTAGATCTATTGGATTGAAAGCGGTGAAAACAACCATTGCTTTTTCCAGAGGATAGTCTGAAAGCTGAAATAAAATAAATAAAACAAGTCCATCAAAAAGCAATGAAAAATATAACCATATCAAAATTACAACACCGATCCCCCTGGCTTTGTCTCTGATTTTTACGGCGGTCAGCATTGCCAGTGCAACAAATATTACAGTGAGCAGCAATCCGGCGATCACCAACGTGATTCCCACAGCCGTACACTCATATATCATAACAGGTATGGCTATGCCAATAAAAAACGAGAATGTTAAAGAGGATGCTAACCCGGTAAACAGGCTGAGCCAAATGGTACGTCTTTTCAGCGGCTGGCTTAGCAAAAGTTCGAGAAACTCTGAACTGTTGTACACATAAATCGCAGCAAACAATATGCTTACCATCGGTACTATGATTAATGCAACGTTCAACAAACTCAGAATGCCTTTGGCGCTGCTGTCTTCTAAATTAAAAATGCTGAATGACAAAACAAGCAGGAATACTGTATATGCCAGTACAATCCTGTTTCGGAGTATATCAATTATTACGTATTTGATAATTTTTTTCATCGGTATCACCTGGTGCCACCGGGCGGTATTTTCTGTTTTTATCCCGGCTTTTATTTTGAACTGATCATGACAGCAGCGATCGCTTTGGATAATTTTTCCTGGCCGGTATCTGCCCTTAATTCGTCAATACTTTTTTGAAATAAAAGTTTTCCTTCCTGCATGTATATCACCTGGGTTACAAGATCATCGAGCTCACTCAATATGTGGGAGGTTATCAATATCAATTTGCCTTTCGCTTTCTCTTTAATAATTTTTTCTTTCAGCATTTCTGTTGCCACCGGATCTAAACCCGCTGTAGGTTCGTCCAAAATCAAAACATCGGGAGCGAAAAGAAAGGCAAGTGAAGCACTTACTTTTTGCCTTGTTCCGCCAGACAGGGTTCTCATCCTTTTGGCCAGCATCTTATTTAATTCAAACTGCTCAATCAGTTCTTCATCCATCGATTCCTTTTGCTCATTCCTGATATCTTTCATCATATCCAGCAATTGGCCGATTGTCATATTGTCGGGATAGCTGCCAATCTGTGGCATGTAACCTATATTTGCCCTGTACTGCCAATTGTGTAGTATGTTTTTTCCGTTGAAAGTGATGAATCCACTGTCGCATACCACCATTCCCAAAATGCTTTTTATAAAGGTGGTTTTTCCACTGCCGTTCGGACCAATCAATGCAATGCATTCTCCTTTGTTGCAGTTTACGCTTACATTGTCCAGCGCTTTCAGTTTTCCGAACTGTTTATTGATATTGTTGGCTATTATCATAGGGGTAATGGTTTCATGAGCGGATGCTCATCTTTTAAATTTTCAGGTGTAAGGCTGGGTATTACTTTTTCTGATTTGTCCATCAGTGAAACGATGAGGCTGTGAAACAGCACCATGGCGGGAGGATTTTTTTCAATGATCATGCTGTACATGCTTACCGGCCGGTAAGGTATGTCGCCAATTCCATCGCGGTTTAAATCATATCCTTCATATTTATCCCAATAATTATTATTGAAATGGTTTAGGACAAGCGAACCATTGGTTCCGATATCAAATGTATTGCCGGAAAAATTATTATATTCTACCGTTACCTCATTGCAGCTTGCCTGTATTTTAAACGCCCACCCATTGTTTTTAAAGATGTTTTTCTTCATCACAATCCTGTTGGCTCCCTCTGCATAAATAGCAGACGTGTTTTTTTCAAACCGGTTGCCTTCGATGTAGCTGTCGCTGATTTCTTTCAATAAAATTCCATAGGCTGCATCGCCCCAGTTTTCTTTGAAATAATTATTAAACATCTTTACGCCTTTTGAAAACATTACCGAAACACCGGCACCATTGTTTTGAAATATGTTAGTGATGTAAGTGTCATCATTAGAAAACATAAAATGCAAACCATACCTGATATTCTTAAACGAATTGTTTCGCCAGATTACTGAGTTGGTTACAAACTCAAAATAGATGACATCCCTGTG
>CAYVLT010000339.1:0-4723 GCA_964452405.1 uncultured Ferruginibacter sp.
AGACCTGAAGGCGTCTTTTGAAGAAGCAACCGGTAATAAACTGGATCGCTTTTTTAACCTGGTTAATAAAGAAGGGAGGTTTGCTGACTAAGGGAACAAAAAAAGGTCATAACATTCCTTTTTCGTAGGCCAGGTGCAAAGCCTGCGCCCGGCTGTTTACATGCAGCTTGGTATAAATATTCATCACATGCTTTTTGGCGGTATTGGCGCTGATGTTGAGTTGGGCGCCAATCTCTTTATACAAAAGTCCCTGCACCAGTAATTGAAGTATTTCCTGTTCCCGCTGGGTGAGATCAAAAAAATCCTGCTGTGGTTTAAAAGATTGTTTGCCGGGTAAGGTGATCTCGTTGCGTTGAACGAGTTGCAGTATCTTATAGGCGATGCCTGGAGAAATAGGCCCCACGCCACTTTCCTGCATCTGCACCAGCATATCGGTTATATTTTCGGCCGATTCGTCTTTCAGCAGGTATCCAAAAGCGCCTGCCTTGATGGCTTTGAAAATTTTGTCCTCATCATCAAAAATTGTGAGTACCACAAACTTCACGGCAGGGTATAAACAACTGCCGATGGCAATGGCATCCACGCCGTCCATATTCGGCATCTCAAGGTCCATCAACGCCACCTGCGGAATATCATCTTCCGGCTGCAGTTTCATTTTATCCATAAACTCACTGCCATCCCCGGCTACCAGGCTTACTTCAAATTCGCCATGCCGCAGTAATTTATCCTTGAGGATATTACGGTTACTTGCCTTGTCATCAATGATGGCGATTTTGAGGGACATGAATGAAGTTTAAACAAATATCTGCAAAACAAAATAAAAACGACATACTCCGAATGGATAACAGTCACAGGGTGATCAACACCGTGGTGCCTTCCCCTTGTGAGGCGGTAATGCGAAACCGGAAACCTGATTCAGCGGCTCTTTGCTTCATATTAGCCAGACCATTGCCGCCCTGCAATTCATCACTCACTGCATAGTCAAAGCCATGCCCGTTGTCTGAAACGCTGATGGTCCATTCATTACGAACCACGCTGCTTTGCACGGCGATGCTGGTGGCGCCTGAATGTTTAATGCCATTGGCCACGGCTTCCTGCACTATGCGTACCAGGTTAAGCGCTTCCGTGGAATGCAACATACGCCCCGCCGGAGCATCGCCGGTTACGCTGAAACGGATATGACTGCAATAACCGCCAAAGGGCTGCACGAAATTGCGGATCCTTAACAGGCAATCCTGCGCCGAATAAGTATCTTTTTTTAATGCCCAGATCGTTTCACGCAATGAAGTAATGATGTCCTTCGATGCAAAACGAAGATCTTTCATCAATTCATCCCGCTCCGCATCATTTTTTTCTTTTTGCAACAACTCGGTATTGTAGATCACTGCATTCGCATAGGCGCCAATGTTATCATGCAGGTCTCTCGATATCCGCTGCCTCTCCATTTGTATTTTATGCTCACTCTCCAGTTCAGCCAGTTTGCGCTGGTAACGGCTGTTGTTGTACAGGTTGATGATCCACGCGATCAACCAGATGCCTGCAAAGGAAGCCAGTAACCGGAACCACCATTTTTTCCAGAGTGGGGGGCTGATGTCGATACTGATCTGTCGCAGTGGAATGGCTGCCTCATCAAAATGAGGTCCTGCATATACATTGAAAGTATAATGACCGGGCTGCAGGAGGTAATGAATCGTTTTGAGATCGCGGGTTTTTATCCATTCATGATCAATGCCGTCCATTTTATACTGGTACACGTATTGATCGGGGTTTTGCGGACCAACAGCGATGAAATCAAACGAAAATGCATTTTGATTGTAGGGCGCCCTGATTTCTGTAAGACTGGCCAGTGTTGAATCGGGAAATAATTCCTGGTTATTAAAGGAGATGCTGGTAAAGGCGATCTGCAGCGGATCGGGCGCCGTATTGATTAAACCGGGAAAAAAACTGGTGATCCCATTAGTGCCTGCAAAAAACAGTTCCCCATCGGAAGCCCTGGCAACCGCGTTGGTATTGAATTCATTCTCCTGCAACCCATCGTCCCGTTTTAGCTGGAACACTTCGTATCTTTTGTTGATGCGCAAAATGCCGCGGTTGGTGCTGCACCAAAGCATACTGTCGCTGTCCCATGCCATTGCGTAGATGCACTCGTCTGGCAGTCCACTTTTCTTATCCAGGTGTGCCAATATTTTTCCTGTGGCATCAATTTTAAATATTCCTTTGTTGCACCCGAGGTAGAGGTCGCCAACGGCATCTGCAGCAAAACAACGCACCTCACCGGTGTTGGGGAAGGGTATTTTTTTCTGCAGCTTATAGTCACTGGTATCAAAAAATTCAAGTTCGTCGTGTGAATGAGTCACCAGCTGACCCCGATAAATAATGGCACTCATGGGGGAAATATGCTCAAATCCGCGGGAGGATGCAGTGGCGGACCCGGCCGTGTACCGGTACACCGTATTTTGCGATTGAATAATTGTTTTCCCATTATCCTGCGACAGCAGCGTACTGAAATAACCCACTTCATTATGTGCTGTTTCACCATTGATGGGTACAGGAGAAAACTTTGTAAGACTGGCATCCAGTTTCCACAGTATTTTTTCGCTCCATACAAAAAGAAGGTAGCCGCCGCCGTTATCACCGGCGATCACTACCGGTGAAAAGCGGTTGCTTCTGCCCGGAAGCGATGGAATATGTTTTACCAGGTGTTGCGAACTGTCAAAAACAAGCAGCCCGTTGCCGTAAGTGCCTGCCAGTACCCGGTTGTGGATCTTGTCCGGGAATACGGATAGCACATAATTGCTGTCCTTTTTTACCGTTCCGTAGTACTTTAAGGGAAATTTTTTCTTAATTATTTTCCTGAACCCATCCGTAATGGTGATCACGTACAGGTTGCCGAAGCGGTCTTCCCGGATATTGCATATCACCGCATTACCAGCCAACGGTTCATTGTCGTACGTAAGCAGTTCGCCTTTTTCTTTGGTAAGGGAACTGTCCAGCTCATAGATGTGGTTGAAATGCGAGTAAAGCGATTTGCTTCCCCATTGAAAAACCTCTGCCCTGAACACTTTTTCCCCATCAGGCTTGCGGGAGTAAAGCCCGGTTAAGGTTCCTTTTACAAAGTCGGCTTCATAAATCCCGGCGCTGTGGCCCGTGGCAGCCGTAACCAATGCTTTGGATCCTTTCGTCGCCATTAAAAAAAAGTGGGAGCCGGAAAAGGGGAGTGGTTTATACACCGGCTTCTGTTGCTGCAGGTCCCACATTTGCAATTGCCGGTTTACGAGTATAACTGTTTTGTGACCGGCGATCGAGGAACTGACGGCTACCGGCACACCGGGTAAATTTGGTGCGGGCACGAGGCCGGAACAGGTATCAGACACGATCCGGTAATTTCGGGTATCCATTCCTGTGATGTTGCCTTCAACGGTATAAAAATACAGCACTGCATTTTCCTCGCCGATGAATGTAACTGCGTATTTTTCCTTTGCAGGCGCCTGGTACACCTGGGTAAAACTGCTGTTGGATGGATTGAAAAGACTGATGCCATGGGAATGGCTGATGTAAAGATTGTTTTTGCTGTCTTTATAAAAATGCACCCATTTATCGTCTGGAAGCCCCGGCTGAACCGGCACCTGTATAAAATCCCTTCCGTTGAATTGCTGGATGCCATTGGCAAAACTGATCCAGCAGGTATTGTTTTTGTCAAACTGCATGTCGAGGATATTGTTCTGCAACAGCCCGTTGTTGATCGTATAGCTGTAACAGTTATACCGCTGAACATCCTGTGCCAATGCCCTTGAGCCCGAACAGCAAATGAAAGTGATAAAGATTAACAGTGATTTCAACCGTAAGCAATTTGTTTTTTAAGCCTTTAAAGTAATTCATTGCGTTTTAATGAAAGAATAATCCAAAGGGATTATTTCAATTAACAGGGTGTTGAACTTTATTTGAGGTTGATTTAAGAACCACTTCCGTGCATCTTGAATCAATGTTTTCCGTCCTTCAAAACTTACTTACCGCTTTTGCCACACCGCTCTATTTATTAAAACCAACCGATGATAAAAAAATATGCATTGCTGGCAGCGATGACTTTACCCATTGCTGCCGCTACCGCACAGGATCCTTCCCTCCTGAAGGATATTTACAATTTTCAAAATACCGGCTCTATTACCGGCGCCGCCAACTACACGCAAATAGGGAGCACGGTCTTTTTCACAGCTTCCGACGGCCTTTCAGGTTTTGAACTCTGGAAAACTGATGGCACGGCTGGCGGAACAGTGATGGTGAAAGACATCAGTCCCGGTGAAGGCTCCTCAACCCCTACCAATCTTACGAACATGAACGGCACTTTGTTTTTTTCCGCCAATGATGGCAGCACCGGTGTTGAATTGTGGAAGAGCGATGGTACTGCCGGTGGCACCAGCCTCGTAAAAGACATTTATCCCGGTTCAGTGTCATCCACGCCCAATTACCTCGTAGCTGTCAATGGACTTTTGTATTTCAGCGCCAGCACTTCCTCCGAAGGAACAGAACTTTGGAAAAGCGATGGAACAAGCACCGGAACAGTGATGGTAAAAAATATTTTTGCCGGATCCACCAGTTCTTCCCCGCGCTACCTGACCAATGTAAACGGTACGCTGTTTTTTAGTGCAGCCGGCAGCGGTAGTACCGGTAACAATGAATTGTGGAAAAGTGATGGCACTGATGCAGGCACGGTGCAGGTAAAAGA
>CAYVLT010000340.1:0-4673 GCA_964452405.1 uncultured Ferruginibacter sp.
GGCAGACAATACTGCACCCGATGATGCCACTTCACCAGTTGTAACGGGTTACACCTCCAGTTCCTTAAGTCTTTCCTGGACCGCCCCCCTCACCGGCGTGGATGGAGGTGGCTACCTTGTAGTACGCTATTCGTCTAACCCTACCAGTGAGCCAGCTCCCAATATCAACGGCATCTATGGCGTGGGTAATACCCTTGGCACCGGAACCGTGGCTTATATCGGAACCGCTACCAGTTTTACAGATGCTGGTCTCGCTGCCAACACCGCCTATTATTATAAAGTGTATACGGTGGATAAAGCATTTAATTATTCACCCAACCCTACCGTTTTTTCAGGGTTCACAGGCATTGCAGGCCAAACAGCAGTGAGCTTTACCACGCCCTCTTCCTGCCTTACCGACCAGTTTACCATTTCGTGGACCGGTCCATTAAACTATAACGGCGCCAATTATACGCAATTGGCTTTCCTGAAAGCGGGCAGCCCCGTCACAACCGGAACGCCTTCTGCTTCTCCCGCCACTTACACTGCAAGCAGCAGTTTTGGCGCCGGCACCGCCTACCAGAATGATGCGGCAGCCTATTGCATTTACAAAGGTGATGGCACGGACGCAGCCGGAGACCACAGCGGACTCACCATTACCGGGCTTAGTCCAAACACCACCTACTACCTGTTGATGTATAACCTGCTGGATGCCGGCCCTGGTTATTCTACCGCTACTACCGGTAACGCCACCACGCTTAACAATCTTGCTGAACCGGCCAATAATCCCGGCTCTTTTGCAAGAGCTGTATTGAGTACAACGAACATACCGGTTACCTGGGCTGCAGCAGGCGGGTCACCGGCACCTGCTGGCTACCTTTTGCAATTAAGTAATTCGGCCACTCCTGCCGACCCGGCAGATTTCACCGATCCCGCTGATCAAACCGATGTATCAGGGGGCACTGCCAATGTAAAAACTAACGGTACGGCCTACAGTGCATTTACCGGTTTTAACGCCGGCACCATGTATTATTTCCGCATCAACTCCTACACCAACTCCGGCACCTGCATCAATTTCAGAAGCAGCGGTCCTGTGCTCAACGCAGCCACCCTTCCCAATGCAGTAACCGGCCCGGCCATCAGCATCACGGGCGGTGTGGGTAATATCAACTGGTCGGCCGCAACCGGTTACAACAATGCCAATCACAGCACGCTGGTATTTGTAAGCAGCTCCCCTATCACAACGGGAACGCCTACCTCAAATCCTTCCATTTATACGGCCAACACAACTTTCGGCAGCGGTACTGCCTACCAGCTGGACGCCAACGCCAAATGCGTATATAAAGGCGATGCCACCAATACCACCGTTTCCGGGTTAATTTCCGGCACCACCTATTACGTGCTGGTACTAACGGTTGTGGATGCCCCAAATTCAGATGTCACCAACTCCTACTCGGCCTATGCCACCACCAGCGCCCTTTACAATGCGGGTGGTGAATATACCTGGATCGGCGGAGCTTCTGCCAGTTGGGCTGTATCCACCAACTGGAGCCCCACCAGGACCACACCAGCCACCACCGATGTACTCATCTTTAACACGGCGGGCAGTGTTTCGGCAACGAATGTACCTACACAAACGATCGCCAAGTTATCCATCAATGCCGGGAATGTTACCTTGCTGGGCGCCTCACCCGGCATCAAAACAGTTACCATCACCGACAACGACGGCACTTCTTTTTACGACCTCGTGATCGCAAGCGGCTCCTCCCTCACCTTCGGGCTGTTTGCAAGCGCCACGCTCAGCGCCAATACCACTGCGAATATCATCGGCACGATGACGGTAAACAGTGGCAACACCTTTAATACCGATAACAGCGGCGCCATCACCACTGTGGCAGGAACATTGAATAATTACGGCACTGTTACCTCCACTGCAGCCACCCGTTTTGTAGTTATCAGCGGCGGTGTTTACAATCATGCCATCAATGGCGGCACCATACCCACCGGCACCTGGAATACCAATTCCACCTGTCTTATCACGGGTTGTACCAGCACGCAAAACTTCAGTGGGCACAAACAAACCTTCAGCAATTTTGTGTGGGATTGTGCAGGGCAAACACATTTTTTTGTGCTGGGCGAAAACTCCAGTTCCACTGCTCCCAACTTTGTGGTATCCGATAGTTTTATCGTGAAACGCACCAATGGCCAGATACTGCAACTCTCCTCCACCGGCGGCCAGAGAGACATTACCTGCGGCAACTTTTTTCAATATGGCGGACAGGTAACCATCACTTACAATACAGATGCAAGTGGCGAGCAGCGCTCCCTTACCGTGAATAAAACTTTTTATGTAACTGACTCACTCGAGAGTGGCGCCAAATTCCAGATCATCAATAACCCGGGCGGAGAAAATATTGTAGGCAGACTCTTTGTTGGAGGAGATGTTGAAATGCATCCCACACTTTCATCCGCCACCCTCGAAAGGATCGTGGGAGGCAGCAGTGCACTGGCAGAGATATGGTTCAATGGCAGCGCCGCACAAGGCGCACGTTTCAGTACTATTTCTGGCGATGTGGATTTTGTAACCAGTCAAACAGGACCAGGTGTTACCCTCCGAAGTGATGCTACCGCTAATTTATTTAAACTGGTAAAAGGAACTTTTTTCATTGGATCGAATACGCTCACGATCAAAAATGCGATTTCGTATCCAAGTCCGAGTACGGGCGCCATCGGCGGTTCTTCCACCTCTAACCTTACCTTGTCATTGGCCGGTGCATCAGGCACACTGAATTTTGCCAACGGCAGCAGGATATTGAAAAATTTCACGCAGCTCGCGGGTAATAGTGTAAGCCTTGGTACCGAGTTAGGCATTACTGCCGGCACGAACCCTGGCAGGGACAGCATCGGCAGCGGCGCCACCCTCACCACCAACGATAACCTTATCCTGCGGTCAGACGCCAACGGTACTGCCCGGATGGCCCAGTTACCTGCCACCGCAGCGATCGTTGGTAAGGTAACCGTGGAACGATACCTCCCCATGAATCTCTCTTCAGATGCACGTCGCTGGCGTTTACTCACGGCTCCTTTCAAAAGCACCAATGCGCCCACCATCAACCAGGCATGGCAGGAAGGTGTTTCCAATCCTGACCGGCTCAATCCATCTGCTTATGATCCCAAACCCGGCTATGGCACACATATCACCAGGAGCACGGCATTTGGCAGTGACGGGTACGACCAGGGCAGCACCAACAATCCATCTATCTATTATTATTCCTCCGGCAGCTGGACGGCACCTGCCAATACCAATTCAGTGAAAATAACAGATAACAGTGGCGTGTACATGCTTTTTGCCCGCGGCGACCGAAGCATCATCGTATCAACCACCAGTATCAATGCAGGCCCCACCACGCTTGATCCAAAAGGTGAGCTGAATGCCGGGAATGTAACGATCCCCCTGGCATCATCAGGTTATCAAACCGTGGGCAATCCTTATGCATCTTCGATCTTACTTGATAACGTGGTATTCAATGACACGCTCGGAAAAAGTAAAACCATTTATATCTGGGATCCCAAAACACTGGGGTCATTTAACGTGGGTAAATTCATCACCTGTTCCGGTGATGGGGGTACCCCTGCCAGTTATACCTATACCGGCAACACCAGCGCCTACAATACCCGCCCCGGTATCATCGAGTCATCCGGTGCTTTTATGGTGAAAGGAAATGGAGGCAATATTGTATTTCATGAATCAGACAAAGCCATTACCAGCAGCAGCATTGGTATGGCAAGCCGCCCGTCGCGGGTACCTTCCACCCAACCCACCGGGTCGCTGGGAACGATCAGTAAATTATACACCGACCTGCTGGTAACCAGGGAAGGAGCACTCGTTATTGCTGACGGCATCGCCAATACCTACAACAACAATTACAGCAACAGCATCGATCACCTGGATGCGCCAAAACTAACCACTTTCACCAGCAAGGAAGAACTCAGCATCAGCACCGGGGCCGGGTTGTATTCCATCGAACGCCGGAAAAAAATACAGGTAGCCGATACCATTTTCCTGCACCTGTCCAAACTCAATCAATCCTCTTATGCATTTGGTTTCAGGGTGGAAAATTTTGACGGCACCCAAACTGCCGTCCTGCATGACAGGTTCCTGCAATGCAGCACAGATTTCCGGCTCACCCAGGATACCGTGATCAGTTTTAGCATCACGGCCGATCCCGCTGCTGCCGCTGCCGACCGGTTTTACATCACTTTCAGGAAAACAAAGCCCGCCAGGAAAATTCCGGTAAAAGCGGGTATGCTTAACAGTGATATCACCCTTTGGTGGCAGGATCCGGCAATACCCGGTGAACTCCAATACGCTGTGGAGCGTTCCGTTGACGGGTTGCATTACAACACTGTTTTTACAGGCATTAACCAGTACGAATGGCACGACAGGCAGGCACCTGCCGGCACGTTCTACTACCGCATTCGTTGTGAAGCACCAGCCTTGATACTTTACAGTGATGCGGTCAAGATCACCAGGCCGGAGCAATCCCCTGCAATCTTTCCCAACCCGGTCAGCAACGGAAACATCAACCTGCAAACCGGGAGCCTTCCTCCCGGAGATTACAAGGTATCCCTAACCGGTAGTAACGGCGGGCTGGTGCTCAGTTCCGGCTTCCGGCAAACCCATCCCGGTTCAC
>CAYVLT010000341.1:0-4662 GCA_964452405.1 uncultured Ferruginibacter sp.
CATGAATACCAAAACTGTGCACGCTGCCACCTGCAGCCAGTTTGCGCAGGAAGATCACTTTATTTCCAACTTCCTTATTGGTGATGTGAAAATTTTTAACGCCGTTTAACCGGTGCTCCAGTTCATTTAGCTCATGGTAATGGGTGGCAAACAAAGTTTTCGGCTGTGCGGCACTGTTATGTAAATATTCAACGATACTCCAGGCAATGCTGATGCCATCATAAGTTGACGTTCCCCGCCCGATCTCATCAAGCAGGACCAGGCTGCGGCTGGTAATATTATTGATGATGCTGGCGGTTTCATTCATCTCCACCATAAACGTACTTTCGCCTCCGCTGAGGTTGTCGCTGGCGCCAACCCTTGTAAAGATCTTGTCCGTTAAGGGAATGCAGGCATCAGTTGCAGGCACAAAACTGCCGATATGTGCCATTAAAGTTATGAGGGCAGTCTGGCGCAGGATGGCGCTTTTACCACTCATATTTGGCCCGGTGAGAATGATGATCTGCTGTGAACCAGGATCGAGGAAAATATCGTTGGAGATATAAGTTTCACCAGCCGGAAGGTAACGTTCGATAACCGGGTGGCGGCTGTTCTTTATATCCAGGATATTGTTATCCTGCACCAGCGGCTTCTGGTACTTCAGTTGAAGGGCATTGTTGGCAAAGCAACTAAGGCAATCCAGCACAGCCAGCACATGGCCGTTCACCTGCATCGGTGCGATAAAGTCCTGCAATTCGTTCAGCAGTTTTTCAAACAACTGCAACTCGATCTGGAAAATTTTATCTTCCGCCCCCAAGATTTTCTCTTCATATTCTTTCAGCTCAGGGGTAATATATCTTTCTGCACTCGTAAGCGTTTGCTTCCGTATCCAGGTATCCGGCACTTTATTTTTGTGCACATTGGTTACCTCAAGAAAATATCCAAACACATTATTGTAGCCGATCTTCAGCGAAGAGATACCCGTGATGCCCGCTTCCTTCTGCTGCAGTTCCACCAGGTAATCTTTACCGCCACTGGCGATCCTGCGCAGGTTGTCCAGTTCTTCATCAATGCCTGCAGCAATCATTCCGCCCTTCGCAGCCAGTGCAGGCGGGTTTTCCACGATCTCTTTCAGTATTTTATCAACAATGTATTTGCAGGAATCTAAAGAGTCGGAGAGGCGTTTTATATGTTCATTGCTGAGAGCGTTACAAAGTACTTTTACCGCATCCACCTGCTGCAGGCCTTTGGCAATCTGTAACACTTCACGCGGGTTAACTTTTTTTAGCGGCACCTTACTGGCCAACCGTTCAATATCTCCCGCCTGTTTGATATGGTGGGTCAATTTATTTCTTGTATCGGCATCTTTGATAAGAAATTCAACCGTATCAAGCCTTTCATTGATTTTTCCCAGTTCGTTCAGCGGCATCAACATCCAGCGTTTCAACAGCCGGGCACCCATCGGCGACACGGTATTATCGAGCACTTTCAACAGGGTATGACTGTTTTCTGCGCCGCCCATCAACTCAAGATTGCGGATGGTAAAGCGATCCATCCATAAATGTTCATCCCGGTTGATGCGTTGTATCGAACTGATGTGGCCGAGGTTGGGATGCTCAGTATCTTTTAAATAATGCAGGATTGCCCCGGCAGCAATGATGGCGCTGCACAGTTGTTCAATGCCGAAACCTTTGAGGCTGTGTGTGCCGAAATGTTTCAGCAATGATTCAGTGGCATAAGCTGCATCAAAGATCCATTCGTCCAATGTATAAGTAAAAAAACGGTTGCCAAAATATTCTTTGAAGCCTTTCAGTTGACGGCGTTGAAAGATCACTTCCGCCGGCTGAAGACTTTGCAATAATTTATCGGCATATTCCTTGTCACCCTCCGCAACAAAAAATTCACCGGTGCTGATATCAAGAAAAGCAATGCCGACCTTGTTATCATCGAAATGTAATGCCGCTAAAAAATTATTGCTGTTGTGTTCAAGCAGTTTATCGTTGGTAGCCACCCCGGGCGTAACCAGTTCTGTTACGCCGCGTTTCACAATTCCTTTCGCCTGTTTAGGATCTTCCAGCTGATCACAGATAGCCACCCGGTAGCCGGCTTTCACCAGTTTGTGCAGGTAGGTATCGAGCGCATGGTGGGGGAAGCCGGCTAATTGGGAAGAGTTTTCATCCCCGTTATTTCTTTTGGTAAGTGTGATTCCCAGCACCGTGGAGGCATTCACAGCATCCTGTCCGAAAGTTTCATAAAAATCACCCACCCTGAACAACAGGATCGCATCAGGGTACCTGGCCTTGATGGCATTGTGCTGCTGCATGAGCGGTGTTTCGGTGGTTGCTTTGGCCATGGATGCGTTGGTTTTTACAGGGCAGAAGCTGCAATGGCAGTAAAAGTGCATTCCCTGTTCCCTCTAACGATTTTTTGCAAGTCGCAAAAATAAGGGCTTTCAACGCTCTAAATTCAGTTTTATCCCGGCTGTTAATTACTTTTGCCGACAATTTAAAAGAGCAAGACGCAAACCTGTGAGCTATGAGGAAACTTAGCATGGATGAACTGGGCCGCAAAACCGTGGAGGAATTCAAGCAGTCTGAAAAACTGCCGGTGATTGTGGTATTGGAAAACATCCGCAGTGCTTACAATGTTGGCAGCGTTTTCAGAACGGCGGACGCATTTTTGCTGGAAGCGATCTACATTACCGGGTACACCTGTACACCTCCGCACAAAGAAATTAAAAAAACGGCGTTGGGTGCAGAAGATACCGTAAGCTGGAAACATTTTCCGAATGCTTCTGCAGCCATTGCTGAACTGAAACAACAGGAATACACTGTTTATGCAGTGGAACAGGCCGAAGGAAGTATCGCCCTCAATCAACTGCCCTATGAACCCGGGAAAAAAATTGCGATGGTGATGGGCAATGAGGTAACTGGTGTTGAACAAAGCAGTATTGAACAATGCGACGGCATCATCGAAATACCGCAATTAGGCATGAAGCATTCGCTGAACATTGCCACCGCAGCCGGTGTTGTTTTATGGGAAGTGGTACGAAGTATGATCACCACTGAAAGCTGAGGCAGTTTTACAAATTAATGTTAACAGATGGCAACTACAATCAAAAATTATCTCTCACTCGTTAAGTTCAGCCATACCATTTTTGCAATGCCGTTTGCAATGATCGGATTTTTTTTAGGGATACACGAGCTTGCTGTTCCCGGGCATTCAACGTTTAACCTCAACAGGTCAATTGGCTGGCACAGCGTTTTTTTCTCAACTGAATCCCTGTTGATGAAATTTGTGCTGGTAGTGATTTGTATGGTATCTGCCCGTTCTGCAGCCATGGCGTTTAACCGCTACCTCGATGCACATTTTGATGCCAAAAACCCACGGACAGCCATAAGGGAAATACCTGCCGGCATTATTTCCCGGGAAAGTGCCCTGCGTTTTGTGATCATCAACTGCATTGTGTTTGTAACTGCCTGCTTCTTTATTAACCGCCTCTGCTTTTTCTTATCGCCGGTGGCCCTGTTCGTAATTCTTTTTTACAGCTATACCAAGCGGTTCACAGCCCTTTGTCACCTCGTACTGGGTGTGGGTTTAAGCCTGGCACCCATCGGCGCTTACCTGGCTGTTACCGGTTATTTTTCCCTGCTGCCTGTATTATTTTCCATCACGGTACTTTGTTGGGTGAGTGGCTTCGACATCATTTATGCTCTGCAGGACGAAGAGTTCGACCGGTCGCAGCAACTGCATTCCATTCCGGCCGCATTGGGTAAGATCAAAGCGCTCAAAGTATCAGAGCTGCTTCACCTCGTTGCTGCCCTTACAGTTGTATACGCAGGATTGCAGGGGCATTTCGGGTTCTGGTATTGGGCTGGCATTGCCGTATTCACAGGCATGCTTTTTTACCAGCACTCCATTGTAAAACCAGGTGATCTTTCCAGGGTGAACATCGCCTTTATGACAGCCAATGGTATAGCATCTGTTGTATTTGCGGTATTTGTGTTGCTCGACCTGTTTGTGCATTAAAAAGTTTTGCTTCAACGGGCAGCGCCGGGGAAAAATGCCGGTTTAATTGTAACATTTATTTTTAAAGATTGCTTTATCAACTACATCCCCTTCAACAAATTCATACATGGCAAGAATACTGGCGATTGATTACGGTGGAAAAAGAACAGGCATTGCGGTCACTGATCCTTTGCAGATCATTGCCACGGGGCTTGAAACGATCGACTCGAGGGAACTCATTCCTTTCCTGAAAAAATACCTGGCCGCAGAAACCGTGGAACTCATCATCATTGGTCTTCCGAAAAACTGGGATGAATCCGATACGCATGCTACGCCGTTGGTGGAGGCAGCCATCAAAAAAATAAAAAAGGAATTTCCCTCGATGCCACTCAAAACAGTCGACGAACGTTACACATCAAAAATGGCCAGGGATGCAATGCTGGAGATGGGCATGAAGAAAAAAGACCGGCAGGTGAAAGGAAATGTGGACCTGATAGCAGCCACCATCATGCTGCAGGAATACCTGCAGCAGTACTGAGCGGTTGAAGGAATTACAAAACGGAACCTGTAAATTGCAACTTTATTCAGCCAACAACAGGCTATAGAAATTTTAATAGTATATGATTTTACCAATAGTAGCATACGGTTCGCCGGTATTAAGAAAAGTGGCAACTG
>CAYVLT010000342.1:0-4576 GCA_964452405.1 uncultured Ferruginibacter sp.
CGCAGCCCATCCCCGATCTGTTGATAAAAAATATTAGGCACCAATTTTTCAAAAGTCATACACCGTTGTTGATTGATCAGTCAATGTTGTTACAGTCGAAATTCATATCGCTTGCACCTTCTGGATAGTTGCAAATATCAGCACTGAAAAGTTATGCTTTTATCTGCAACCCTGCGGCCCTTTAACACAGGATCGAAAAACTAAAGCGTCCTGAGCATGCAAAGCATCGATTCATCTGACTGGTACCATTCCACACAGGGACGATCGCTGCCTGTGCGGCTATTTTTTATGAGTTCCTGGAAAATGTCTTTTATACAGTGGAGCTGTTGCATCCAATCAGTCAGCCGCTCCGTTTCGTAATCGCCTTTTTCCAATAGTAACTGTGCGAATTGCAGCGGTTGTCCTTCACCTGGAAACGCTTCCTTCACCATGGCATAGTACACTACCTCTTGCTGCCCGTCCATCCAGCTCAGGCCATAATAGTCGCGGTTCTTTCCAAATCTTTGCACCAGGTCACCAAAAGCTTCCTTAATTCCTTCGGGGAAATTTTTAACGCGGAAACCCATCAATGGCAGGTCTTCTTCCAGCTTATATATTGTCATGATCTGTTGCTTTACTTCAAAAATAGTGTTAGTAAGAACAAAAAGAGGTTGCTGATAATGACAATAAAGAGGAGAATTGCGACAAGGGCGCCTGGATGGAGAGCAGTATCTGAGGGATATTTGCGATATTGGAATAAGTGGTGAAACTTTTAGTACCACAGGCCGCCAGGTTGGGCGCCCAGCAGTGGAAGCTATTTTTAAGAGTTAATGCCATAATATTTTTAGTGATCAATTTGGAACTTTCCTGAACAAAACTCCGCTAAACCAATTTGAGAATAATGGATAAGAAGTGAGACTAATCACAGCACCAACACTCACGCCAAGTGTCACCACAGAATTGGAAGGTGCCCATATTGGCTGGTCTGGCCTAAGATGATAAACACTTCCAGAATAAGCGCCAGTGCCGGAAGCCAATAAGCCAGGCATAGATGTATCTGCGCCAATAATTAAATTGTCATTCACTTTTATGAAACCGGCAAGAACGCCAGTGATATTATTTTGCCGGAAACGCGATATTCGACCGGAATTAATCTTTAAAACCATTCCACTTGGCACCGTGTAGGATTTTGTGATGACTGTTCCTACAGGGGGAGTTAATAGAGAATCAACTGATAAAGTCACCACATCCTCAAACTCTAAAGTATAGCCGTTCGTTTGTGCTATTGCGCAATTACCGGGAAAGTAAAGTGTAGCTATTATGAGTAATATATTTTTCATATAAAAAACCATTTTTTTAAAATGCTTCGAGGTAATAGATCGTCTTGTTCTGTTTTCGCCAGGCTGGGTTTCCCTTAAAATCAGTAGTATATTGGGCATGACGGTTTGAACTGGTTGGAGCTGGAACAATTCCATCTGCATTAACAGTATTTAGTGAGCCCGCAGTTGCGTTTATTGTATTAGTAGCGCTATCAATCAGGATTCCGCTTCCAGCTTTATAAATCATTAAAACCGGGTGCCATTTTGTACCCGTCCAGAAATAAAAACCCCTTCCTTTGTCGAAGCCTGAACTGTCATTCCATACAAGTAAACCGATAGGTTTAGGGCCGCTAATGGGATGCGCAGTATCGGCCAAATTTACCCTTGGCACCAAAACACCTTTGTCTGTTGCGTTGATATCTAATATGGCAAATTGATTAGGAGGTGCACCTGTCCTATTAATTGACACCTGGCTATAGGAACGGTTTAATTGGACAAAAACGAAAAAGCAAACCAGCGCATAAATTCGGGATTATACGGTAGACATAAGTTATCGTTGATGGTTAGAAAAGTTAAGGGTAATTTTTAAGACGGTAAAGTCTTTATCGAAAATCGACTTACCATTTGAATGGGAGTACCGTTAGTGCAGCACTACCTGGTAATGAACATTAACAGCATAAACTTTTGCCTGAAATAAACTGGGTTGCACTATTCAGAAAAACTAGTGAAGCTCTGTCCATCAAAACGGTAGAGTCCGCAATTTCGTGCCCCGATCCAGATGTTGCCAGTCTTGTCTGTAAGCATACTGAACACACTATAACTGCCCATGCCGTTATAGTTTCTGAATATACTTCCATCATAACTCCAGATGCCTCCTTCACTTTTTACGGTTCCGGTCTTCTCTTCTCCATTAAACCATATCTTACCCGAATGGTCTGCCAAAACAGGATTCCCGATCCCTGTTCTTTCTGTAAAGTTGGTAAACCTTTTTCCATCAAATATAAAATTGCCTTTACTCCTGCCGCCAAACCATATCCTTTCTTTTTTATCTTTTACCATGTACCTGATCCACCCATCCCCGTTCGGCCTCGAACCGGTAATAGATTTTCCATCAAACCGTATAACACCTTCCATTGCAATTGGCCCCGAACCCATCCAAAGCGTTCCATCGCTGTTTTCTGAAAAACATTGTATACACGTGAGTTTCAAGTGTTGCAGGTTCACAATATCTCTGCGGTCCAAAAACCTGCTGAACGATTTGCCGTCATAACAATACAAATCAGCAGAGGTACCCAACCAGGTGATTCCGTTTCTATCCTGGAAAAGACTCCATACCCTCATGTCAGCAACGGGTGAAAGCACGGTGCCGAATATATCCGGCTTGGTAATCATGACAGGAATTTTCAAAATGGCTTTTCCATCATACCGGCTAAGGCCATTGTCTGTTCCAAACCATATATTACCTGAGGTGTCTTCCAGTATCGACCACACCGTATTGTTACTCAGTCCGTCTTTTTCCGTGTATTGTGTAAATTCCTTCCCATCGTACCTGTAAACACCTTCTCCGGTTGTTCCAAACCAAAGATTGCCGTTCCTGTCCTGCAGGCTGCAATGGACATTCTGATGTTCAGTGGTGCCCTGTGTTTTGGTTAGCCGGGGGTATTTACTGGTAAAGCTTTGTCTATCCCCCGTACTCTTTATTGCCGTATTGGCCGTTGACTGCCCGTTAGTAGAAGTAACGATTACGGAGCCTGCCAACAACAATAAAATGATATATTTTGGTGTATCCATGTTGAGCGACAAATCTACGGCAACTGTTGTTAAATTTGTGTTCTTATATTTCCTGTAAAAAGGTTCAGCAAGAATTATCGTTGGGGTTGAAAGAAGTAAAAGCTATAAGGGACGCTGCACCCTTTTCAATTGCAGATTTACTTAAACATTTGAAGCTGCTTTTTTTTTCAGTAAGTTTAATAAAAATCCAAAGCCGCGACAGGTTGCCATACTGCAGCCTGTTATCAACCTCGCCGCTTTGGTGGTATAGCATGATGAAAAATTTTCTAATACTATTTGTTGTTATTGCTGTGCTGTCATGTGGCGTTGGCAGAAAGGCGGCAACAGCCACCGACCATGCCATTTTACAAGGCGCCTGGCTGGCACAAACAGAAAGTCAAAATGGTAGTAAAAAAGAAGTGTCCTACCGCTATGTGTTCAGCGGGGATACCCTCACTTTCACAGAAGAGCCGGGAAAGGACATGCAATATTTGTTCAGCCTCGACACAACCGCCACACCCCGCTTGTTGATCATACGACCTGTGGATACTGCTGATCGTTCTGCTCCTGTCAGCGTTGCCTATGAGTTGTCAGGCGACTCGCTGACAATTGTGGTGGCGCCGGCTGGATTAACACCCACCACCCTATCCGATAGTAACGACCAGGAACTGATCACCTGCAAACGAAAGTTGAAATAAAAACAACTGGCTAAGTGGAAAGTATCAGTGTGAGCCAGTGGCAGCGGTAACGCTACTGGCAGGGCAATAGGTATCCTGGTTTGGGGCCGGCAACATGAAAAAGGAAAACAGGATGCGATGCCTGGCGTTATACATCATACCTGTTCAGCAACGTTCTGTTAGGCGCATTGTCTTATTGTAGGATCATAATAGTCAGCTTATTGGTTTCAGGTTGAATAATTATCTGTCTACCTTGTTTAAAGCCAAACTTCTCCAGCCATTTACCTTCAAGTCGAATTTCGGGAATAGCTATGTTGTCGTAGGTGCGGTTACGAAATTTTGTATAGATTTTTTGCTTTCTCAATCTTTCCATTGTCAACTATTATATGACAAATGTAAAGAGAATATTTAATTGTCCCCTAAAATATGACATTAATTTTGATTATTTTATGCACATTCGGTTTGTGAAAAAAGAGCAACTTCAAAATAAGTTAGGTCAGAGAATAATTGATTTGCGAACCGAAAAGGGTTGGAGCCAGTCCGACCTTGCAAGAGCCTGCAATAAAGATCGTCAAGCAATAGAGAAAATTGAAAATGGAAAAGTCAATGCGACAGCTTTCTCATTGTATGAGATAGCAAAAGCTTTACAAATATCTTTGTCCGAATTAGTAGATATCTAATCTAAGTTCTTTTAAACTTCAAATCGTGATACAGTGTCGTGTTGCGCCTAACGGGCAGGTATTGCCGATGGTGGGGAATTTTATATTCGTCCGCCGGGAACTGCTGCCTGGCTTTTTGATAAAGTTAAATATTAAGAACTAAAGCTGGGCT
>CAYVLT010000343.1:0-4540 GCA_964452405.1 uncultured Ferruginibacter sp.
TCGGTTTTGCAGATGCCAGCAATCAATATGAGCAGTATGCCTCGATGGTAAGAACGGCGCTGCAGGCATTGCCCCACGAACTGCTGACGGTGCTGCCCGCAAATGCTGCGGATACGATCCGTGCTGCTGATGCGATCATGATCGGCGGGGGCAACAGCTTTAAGCTGCTGCACGACCTGCAGCAGTTGCAGTTGCTGGAACCTGTGCGGGAGAAGGTGCGGGCCGGTACACCCTATATCGGGTGGAGTGCCGGTTCCAACATGCTCTGCCCCGGCTTGTACACCACCAATGACATGCCCGTGATTGAACCAGCCAGTTTCAAAGCACTGCAGCTACTACCCTTCCAGGTAAATCCACATTATAACAATGCACTGCCGGCAGGACACCGCGGCGAAACGAGGGACCAGCGCCTGCAGGAGTTTGTACAACTTAATCCTGCACTTCCCGTGCTGGCATTGCCCGAAGGCACCGGCATCCGGGTACAGGATGGACGAATAGAACTGTTGGGATCATTGCCTGCATTTATTTTTTCCATGGGTGCTGATGGCAGGATCGAAAAAAAAGAGTGGACGGCCGGATCCCCGGCACCGCCGGCGATCAGCCCAGCCAGCAGGTAATGATGGCTTACAGCTATTGTCATTATTAATGAACAAAAAAAAGGGCCAGGATAAAAATCCAGCCCCGCTATAAATCCAATATCCTTTGAAAAACCTGCAACGAAAATACAATGCCGGTTGATGAAGCAGCCTGCGGATGAGCGAACGGTGCTGTTCATTTATTTTCCGGCAGGTAATATTATTTACCGAAAACCTGGCATGCCCTGACCATGCCATTGAATAAAAGATAATGACCGTTTGCTAAACCAACCCTTGCTGCGTTGGCGTGACTGCTAATTTTAGGCAACAAATTATCACTATGAAATGGCCTGCAGGTTTTAAAAATAAAAGAGAATTCCTGATCGATGCAATTCTGTTCATACTACTCATGTTGTCGTTTTGTTTGCTGTCGCTGATATTTTGACGAAAGGAAATTCCAGGCTACATCATGTTTCACTGCGTAAGCCCGACAACCAACTGCACAGTCCTACATGGCCCTGCTTTTTAATTAATATAAAAAAGGTCAGCTTTTTACTTGCACTGCTGCGCCTGCAGCAAAAGGCCTTCCTCTAAAAAGCAGGTCGACATCAATAAGGTCAGCCTCTTTAGAATTCAACTATATTTACAGAAATTTTTTTGTAATTGGGCAGCGTTTTAATATTAGATGACGAGGAAAAAATCAGGATACTTTTATCCAAGATTATCAGCCTTGAAGGCTTTGACGTGTTGCTCGCAAATGACATTCATCATTGTTTAAAAAAACTGGAAACAGCTGAGGTGGATGTTGTGATTTGTGACGTAAAGCTACCCGATGGCAGTGGCATTGAAGCTTCGAAGATTATCAAAGAGAAATACCCATATATAGAAATCATTTTACTAACTGCATACGGAAATATACCAGACAGCGTGCAGGCCATCAAAAATGGCGCATTTGATTACATTACCAAAGGCGACGACAACAATAAAATCATTCCGTTATTATACAAGGCCACAGAAAAAGTATTCCTGGCAAAGCGGGTTTATCAACTAGAAAAACAATTAGCTGAGAAGCATTCTTTTGAAAAGATCATTGGCAGGTCAAAAGTGTTGAAAGCTGCGATTGAAGTGGCAAAAAAAGTTTCTGAAACCGATGCTACCGTATTGCTGACAGGCGAAACCGGAACAGGTAAAGAAGTGTTTGCGCAAGCCATCCACAATGCAAGTCCCCGGCACAGAGGAAATTTTACAGCAATCAATTGCTCCGCGTTCAGTAAAGAGTTGCTGGAAAATGAATTGTTTGGGCATAAGGCGGGAGCATTTACCGGGGCCAATAAGGACAGTAAGGGAATTTTTGAAGAAGCCAATAACGGCACTGTTTTCCTGGATGAAATTGGAGAAATGCCATTAGAATCACAGGCCAAACTATTGCGTGTGCTTGAAACCGGGGAGTTTCTGAAAGTAGGCGATAGTAAGCCAACCAAAGTAAATATCCGCATTGTTGCAGCTACCAACAGGGATTTACAAAAAGAGGTGGAAGCCGGTAGTTTTCGTGAAGACTTATTTTACCGCATCGCTGTTTTTAAGATTGTGCTGCCGCCTTTGCGGGAAAGAGTGATCGATATAGAAGAATTAACGACCCATTTCCTGAAACAGTTTGCCGGTAAAACCAATAAAAAAATTGCCGCTGTTTCCAAACCCTATTTAGAAGCATTGAAGCAACATTCCTGGAAAGGAAATATCCGTGAGTTGAAAAATGTGATTGAACGCAGCGTCATTCTTACCAACGACAATGTGCTGTCAATGGATAGTCTGCCTGCAGAATTACAGCAAAATCCTCCTTTTGCAAAATCAAAAAACTTATCCGCCTTTGACCTCAGCAGTGTTGAAAAAGCTCACATTCAAAAAGTATTGAACTATACAAACGGTAACAAGACCGAAGCTGCCAGGCTGCTGAATATCGCATTGACTACTTTATACCGGAAACTTGAAGAGTACCAGGTAAAATAACCCTTTCAAAATAACAGTGTACACCCTTTCAAAATGACAGGCTTTTTTGGCAACCCTTGCAGCCGTCAAACTCTCAAACACAATACAGCAAGCAGTTTCGAGCCTCCCCGCCTCAACTGGAACAGAAATTGACTCTTTACCGGCACATCAAATAACCTTCCACTCATGCTCACATCTATCCTGGTTGTTGCAGGCCTTTTAATGTTTGCACTCTTTTTTTCATCCATCAAATTCTTTGGAGAAATATGACACTGTTATTCTTTATCGCCGTTGCAGTATTTGCCTATATGTGCTACGTGCTTATCAAACCCGAAAAGTTCTGAGCCATCTACCGGGAAAGAAAAAATGGTTAAGCAAATGCCATCATCACCCAATCCGGGTGGTTCTTCCAGGCCATCAGTAGCTATCAATCCATTAAAAAGTTTATAAAATTATGAAGACAGAAATTTTTGGAATCCTCTTTATGTATGCGATGGTGGTAGTCCTCGCAATTCCGCTGGGACGGTACATAGGAAAAGTGTTTTCAAATGAAAGAACCTGGCTGGACAAATTACTTACCCCTATCGATAAAGTATTTTACAAATACGGAGGAGTCGATCCCGCCAGGGAAATGAACTGGAAACAGCACCTTTCTGCCTTCCTTACCATTAATCTTGTTTGGTTTTTATGGTCAATGTTTGTACTTACCAATATGAGTTGGCTCCCGCTAAATCCAGACCATAACCCCTCTATGCCGGGTGATTTAGCTTTTAACACCTCCATCAGTTTTGTAACAAACACTAACCTGCAACATTACTCCGGCGAAACGGGCCTGTCCTACTTCGGTCAGCTCACCCTCATGCTGTGGCAATTCATCAGTGCAGGCTGTGGTATTGCAATAACGGCAACAGTTTTTTTTGCAATGAAAGAAAAAACGACAGAAAAGCAGGGCAATTTTTATGTCCTGTTCATCAGGAGCTGTACGAGAATTTTATTTCCACTTGCACTGGTTGTCTCTGTGCTGCTTTTGTTCAATGGCACTCCCATGACTTTTGAAGGAAAAGACACGATCACCAACCTGCAGGGAGACACGGTTACTGTTAGCAGGGGGCCTGTAGCGGCATTTGTTGCCATCAAACAACTGGGTACAAATGGCGGCGGTTTTTTTGGCCCCAACTCGGCACACCCGTTGGAAAACACTAACTATTTCACCAATATCATTGAAACCATTTCTATCTTTTTAATTCCTGTCGCAATGGTTTTTGCATTTGGCTATGTTTTAAAAAGAAGGAAACTGGCCTGGATGATTTTTGGTGTAATGACGATCGGCTTTTTGTTATTGGTGGTTCCTGCAGTTCTCAATGAAATGAACGGCAATCCTGCCATCGCAAAAATGGGTATTGCACAACCCATGGGCAGTATGGAAGGTAAAGAAGTGCGTTTTGGTGCTGCGGCATCAGCTTATTGGGCCATCAACACCACGGTAACAAGTAATGGTTCTGTAAATGCCATGCATGATAGCCTTACACCTGTTTCAGGAATGAATGCAATGCTGGGCATGATGGTAAATTGCTTTTATGGCGGTGTGGGTGTAGGTTTTCTAAACTTTTACATCTTCATTATACTGGCAGTCTTCATCAGCGGCCTCATGGTGGGCAGAACTCCCGAATTTTTAGGAAAGAAGATCGAAGCACGCGAAATGAAAATTGCAATGATCATCGCTTTATTGCATCCCTTCCTCATTCTTACAGGCACAGCTATCGCAACCTGGTTATATGCACACCATCCCGGAACCTATACAGGCTGGCTGAATAATCCCGGGTACCATGGCTTTAGCGAAATGTTGTATGAGTTTACCTCGTCGGGCGCCAATAATGGAAGTGGTTTTGAAGGCCTGGGGGATAATACAGCTTTTTGGAATATTGCCTGCGGCGTGGTAATGCTGTTAGCGAGATACCTGCCCATTATCGGGCCCGTAG
>CAYVLT010000344.1:0-4538 GCA_964452405.1 uncultured Ferruginibacter sp.
GGCCGCTGTTGATACAATCCTTACAAAGGGTATATTTAAATATGATACCACTATCGGTGGCGATCACCAGCCGGGCAGCACGGTAATCGAGGGCGATGGACCGCACACTATTGGCCGGCAGCCCGTCCTGGTTGGTGAAGCGCCTGTATTGGTTGGAATCATAGGCATTCACTGGTCTGCTTCCGTTTTCATCCCCGCAAAAAACATAACCATTGTTGGTACCGATATAAATATTACCCCGTACATCACCGGTGATCGCATTATTACTTACAATCGTTCCCGGCGGAAAGATGGTGGTGAAATTGATCTGCGTCCATCCGGGTGATTGTTCGTTGTACAGGTACACACCGCCGGTGTTCATACCTACCCACCATTTTTTCCATACTGAATCGTAATAGATGGCTTTAGCCACAAAGGTTTTTGGCAGTGGACTGTTGGTGACATCCCATGCGCCGAGATAAGCAGTATCTGAACGCCTGTACCGTACAATCTTGCTGGTGTCTGGAGTACTCATCTGAACATATACCCACACTTCATCTCTGCTGCCAGCAATGGTTTGGGAGGAAGTGATTGTTTGAGCCGCTACATTTTCAATTTTCTTAAAATATTTTAAAGTGTCTGTTACAGGACTTGGAAGACCTCTTACCGCATTTCCATTTCGGGTATTCCCTGCTGTTATATCCGAAAAACAGGCTGCCCATACCCGCTGAAAAGTATCTGTAATATGCCTGGTTGTATCCTCAACCAGGTAATTGTCCAGGAAAATGCTCCTCACATTCCGGGTAGGAACCCCTTCGCTGGTGCTGAATTGCTTGAAATTAAAACTGGTGTCTCGAAAATAATCAATACCACCATTGATTGCCTGTGCCCCGGTACGGCCAAACTGGGCCACCCAAATTCCACCGTCTTTATCAGCCTTAATGTCGGCGATATTATGATTCAACAACACCGGTGCTTTTTGCCAAACTGTTCCATTGAATTTATACAAACCCTTGTTGGGTGTGCCGGCCCATATATAACCCGATTTTCCCACTGCCACCGCAGAAAAAAAGCTCGTATCAAATACCGGTGTGTTCTCTTTGTTAAATACGCTGTCTGCCACACCGACTGCCCTCCAGGCCTTGGCCACGGATACTGTGTCTGCCAACGTGATCCCCAATGTATTGGGCGCCGAGGCAATGATCGCCACAGCATTCAGCGAAGCATTGCGTGCTGCGCCATATCCCGAATTGGGCGTCAGCATCTGCTCGGTAAAAAAAGCAATGCGTTCTGATTTGTCAAAACCGAGACCGGTTACCGCATAGTTGTCTCCATGACCATTTGTTCCATTACCACCATTGGTAACCAGGTAAAACCATTTGCCCAATACGCCACTGTTATAGTGTACACCGCACATATCGTTTCCTCCAGGGATGGCATTTGGAACCGGGCATCCCTCCACGCTGGCATCTCTCCAGAAACGGGTGGTATCGAGATAAGTATCGGGGTTACCCAGGGAAGTGGGATCAGCCATTGAACGGAGCGCAACACCGGTAACAACAATCTCGTCGCCGATAAGGAATGGCTTTTTAACAACCGTATCTTTAACATAGTTATCGATACAGGCACCCCATATATCGCTGAAACCTTCATTCAATGCACCGGATTCTCTTGCATAAACAAGGGCGGCCGTTTTTTCACATACCGCATGACCGATCTCATGACCGCATACATCAATTGATACCACTGGCTTGAAGCGACCAGGTAACAGGCTGCCATCGCCATACCACATGGCGCCGACATCCCAGAATGCATTGTCGAAATTGGTTTTGAAATGTATCAGGTTATTCATTTTGGCATTGGCATTGTCATAACTCTTCCTGCCATGTTTCGTCCACCAGTAATCCACGATCTGTTCTGTGGCCCAATGCACATCCAGCGCCATGTCGTTGAACGAAGCGTCGTTATACTCAGCGCTGGTCCATTGGTTATTGTCATCCACAAACAGGGAGAAGGTAGCAGTGGAACTGTCATTATTGATGTTGATGGTTTCAATTTCCGTGTTGTCTCCGCGGCCGGTTTCTTTTAATTCATAACTATTGGGCTGAAATAAATTGGTGGTGATATAGCGTTTGCCCGAGTACCGGGTGTCGGCCCATCCCGGCATATTTGCCATCACCCTGTTTATGCTGTTTTGCCCGCCGGCCAGGGGCTGGTGCGGAAACAAAGCGGGGCGATGTAATTGCCGTTCCGCAGTTGCCGGCATTTGCGTGTATCGGTTACCGGTAGCATGCTTAATAATGGGATCTTTGAAAACAATATGGCCATTGGCAGCATTCACATAAATGTAATCGCGGCTTAGTGGAGAGATCGCATAAATATCACATTTATAAGCGAGGCACATTTTACCTGGCTCATCCAGCATGTCTTCCACGATTACCAGTTGCGGTGCATGTTTTTCAAAATTAGGGTCATGGTGCTTGTTAATGTCCCATGAATAGGTGTTGGCAGCGATATGCCGTTGGGCCACCAGGAAGGCCTCATCAGCCGTTATGATAGGCACTACCGACAGGTCAGCCGGCACCGTGTAAAACTCCAGTTGAAAAAGCTGCACTTTGCCCTGCGTGCTCACCTGGGTAATAACACCATGCTCCACTTTTATGCTTTTATAATACTGGTGAATTTTATCAATACTTGCTCCGAAATAATCGGTTGACTGGTCACCGGCCACCAGGGCATCCAGGCCGGAACGTAGTTCCAGCTTGCTGTTCAGCCAGGATAACGCATTCCCTTTTTCCGGCATCATATCCGTTGAAAAAAACACGGAAGCCAGGGTATGCCGGGGATTGAGCGATTCAACACGGTAATACGACCCAGGCGTATTCTGCTTTTCTGCCGCCAGTTTTTGTTCCATTTTCAGCAAGGATGGCTGCGCCAAAGCAGGCAATGCCGGCAGGATACAAAACGACAACAGCAGGTAAGGTAAACGACTCCGCATAAACAGTTTTTTTATCAGGTGAAATCCAGGCAACCGCAGGCCATGCTGCCTGCTGCTGAATGGTTAACAATATTTCAAATGGAAAAATACGATGCTGCCGGGCAGGGCGACATCCTGTTTTTAGGGGATTTTTATTTACTTCCGGCAGCGTGAGGATAACTTCCAGCCGGGAAGGAGGCTTCTTACAGCAATGCTTCAAATAAAATTTCTACCGGGTGTTTTGCCTTGACACCGGTACCATCTTTTACCTGGTGGCGGCAACTGGTGCCGGGTGCAGCGATTATTACGCCGGGTGCCGGGTTTCGTACTGCCGGGAACAGCACCAATTCACCAATCTTCATCGACAGCTCGTAATGTTCTTTTTCAAAACCAAAAGAACCGGCCATGCCGCAACAACCCGAGGGGATGGTTTCAACCGTATAGTTTTCGGGTAATGATAATAATTTAACCGAGGGCGCTACAGAGGAAAGTGATTTCTGCTGGCAATGACCATGCAGTTTTACCACAAGCATTTCCTTCGTAAACAGCCCGCTGCTGATATGTCCTTTGTCAATTTCTGCCGCAATAAATTCATCCACCAGGAAAACATTTTTTGCAAGGGCTTTTGCGGCAGCAAAATTTTCATCGGAGGCAAGATCAATGTATTCATCCCGGAAAGTAAGAATAGCCGAAGGCTCCACTCCTATCAGCGGGGTATCCGCTGTCACCACATCTTTCAACAGGTTGATATTTTGGTTGGCGATTTCCTTCGCAGTCCTCAACAGCCCTTTACTCAACCAGGTTCGGCCACTTTCAACATGCCGGGGAATAATAACGGTATAGCCTAAACGCTCTAGTAAACTGATGGCTTTAATACCGATGGCCGTATCGTTATAATTGGTGAATTCATCGCAAAAAAGATAGACTGTTCTATCGCCTGCGGCCGGCGCTGCTTTTACCTGCCGGTGCTTTTGATACCAATGCTGCAGGGTTGTTTTGTACAGGGTTGGCATACTCCTCTCTGTGGCAAAACCGCTGAGCTTTTTGATAACTTTCCCGATCAATGGATTGGTAACAGCAAAATTATATAAACCCGGAACGAGTGCGCCCAGTTTGGCACTCTTACTGAAATTGGCAATAAGCTTACTTCGGAAAGGAACGCCGTTGGCATCGTAATAATGCTGTAAAAATTCCGCTTTCAGTTTTGCTACATCCACGTTACTGGGACATTCACTTTTACAGCCTTTGCAGCTGAGGCACAGATCCATCACTTCGTAAATCTCCTGGTGGTCAAAACGGTTAAGCTTATCCGAATTGGTAAGAAATTCCCGCAGGATATTGGCCCTGGCCCTGGTAGTATCTTTTTCATTTTTGGTGGCCATATAACTCGGGCACATCGTACCCCCGCTGAGCGCCGTTTTCCGGCAGTCGCCACTGCCATTGCATTGCTCTGCATGCTGCAACACATCCTGGTCTTTGTACCTGAAAATGGTGGAAAAATTGGGAGTTTGCTGGCCGGGTGTGTAACGCAGCATACTGTTCATCGGCGGCGTGTCCACAATTTTATTCGGATTAAAAATGT
>CAYVLT010000345.1:0-4470 GCA_964452405.1 uncultured Ferruginibacter sp.
GTATTCGTACCTGCCACACCGTTAGCTGTTACCGTAGTGGTGGCACCGGAGCAAACTGCGCTGGCACCTGCTGAAACGTTGTCAACGGCATTGATTGGATTAAAACTAATGCTGGCAGTTCCACTATTTCCCGATCCGGTACAACCATTAGCACTGGTAACAGCCACCAACGAATACGTAAGAGGCATAGCAGGGGTTACGCTGATATTGCCACCGCTATTGTAGTTGTTAACGGTAATATTATTGGTTCCGTCATTATAGAGCACGGTATAAGGAGCGGTACCACCGGTAACGGATACCTGCAAATTGCTGGATGCACCCTGGCAGATCGCAGCACTCCCGGAAAGTACAGCAGCAGTTGATCCTTCATTTACCGTAACCGTTACATCTCCGGATGTAGCACATCCATTCGCAGTTGAAGTAACAGTATACGTTGTGGTGGTTGCCGGCGCTGCACTTACCGTTGCCCCTGTGGCGGGTGTTAATCCCGTTGTTGGGAGCCAGGTTAAGGTTCCCTGTACAGGTCCGGTGTAGGCGATTTTGATAGACCAGTTGACCAGACTACCTATATCTGAATTGGCGTCATCATAAGCCCGGATCGTCCAGTTACCGTTAGTGGTAGTGAAAAGATTACTGAAGGTTTGTGTAGTGACGGCGGTCGAGCCAATAAGCGAGGATTGTGCCGCGGCATCTGCTCTAAACGTTCCTGTAAATGGATTGCTTCCAGAACTGAATGCAGCCTTAGTAGCGTCGGAACTTACAGACGTATTAACAAACCCGAGTGCCGAACTGCCTCCTTCGTCTGCCACCAGGTTGATCACTTGTCCATTAGGCGCCTGCAGGTTCACTTCTGCATCAGCCGAATAAGCGTGGGTGAGATTAAAAGTGACAACTACGCTGTCGATGGTTGAGCCCGCAGGAATTCCACTTACAGCAATTGCATTGTTTACACCCGTGGAGCTGTTGTCGGGAATAGCAAGGTTTATATTGCCAGACGAAGCAGTGAACACAGCGGGCTGCAATACCGTACCACCTGTTGCATTCAGTTGCACTGAACCGCCTGCGCAAATAGCAGGAGAGGCTGGTGTTACCTGCACGGCTGTGGGAGCCTGTTTTACAGTAATTGTTTGTACCGCAACAGCAGTACAGCCATTTACGGATGCAGTTACAGAATATTGAGTTGTGCTGCCCGGTGTTACGTTGATCGCCTGTGTCGTGCTGCCACCCGGTGTCCACGACCAGGAAGTTGCGCTGCCACCATTCTCGGTAAGCATAACAGTTTCTCCGGCGCAAATTACAGTTGCGGGCGCATTGATGGAAGCTACCGGTGTGGTCACAACAAGGCTTGCGGCGTTACTGGTAACGGGGCTGCCGCAGGTGGCAGTCACCACCACATCATAACTGGCAGCATCTGATGCTGATACATTGGTAAGGGTAAGTGTATTGGTAGCCGCGCTGGTATTACTGATTGCGTCAATATTCACCCCACCCTTACGCCACTGGTAAGTAAGTCCCGGACCGGTAGCGGTTACCGTAAAAGTGGCTGTTTGACCCGCACATTTTGCACCCGGTTGCGGATCACCTGTAATCGCCGCTCCACTGGCTACACTAACCGTGGCCTGCGCCTGGGTGGAACAGCCGTTATTCGTTACCGTTAGTGTAAAGGTTTCATCCGCCGTTAAAGAATTGGTGGCAGTATTCTGACTTGAAGGCGACACCAGGTGGGTGGGCGCCGTCCATGCGAATACCAATGATGAAGGGGGGGTAAAGCTATACATCCTTCCACTGGCAGGTGCCGTGGAGTTTACATCATTTGCAGTACTGGTGCTGGTGGTATTGGAAGAGAAGCTGATACCACTGAAGTTGGTGCTGGTGGCACCCGTTAAACCGGCAGAGATAGTACCGGAAGTGGGTGTGCCCATCGTTCCAAACCTGTATTCAATTTTATTGGAGCCTTCATACAACCATGCCTGGAAAGTTGAATTGGCACTACCACTGGTGTTCCTTGGAATCGTTACATTCCATTGCACTTTAAATATCCTGTTGGGAGACAAACCGGTCGTAAGCGTCTTTACGCTACCGTTAGTTCCGGTGGCAAGATCATCCCAAAAAGGAAAGATCCGTGGCACATTGGTTGAACTGGTGGTTGCATTGGTATATTCTGCTATAGCCGCAGCACTTGAATTTTTCAGGGTGATCCATCCATCAGGAGATGCTGAGAAATAGGTATAGTTTACACCTTCATAGTTAAATGTGAATGGCAACGCCACCGAGCTTCCTGCGGTGGTATTAGCACCTGCAGAAGTGTTCATCGGTGCATCATCGGTGCCGGAACTTATCACCGTTGTAGCCCCGGTCATAGCATCCAGGGTTGCACCGGTTGAAGTAGCGAAAACATACTGGTTTGCATTAAAGGGAATGGTGCCGGTACCACCAAGGGTCGTTGTGGTTCCTGTACAGATATTTGCAGGATAAGCTGTTGCAGTCACATTTTGTGGATTTAAGGCCACCGAAATGTTCGCTGTGGCTGTATTGGTACAACCATTTGCATCTGTACCTGTAACGGTATATAATTGCGAAATTGATGGAGTTGCACTTACCGGTGTGCCGGTAGTGGCGTTCAACCCGGTTGATGGAGACCAGCTATACGTGCTGGCGCCACCGGCAGCAATTGACACTGCAGTGCCCCCCGGCGAACAGTAGGTGGCCGTATTTGGGGTAGCCGTAACCGTTGGCAGTGCATTCACCAGCACCGCTTTTTCCGCTGTGGCAGCCGGACTACCTCCGAAAGAGCAGGAAACAGTACAGATATAATACAATGACGTCGTAAGATTACCCGTAACCTGTGTTGGATTTGTGCCGAGTAATGTTGAGTAAGGACCACCCGGACTTGCAGCTGATGCCCATTGATAGGTGATACCTATATCAGTGTAGTTAACACTTAAAGCCAGCGTGGTTCCGGTTCCCGAACAAACTGACGAAACACCTGTAATGGCGGCCGTGGCCGGGGTGCCAGTACAGGCAGGCAAAGCAGTAAAGTTTCCTGCATCAGCTCCTATGTCTTCCGGGGTAAGCGATGATCTTGTTTGGCCATCAATATCATCCGTGATAGTGGAAATATTCACCCCCTTTCCTTCCACAGCCGTACTCACGGAAGGGTTTATGTGAAGGTCAACCGTTGAGGAAGTTCCTGTTGCTGCCAGGAACTGGGGATTAGATTCCCAACTGGCAGCATCCTGACCCACTGCCAATTTCCAGGCTGCCAGGTTAGCCACGTTAGCAGCATTGAAGCGACCAAAGATGCCCCCGGCTCCATTGGCCAGGTAAATATTATAATTAATGGTTAAGCCGGTTGGATTTGCAGAAGTACCCCCTACCTGCACGGCATAGTTTACACCTGCACCTGAAGCATTGGACCGGGCATTGTAAAAAATGTTGTTGCGGAACGACCGGGTACTCGAAGTCACCAGGCTGTTAAAGGCAAATGTGTTCTGGCTGCTCACTACAGATGTACCGCCGATGTATACACTGTTGAAATAAAAATTATCAGTACCTGTGGATAAAGGTTCATTAATCCCGTTGATGGCCGCGCCAACAGTAATCGAAGATCCTGCTGCGTCGATACCAAGCCGGATCATATTGTTGGAATAAGTGGTGGTACCGCCTGCTACATTAATGCCGTTGATGATACCAGTTGCACTGGCCACGCTTAATGAATGAATGAAGTTTTTAGACACTGCATTCGCGGAAGCCCCGGTGAACTGAAGACCACATACGGTTGTAGCCGCACTGGAATTTGTATTAGCCAGTGAGTGAACAGTATTAAGGGAAAGGGTATGACTGGGACTGGTTGTTGTAACATTTAATCCAATAACTGAAGCAGAAGTTCCGGTGCCGGTACCTGCATTGGAACTAAGATTTCTAACAAGATTTGAAGTCCACACTGCCGGGGCGTTGCTCGTCATAAGCCCGATAACCTGCGAAGACGCACCGGTTGATGTAAGTTGAATGGAATTGGCAGCGGAACCACCAATCGCATTGGAGGTAGCCGTAAATGTTACCGCGGTTCCGGTATTTGCCCGCATACCATACAATACAAAATTACCTGATGCTCCAAGGTTTGTTACAGATATACCACCGATGGAATTGCTGTTGGCCGTCCAGGTGTTGGAGCTGAAATTATAGATTCCATAAATATCGGTTGCAGTGGTGGTGGTGGTTGAAAAATTAAGTGAGCCTGTTGCAGATTGACTTCCGATTGTGTTATTACTGGAAACAAAAACACCTTCCTGCAGGTGCATGGCCATAAAAGGGCTGCTGGTGCCGGTGCCGGAAGCTGTTACACCGGTCATACTGATGGCTGCGATGCTGTTATTTGAAACAGTGGTTACCGTTGCCGTGGCAGAAGGTATTCCATCTACCTGTATTCCCCAAAAGCGGGCTGCGTTGCCAGTGCCGGTTAACGTGTAG
>CAYVLT010000346.1:0-4454 GCA_964452405.1 uncultured Ferruginibacter sp.
AGCACATAAGTGCCATGAGCGTAGGCGTAAAAAGTATGATCGAAGCAAGAAAGAAGGCTAACGAAATCGGCGATACAAGGGAAAAAGCCATTGCCTATTGCGACAGCATCAAAGGCAAATACTTCGACGAGATCAGGTACCAGGTTGATAAACTTGAACTGGTGCTGGATGATACTTACTGGCAACTTCCTAAATACAGGGAAATGTTGTTCCTGCGGTAAAATACTAACAGGTAAAACTGTTAGCTCAAATAGCTGGCAAGCAATCGTAAAATTCCCGGTCCATCTTTTGGTGGCCGGGTTTTTTTATTTACAAAATGGCTCGCAAGTAATGGATGGGTTACGGTATCTTTTTACCAGGCAGAATATTACCATTAAATAGGCGCTTCAATTTCTATCGACCAATTTGTTATATTTATAAACCGAAATAATATTTTTAAATCAAATCGTATAAGGATGAGACTTATTGGTGGACTGATATTGCTTGCTTTCTTTGCCGGCTGGGTCTTGTACCGGCTTTTAATTAAAAAGGACCTGTTGAAACACAAAGACCAATTGCTGGTGAGCCTATTTTTTTTAGGAGCCTGGGCTTTCATCTACTGGCTGGTGTTAAAGTAAACGGGCGATGGCATGCAGGGTATGGAATTCGACGTTTAAAACCCATTTTTTGCATTTTTCAAATGGGGAACTTGAATCTATCTAAATGATTGTTCGATTTACATTGGGAGGCCCGCGTTGTTTTTGATGCGTGCATACCCATTTCACCACAACACCTTAATAACAGGTTTCATGACTTCTTCCTTCCCAATAATTACTACCCAACGCCTGGTACTACGGCAGCCGTCAGCATTGGACGCTCCACAAATATTTACTTTAAGAACTGATGCGAACGTTAATAAATATCTTGATCGCAAACCCTGTAGTACGCTGGACGAAGCAGCCGCTTTTATCCTTGCTGTAAATGAAAATTTTTTCCAGGGCGCAGGATACTATTGGGCAATCTGTGACGAACAGGATGGCCAGGTAATCGGCACCATCTGCCTTTTTGAACTGGCTGCAGATGGATCTGCCTGTGAAGTCGGGTACGAGTTATTACCGGGCTACCAGGGTAAAGGACTCATGCGGGAAGCATTGGAACAAGTGATAGCGTTTGCATTTAAGAGGCTACAGGTAAAAAGTATCAATGCATTCAGCCATAAAGACAACCTGGCATCCGCAGGGCTTTTGCAAAAAAGTGGGTTCACTAAACTTGAATCACCGGCAGGTTCGCCTGATCCATTAACAGCATTCCGGTTGTTGAAAATGCCTGCATAGCTAACACATTGTTGCAATGGTTTCAAACACTTTTCTGTAACCACATTCAATACCCTTTCCTCCAGGCACACGGCCAACTTGTTGTACTGATCTTATAGAACGTAATCTTCTCTATTTAAAAAAAACAGTGACATTAAACCGGGTAAAAAAAGGTAAATATGCAGGGATAAGAAAAACAGTTTCAGTTGGTGCCTGCAATGCTTTGACAACAATCTTTTTTTCGCAGTTTGTACTGCAGCTGAAGTGGGATTGTCAATGCCGGCCCCTGTGATTATGATTCCTCCCGGGCTGCCATTTTTAGTGATCCGTATTGTTACATATACTATTACCCCTGTTTTTTTCGTTACAGTAACAGGCGACCGCTTCGGCGGCCAGCTTCCTGTATTGCTTATTGGTTAAAAGCAATTTTTTTCCGTCCCTCTTGCCGGTATCCCGGTTGAAAACTGCATACCTGTTAAACCTAAACCATGCTGAAAATGAAACAGTCAGTGCATTCATTGCAAGGGAACTCTATTACGTACTCCCGTTTGTCTTTCAAGGATACACTCATTGCTGCTGCAACGCTGCCGGGAATTTTAACAGTGCTGCTTTTTGTAGTTTTTCCTCTTTATTCCGGAGCGCAAACTATTTACAAATGGCGAAGAAGCGGCTCCCAGTCTTTTACCGTGGCCAGCAACTGGACACCCGCCCGGAATTTTCCTGCAGCCACTGATATACTTGTGTTCAATGGAAATGGCACAGCTGGGGTAACCGCTACCGTTACCAATGTTCCTACTCAAACCATCGCCGGATTGCAGGTGTACAATAATACGAATGTCACTTTTGTGAGTCCTGCTGCCAACGGCACCTACACACTCACTATTAATAACGGAACGTCAGTCAGTGACTTTGAAATTCAGGCGGGTAGCCAGCTCTCTCTTTCCGGCAGCAGGGCAACGCATATTTCCCTGTCGGCAGGCGCCGCTGCAAATATCTCCGGTAAACTCACGTTCAGTAACGCAGCTCACCAACTGCTTGCTGCAGGCGCTGGCGCCATACAATTCAATAGCGGCGCTGTATTTACGGCATCATCTGGATTCAGCGGCAGTGCTTTTGGCAACAGCGGATTGCCAGGTACGGTTCAGTTTAATAGCGGGGCAGAATATATATCCAATGCAGGTACTGATCCTTTTGGGTTAGCAGCACCGGCTTCAAAACTGGTTTTCAACCAGGGTAGCATGTTTACAGTCAACCAGGCAAATGGTGCAGGACTTGACCTCAATGGAAGAATGTTGTCGAATGTTACTTTCAATGGTGGCGGTACGGCCACGTATACAGGTGCGGGTGGATTTATGGCCGATGATATCGTTGTAAATTCAGGAACGGTTAATATCGGGTTAACCGGCACCTCCATCATCAGGGGAAATATCACGCTTGCAAGAACCACCAACCTTTCCCTGCAGGGAAACAATGGAACTGTGTTGCTGGATGGTACGGCGCAAACCATTTCCGGAAGAGGAAAGATGAGTATGGGTAACGGGCAGTTAACCGAGGTCAGTTCCGGGGCAGCAGTAACGCTTGCAAGCTCAATAACAGTAACCGGCTCTGCAACGGCACTCACGGTAAAGGGTACACTAAATACAGGCACCCGAACCATATCCGGAACGGGTAAGTTTATTTTGGCTTCCGGTGCCACACTTGGTATTGGCAGTACTACCGGTATCACCGCTTCCGGAAATTCAGGAGCAGTACGTACCAGCAGCCGGAGTTTCAGCAATACCGCAAACTATGTGTACAACGGCACTAATAACCAGGTTGCCGGGAATGGTCTTCCTGCACAGGCACAATCGCTCACGATTAACAACAGCGGCCGGAGCGGGAGAAATACTATTACCCTAACCAATGCACTGGACGTGGCTGCGGGTATTAATTCAGTTGTATTACAGTCCGGTATTTTAAATCTTAACAACAAGCAGTTAACGGTAGACAATGGTGGCACACTGGTGGCAACCGGTGGTAGTATGGGCTCCACGGCCGGTACCATTTATTTTGCAGGGAATGGAACAGTTAGCGGTGCTGTAGGTTTTACCACAGTTATCGTTGCGGGTGCTGTTGATTTTGGCACCGGCAGCAATATTCAAACCCTGCTGCAGGTAAATAATGGCGGATCTGTAATATCTCATTCACCCGTATATGGAAGCTCAGCCACGGTATTATATAATGTGGATGGCACCGCTTTTCATACCGGAATGGAATGGGTTCCGGGGAATGTGGTAGGCGCCGGCGTTCCTCAAAACATTACGTTAAACCTTGCATCAGCTTCCGCTTCCGTAACATTAAATGACAATCTAACGGTAATGAATACCCTTACGCTTAGCAGGGGAAATCTTTCGATCGGAAGCAACACGCTTACTTTAAAAGGTGGCGTGTCCAGGAGTGCCGGTTTTTTGAAAGGTTCTCACTTTTCGAACCTTGTTATTTCCGGTGCAGCCGGCAACCTGTGGTTTACAAGCGGAGAAGATGCCAATTACCTGAAAAATTTCACGATCAATAACGGGGCTTCTGCATCTTTGGCAACCAGTTTGAACATTACCGCCGGAACAGCGCCAGGAAATGAAGGCTTACTAACGGTAACGGGTACCGGCGTACTAACTACCCGGGGACTGCTAACCATTACATCGAATGCCTTTGGTACGGCCAGTATAGGGCAGGGAAGAACCAATGGGGGCTACATTTCAGGCGCAGTAACGGTAGAAAGATTTATTCCGCAAAATATCAATAAAGCCTGGCGATTGATTGCGGCACCAACTACCGGGCAAACGATTAAAGAAGCCTGGCAGGAAAACCAGGCACCCCAGGTAAATGGCATCCCCGGTTACGGTACCATGATTCCCGGTAAAGCTGCCAACCTGGCCGCAGCAAGAGCGCTGGGTTTTGATTCATTGTCGCCGGCTGCATCCCTGTACAAATACAATCCCGCCACCGACAATCTCGATCCCGTTACCAATACCAGCGGTACTCCTCTCAGTGCCGAACAGGGATATTTTATTTTTATCAGGGGCGACAGAAGTCCGGGCCAGATGGGCTTTTCGGCAGGTAATGCCGCGTCGAGTTCCACCACCCTGCGGAGTACGGGTACACTGTATCTCGGTGACCAGGCAG
>CAYVLT010000347.1:0-4447 GCA_964452405.1 uncultured Ferruginibacter sp.
GGAACTGGAGAAAATAGAAGGTAAAAAACAAACCGCCTCCGTGGAAAAAAACAGTCCTGTTACAGCCAGCAGCTACCAGATGCCACTGTTTATTCATTTATGATATACAAATCGTTTCAATAGTTGAGTTGAAGTGAAACAAGAGAAGCCCCGATCGAAAGAGAGGGGTTTCTTGATGTAAGGCCTGATTGTTTTAGCCGCTGCCGGGTTAACTTTATAACATGAAAGACCGGTTTTCCTCCCAGTCATCTTTATATGCAAGATACCGGCCCGGGTACCCACCCGCCCTTTTTGATTATATCCTGTCGTTTGTTGCGGAGCGCTCGGCAGCCTGGGATTGTGCTACCGGCAATGGACAAACAGCAACTGTATTGGCAAAATATTTCAGCACTGTGATCGCCACTGACATCAGCAGCAATCAATTGGCGAATGCTGTGCGACTGCCCAATATTTTTTACAGTGTACAGCCTGCAACCACTACCAATATTGCAAATGAAAGCATTGATCTTATTACCGTGTCGCAAGCCATTCACTGGTTTGAGTTTGATGCTTTTTACAGAGAGGTAAACAGGGTGGCTAAGTACGACGCAGTGCTGGCCGTTTGGGGATATTCGTTGCTGAAGATAAATGAAGCCGCAGATAAGATTTTAGAAGAATATCATTTTAAAACACTGGCCGGCTATTGGGATGCAGAGAGAAAATACCTTGATGATGGTTACCGTAATATTCCTTTTCCTTTTAAAAAGATCGCTACGCCGCAGTTTGCTATTGAACAAAGCTGGAGCCTGGAAGATTTAGAGGGTTATTTGAACACCTGGAGTGCCTTGCAACGATACATGGCCGTACAGCATTTGAATCCGGTACCGGAACTGGTCAGCAAGATCCGCCCGCATTGGGGCCCCGACCCAGTGCAGAAAATTAAATTTCCAATTCATTTATTGCTGGGTACGATTGAATAAATATCCCCTTAGCTTTGCCGCAATTACCATCAACTCCAATTTTTTCTTTTCATGAAGCAAACACCCTTCACCCAAAAACACATTGCACTTGGGGCAAAAATGGCGCCTTTCGCCGGCTACAACATGCCCATCAGTTACAGCGGTATTAATGATGAACATGCGGCGGTACGCAACAATGCCGGTGTTTTTGATGTAAGTCACATGGGTGAATTCATCCTGAAGGGTCCGGGAGCACTCGATTTAATTCAACGGGTTACCAGCAACGACGCGGCCAAACTCAGCAACGGAAAGGCGCAGTATAGTTGCCTGCCCAACCAGGAAGGCGGCATCGTGGACGACCTGCTGGTATATTGTATCGAGGAAAACAATGTGTATATGCTGGTGGTGAATGCCAGTAATATTGATAAAGACTGGAACTGGATCAGTGCACACAACCACCAGCAGGTGGAAATGCACAACATCTCCGATAAAACCTGTTTGCTGGCCATCCAGGGACCCAACGCCACCCGGATCCTGCAGCCACTAACTGAGCTGGATATCCTCAACCTTAAATATTACACGTTCGTAAAAGGAAAATTTGCCGGCGTGGATAATGTGCTTATCAGTGCCACCGGCTATACCGGCGCCGGCGGAGTGGAAATTTATTTTGAAGACAAGGGCGACGCCGCAGGTAAAATATGGGATGCCATTTTTGAATCAGGTAAAACGGCAGGCATTAAACCCATCGGCCTGGGTGCCCGGGATACCCTCCGCCTTGAAATGGGATTTTGTTTGTATGGCAATGATATTGACGACCACACTTCTCCCCTGGAGGCCGGCCTGGGATGGATCACAAAATTCACGAAAGACTTTACCAACCGGGCTGCACTGGAAGCGCAAAAAGCAAATGGTCCCGCAAAAAAACTGGTTGGTTTTGAGATGATCGAAAAAGGGATCGCCCGGCACGATTATGAAATAAAGAATGCAGCAGGAATAACGATTGGAAGGGTTACCTCCGGCACCCAATCCCCTTCGTTGGTCAAAGCCATCGGCATGGGTTATGTGGAAAGCGCTTATGCCGCCATCGACACAGAGATCTTTATCAGTATCAGGAATACATTGGTAAAAGCGCGGGTGGTGAAAATGCCTTTTGTGTAACCCGTTGTTCTCAGCAGTATCCAATATTATTTAATGGCCACCATACACCTCACCACGTTAATTGCAGCCCCGGTAGAAAGAGTGTTTGATCTCAGCCGCAGCATTAACCTGCATAAAATTTCTACTGCGCATACCAATGAAACAGCCATTGACGGGGTAATGAATGGCCTGATCAATGAGGGGCAAACGGTTACATGGCAGGCAAAACATTTATTTAAACAAAGAAAATTCACTTCACGAATCTGTTCCATGCACCACCCTGTTGATTTTACCGACGAGATGATCCAGGGCGATTTTAAGAGTTTCCGGCACGAGCATCACTTTAAACAAATTGAGAACGGCACCATCATGATCGACCTGCTGGAGTTTGAAAGTCCGTACGGCATCATCGGGAAACTGGTGAACAAATTTTACCTGGCCGGGTACCTCGAAAAGCTGCTGCTGCACCGCAACGAAGTGATCAGGGAATATGCCGAAAGCCTGAAGTGGAAGGCAATATTAATCAGCTAATCAATGAAAAAATCACCTGCTTTATTCACATCATTATCTCCTGCTCTCTTACACCTGTACGATGTAAGCAGCAGTATCGTGGTGATCATTGATGTGCTGAGGGCAACTTCCACCATCGCCACCGCTTTACACAATGGTGCCAAACATATCATACCCGTTGACAGCGTGGCCGAATGCATCCGTCTCGGCAAACAGATTGCCGGTATTACTGCTGGTGAAAGAGATGGAAAAATTGCAGAAGGTTTGCAACATGGCAATTCACCATTTGAGTACAGCGAAGACTTTATCAAAAACAAAGTGCTGGTACTTACCACCACCAATGGTACCAGGCTGCTGCACATGGCGCTCGACCGTTCGGCCAAAGGCATCATTACCGGTTCGTTCCCGAACCTTTCAGCCGTATGCAATTACCTGGTTGCTCAACAACAACCGGTGATACTGGCCTGCGCTGCCTGGAAAGACCGTGTGAACATTGAAGACACGCTTTTTGCCGGCGCCGTCATCCACCGCATCAAAGATCATTTCTCCATTAATTGCGACAGTTCTGCCATCGCAGAAAACATGTACCTGCAGGCTACGCCCGACCTGTATGATTTTATGAAACGCAACAATGCATCGCACTATCACCGGCTCAGTAACTATGGTCTTGAAAAAGATATCCGTTACTGCCTTACTGAAGATGGCGCCAATGTACTTTGCCTTTTTGAAAATGGTAAACTGGTCAGAGCGCTTCAGTAATTTTTGTGCAGCCCCTGATCTTTATCACCACCAGGATGACCGGCGGTACTGGCCTTTTTATGCACTGTTTATATCATTATAAACTTTTCATTTACCCTTTATCCCTCGCAATTTTTCCCTTACTTTTGCAAATTGCCTTTTTCACAGCAGCCTGTGACATCGGCCTCATTCGTTGACCCCAAAATCGTACATCTTTTGGCATTATCACATTTAGTTAAATATGTTTATAATACCGGATCCGACGAGGTAATCCGCCGGGGAAAAAAAATTCATTCAACCGGCTACGTTGAACTTGCAGAACACGACGACCTGATGAACTCAGCGCTCTTCCGGGTAAAAGACGACACCTACAGCACGTACTACCGGGTGAATGTGCAGCATTACAACGATCCAAAATTATTATCAGTACGATGCAGTTGCCCTTACAACCTGGGCGATATCTGCCGGCACGAAGCCGCAGCCCTGCTGCAGTTGCAGGAACTGATCGACAAAAATATGCTCGGCTCAGGCCATGTACGCTACAACCAGCTTCATACGGTTGCCAAGATGAAACATATTGATGTAAAAGTGATCAAAGTGTTATCATCACCCGAAATATTTGATGAGGCTGATGCGTTGGTGCAACACGAAAAAATAACCATCGATGCGGCGGCCAGTGAAAGAGTGGAAGGAAGCGTGGATGTAGCCGGTGAAAAATGGCCGGTGGTGATTCAAAAAAACGACGAAAGAAATTTTGACACCTCCTGCAGGTGCAGTGAAGAAGAGCATCCGCTTTGTGTACACAAAACCGCCATGCTGTTGCAGCTATTTCACAAGAACGGACCTTATTATTTCGACACCATCCGCAACTGGGATAAGGAAAAAAACAAATTACTCGAAGCCTACGGCTATTCGCTCAACGATCCGCTTGAAGGTAAATTCGAGTTCAGCTATAAAGACGGCAAGCCCTTCCTCCGCGTGCTCGATCCTTCAATAAAACGGGTAGCTGCGGTAAGCACGGCCAGCAGGCGAAAACCGGTGGTTGCCGAAGCGGAACCGGCAGTGGAAGCGGAAGAAGAAAAATCGGCGGCCCAGCGTTTGGGTATCGTATTCAATTTCAATCA
>CAYVLT010000348.1:0-4445 GCA_964452405.1 uncultured Ferruginibacter sp.
GGATCGGCGATGAGAAATCAAACCTTATCACCACCCTTGCCCACAATATTGATTTTTCCGAAGTATTGCTGGATGTGATGCTGGGTTTTTTGTTGTTTGCCAATGCCCTTCACTTTGATTACAAAAAACTAAAAGCATTGCGTAAGCCGGTACTTGTATTGAGTACGTTGGGTGTGGTGGTATCCACTTTCGCTTTTGGCGGTATGCTCTATGGTATTACGGTACTGATGGATATCAATCTTCCCTTGATCTACTGTTTTCTTTTTGGAGCTTTGATATCCCCCACAGACCCCATTGCTGTGGGAGCGATCCTGAAAAATTCCAAAATGCCCGCCAATCTTTCCACTATAATTTCAGGGGAATCGATGTTCAATGATGGCATCGGGCTGATCCTTTTTGTAACCCTTGTTGGTATTGCCAAACATTCGGCCAGCAGTTTGTCTTTTGCTGATATCGTGAAACTCTTCGGCATCCAGGTAATTGGCGGTATTGTGATTGGGCTCGTGATGGGATTCTTCGGGTACAGGCTTATTAAATCGATCCAGGATTTTCAAACCATCTTCCTCATTTCTGTTGCATTGGTACTGGGTATCGCTGAAACTGCGAGCCGCTTTGAAGCGTCGATTCCTTTGGCTGCCGTGGTGGCCGGGTTGGTGGTGGGCAATAAAAACTTTGGAAAAGAACATCCCGGCACCCTCTTCCTCAACCGTATCTGGCAACTGGTGGACAGTGTGTTGAATACGATCCTTTTTGTAATGATCGGCCTTCAGCTTGTGTTATTGCCTTTTCTCAATCATTACTGGCTCATCGGTTGTTGTTCCATCATAATGATCCTGCTGGCACGTGCCATCAGTGTTTCACTCTATGCCGCATTTCAATTAAGAAGGGTTAATATCACCAACCTCACCATTCTCACGTGGGCGGGATTGCGTGGCGGCATTTCAATCGCGATGGCACTTTCCTTGCGAGCCACCACCTACCGGGAGATCATCATCAGCTGCTGTTATTTTATCGTGATATTTTCTGTGGTGGTACAAGGCCTTACCCTTAACCGTGTGGTGGATTGGGTTACGGGGAGAAAGAAATAGAAAATCCACTTGATATACACTTTAACCAGTTGTTAAAACCCTGTCTTTAATTTCATTGTTAATTTCGCTGATCCTAAAATTTCCACGATGGTAAAATTGTTTGCAGTAATTCTGGCTGTGGCTTTTTTGCATCCGGTATCTGGCCAGGAGGCCATACCCGCTGCCACTTTTATTTCATCACCGGTAATTGCAGACGGAGATGCAGGTGAATGGTCCACACCGTTGCGGTTTTATGACAGCAATTCAAAATTATTTTACGGTTTTGCAAACGACAGCAGCAGGCTGTACATCTGCTTCCAGGCGAAAGACCCGGTAAGCCGGCAGAAATTATTGCGTGCTGGTCTTAAGGTTAGTGTCTCCTTAAAGGTGGGAACCAACCGAAATATTTCCATTAGTTACCCTTTGCCAACTGAATACAATAACAGTCGCCATGCTGATGAACCAGATACGGTCGGAAGAGATTGGAAGGCTAAAGAAGTGACTACAGGTTTTTTAGATATTAAGCGACAAATGGAGTTAAGAGGATTTGCCAATGGGGATGGAGTTGTGAATGCGGATGACTCTTCGGGGATCAACGCCGCTATAGGAAAAACCAATGAAGTGGTTACCTGCGAACTGTCGATCCCTTTTTCAAAATTATTTGGCGAAGGATTTGAAAAGGCAGACCTGGCCTCAATGATATCCATTGAGGTTGAAATGAAACCGGTTAAAAAAATGAGTGACGAAGCAAGCGGGCATCGTGCAGAAAATTTTGGCGGAGCCGGCAGAAGAGGAAGAATGGGAGGGGGCGAGGGCAACCATTTTCACCGGCAGGAAGAAGCTGCAGGTGAAAATGTTGGCGCTTACAACCGCGAAGGCCTGTACGAAAAATCAACTTTCAGGCAAACATTCATGCTGTCGGCAGGGAAATGATGAAGCGGCAGCATTAAACCGTGCTTCAAAATTCAATCCAGTCTGTTAATAAAACAATCACCTGTCCCGGGCGGCCTATTTACAAAAAAAATGCAATCCCCGGAATGACCAGGATTATATTTTCAACTGTTTATTCGCAACATTCCTCCACGGCTCCTGCACTAATTTCGCGGCCTGCTGCGTGTTGATAGCCGTATGCGCCATGCCATTCAGTATGTTACAACTCACCAAAATATTCCGTTTTGAAATGGCCCATGCCATTCATGGCTATGCCGGGCAGTGTAAAAATATCCATGGACATTCCTATGAATTACATGTTACCGTTGCTGCTGTTGGCAATAACGAAGATTTCATTGCAGCGCCGGGATTCATTATTGATTTCAAACAGATCAAGCAATTGGTGCAACAGGAAGTGATTGAAAAGTTTGATCATAAGCTGGTTTTGTCGAAAGCGTTTATTACGGAACACCCTGCCGTAAGCAGCCACGAAAACCTTGTTCAATGGGAGATGGAGCCCAGCGCAGAAAATATGTTGCTGTTTATTCAACGGCAACTCGCTTCCAGGCTTCCCGCCCCGGTGGTGCTTGCGGAACTTCGCTTATATGAAACTGCCGACTCCTGCGCAAGATGGTCAAACCAGGCCATTGGGTAGCATCCATCGTCCTCATCGAATTGAAACATTCAATACTGTTACCTGGTTGTTCGGTTCCAGTACCCTTACATGATAAATGCCGGCAGGCAGGAAATTTTTAAAACTTACCATTTTCACGGCGTCTGCCCCATCATGAAACAGGACTGTTTTTTCCAGTTGCATTCCCTTTTGATCGAAGAGCAATAACTTGTACATGCCCGCCGGCTGGTTCGAAAATGCCAGCTGCAGGCTGCGGTTTGTTACCGGGTTTTGCAACAGGCGGATACCGGATTGATTGCTGAAAATTACCGTCACCAGCTTACTGTAAGATTCGCCTCCTATGCGGAAGTTAGCCCTGATGCGGTATACATTCAATCCTTTCATTGGGTGAAGGTCGAAGCTGTAATAGGCGGCAGTGGCGGAATTGGCAACACTATCTGAGTGATGAATATTGCTGAAAACGGTTCCATCTGCCGAACGTTCCACATCAAAAGATTCAAGTTGGCTGGAGTTGGAGATCGTCCAGTCGAGCCGCGTGGCTTCAGCAATGGAGTTAACGGGATTCCTGAGTATGGTAGCTGTAAGGTTTTCCACCACAACCGGCAGGTTTTTTATGGTTCGTTTTAATATAATGTAAAACCTGTTGGCTGCAGCGCTGGCCTGCTCACCTGTAACAGCAAATTCCAGGATATACCTTTCTGTTAGTGGCAACGAGGTTTGTTGCCCCAGGTAGCGGTCATACAAAGTGGCGGTAAGGCCGGTGCTGTCGAAGTGGTCAATGAAAGTTTCCAATTCGTATTTCCTGGCGGTGAGATTACCCAACTGGAGTTGAATACTATCGCTATTGCCTAATGATTTACGGCGGTCAATGGCCGAAAGCCCAGCAGTAGTATGGATGCCGATGTTCTCAGCCAGCGGGTTAACCAATTTTTTTACCTGCCCGGTTTGGGTGCCAAAAATAGCCAGTGTTCCATCCACCACGGGTATGCTGCCATCGCCGTTTTGGGTGAGCAGGTTCACCCGGATGGAGGATGCCGGTTCGGCAGGCCTGAATACATTGTCGTTTCCGCAGTTGCATTTATCTGTTTCTGCAACAGCTATGTTGCCTGTGGCTACAGCATCCACATAAAATGCGGTAAACGGTTGCGCAAATTCGGAAAGGCTGCTCACGGGGGTGGGTGAATAATCGTAGCTACTTCCGTTGTAACTGGCAGTCACATATCCACCTACATTATTCGATCCGCCCAATTTCGGATCCCAGAAAACAAAGTTCCTGTTGATCACGGCGCTGTTGCCGGCTGCGATGGCATTGAGATCAATGCGTGAAGCAAAGGGATTTGCCACGAGCTTCCACCCACTGCCACTCACATACCAGGATTGGTCACCCTGTTTCACATTTCCTTTTGCCCTCAGGGTGGTATTATCTGCCGGTGCATTGGTGAGCAGGGCCAGGTTATTCGCCCTGGATCCTCTTACAAACAGGAACCATGCATCACTGGCCGCAATGGATTGGTTGGTACTTCCGATTGCAATAAGGCTGTTGCCCACCAGTTCTTTCATCGAGGTATTGTTAACCGGGTTTTGATCAAACCCACTGCTGGCAGCACCTCCCGTGATATGTGTTCCATAGCCGGGAGAAGGGTTGTACAGTTCATTTCCGCCTGCATTTTCCTGCAGTGCTTCATTGATGGTTGGCGCACCGGCAGCGTTTAGTGGAAAACTGATCAGCCGCCAGGACCTGTGTGCAGGGCTGAATCTTTCCAGCATTATTTTCTCTGGGATATAGTTGTGAGATGATGGACTGATACCGATAG
>CAYVLT010000349.1:0-4417 GCA_964452405.1 uncultured Ferruginibacter sp.
ATTCCTGGCAGATGAAGCCTGGCTCCCTTTTTTTTCGAGCGCTTCTCTTTCTTCTTCGGTTAGTTCAGGGGCAGCACGCTGCAATTGAATGAAACCTTTCTTTGTAAAAAGTACCGGCATGCCCATGCCTTCATAACCAAATGCAATCTCTCCCAATTGGGCCGACTCTTCAAATCGTTCGCCGTATTGTCCTGCGTTTTCAATAAATCTCTTTTCAATGCCGAAAGGGTCATCGACAACAAGGTCCATTTTCCCGGATACGAATGCAGGCAGGTGGGAACCGGATATGGGAATCTGCGCTGCCAGTTTTGCAGCGAATAACAATAAACACAATAAGCCGGAGCTGCGAACCAGGCAGGCAATGAAAAGATGAATGCGATTTCTCATATGGTGAGCAGTAATATTAGTCAGTACGATCAATAATTATACGAATGCGGACGTCATTGTGTTGCCGCCGGGTTATGAAAGACAGGATTGAAACATCCCCCTTTGTTTTTATTGGTACCGGTGAATAAGTGTATGTTGTTGAGCTGCGACTGTTTGGTAATTGCCGCATTGATTTGAGCAGTCAAATGTACATTAATTGTATATGAAGCAATTATTGCGCCGGATTTTGGTTGCTGAATGGGCGTATCCGGCGGTTAAACAGGAATAAAAAGCCAATCCTCATCAATGGTCTTATGCTCCAGCTATTTTCCCCCCGGATTTATGCGCCAGTACTTTATGCCATAGCCTGTTTTTCAGTCTGTGATCGTGACACAAAATGTGGGAGATAAAAATTACGGCATCTCTGTAAGCTGTGTAAAAAAGTAAATGCACTTTAAAGGTGTAAATAACCAGCTGCCCGGCAGAATATTTACACTAAGTTCATTTCTTCTAATGCATCCGGAACAGGCCGACACCCTAAACCTGCATCATGTCACCGGTCGGCAGCGCAAATAAACAGAACCTCCTGCTACCGGCTGAACTAAATGAACGGAAATACAGTATTTTCGGTACATGAAATTTGTTTTCTTAACCCTGAACTTTTTATTTTTATTGAACGTATTAGAGGCCCAGGTAACCAACACCCAGCCAGGTAACTGGAATAATTCATCCCACTGGAGCACCAATACCATTCCCGACAGCAACGATGCGGTATCGCTCAGCTACAATATTATTATTGATGCCGACGCTTATTGCTATTCGCTGAATCTTAACGGGCATAACCTTACAGTAAATTCAGGAGCGCATTTGTATATCACGGGAAACAGCCGCGGTGATACACTGCTCAGCAGGTTCACAAGTTTTGATACAACTGTGTCGCCTGCGGATACGGGATTCATCTATGACTTCAGCTATGACAGTTTGAAAAGGAATACCGTAATAAACTACGTGGCATTCAGTTCAGGAACCCACAGAGAAGAGAGCACCGACTCTTTCTTTTATAACGGTTCCAGCCGATTCCCTTACAAGGCGGTTAGTTATTCAATAGACTACTCTGGAATGAACCCTTTTTATTACTATAGAGAATACTTTTTAACCTATCAAAACGGACGGTTGATTACCGATTCCACCGAGTTTGAAACGATTCATTATTTCTACTTTGCAGATACAATTGTGCAACAGACCATCCGCTATTCCGGTGCTGAAATTATTTTCGATACGGTAAGGGTGGAGTATAACAACTATGGCAATATTGTTCATCAATCCGACACCCCGTCTACCGGCGGCGGGTACGACTATCATTATGTATATGACACCCATCCCAATCCTTTTTACCGAACACAGCTAAACCTGCACCGGGTATTCAACAGCGTGGAAACATTTATCATGGAGTCCATTGCTATGAATAACCTGTTGTATGTGGAACAATATTATGATTGGTACCATTATGAAGCACTTTACGAGTACCAGTATGGCGAAAACGGCTTCCCCTCCCAGGTATGGGCGCTGTCGCCAAACGATGGGCAAGTGTTGGGGAAGGCGGTGTTTATATATACGAGATAGGGCACTATTTTGGGGTGGCGACTGTTAACCCATCGGATAGCCGGATCTATATTGGATTATTCTCAGGCGCAGGACTCCGTCCTGTGCCTGAGGGAAGTGTTATAAAAAGAATGTGAAATAGAATAGGCAGCTTTGCCGAAGTAGGTAAACGGACCGCCGAGGTTGGATACCGGGCTGCGCCAGCTTAAAACTTTACAGATCGCCAAAATGAAAAGCCTTCCCGGTTCCAAAAAAAATTCCTCTTCCCGCCAAACGCTCTTTCTTCCGGCTTTGTGGTCCGGCATGGACGTTGCGACTACAGTACTTACTGCCAACCCTATTTAAAGTCTACCTCCTGCATTTCCATAAAATCTTTTATCGCATAAATGCCTGATTGCTGTCAAATAGTATTTTTTAGATTACTCTTTGTATTGACGCAACGTCTTTCCTGCCCTCACTGCCATCGAAAAGAGACGTTACCTGGAATTGGAAACAGGTTTATTGTTTCAATACATCCAGTAAAGATGTTACCAAAAGATTGGCGCCAGGGCTTAAATGCAGGCTGTGGCAAGCAGCCGGCTGGCTTACTATGCATGGACTGGCCGTGTCAATAATTACTGTAGTATAATAATCCGGCACCATACCCGTACTCCAGTTTTGTGGATTGTGCCAGTTGCTGTCATGATTGCCGGTCCAGTTCGCTGTTTTGAAAATATCGGTATTATTAAATCGTGCCACCACAAACCTGGTGAGGGCTTCACCTTTGCCTGCAATTACTATTTTACCATCTGGTTGGCTGGCAATACCATAGGCTTCATTGTATTCATTGCCCCATTCAGAAAGGCTTATGCCATTTGCTGCAAATGAAGAGTCGAGGCTTCCGTTGTTATTGTATTGTACAATGGCTGCTTGCCTGTGTGATTCAGACAAAGGTGGTACCAGTGCACTGCCCGCAATATTTATTTTACCATTTTGCCGAAAGGTGATAGCATTGGTTTGAACACTGTAGCCGGGTTTGTTCAATAGTTTTCCATCAATGCCAAAGCTGCTGTCGGGTTGGCCAATACTGTTTAACCGCAGCATAAAAATATTGTCACCGGCCGTACCCGCCAGTATGATCTTTCCATCAGGCTGAATGGCTGAGGCTGCAGAACCGGAACTCATACCAATATTAAATACAACTTTTCCAAAATTGCCAAAACTGGAATCAAGACTTCCATCCTCGTTATAACGCGCTGCAGTTGTATTACCCTGGAACTGGGCATCATATGCGTAACCGGATACAACTAATTTCCCATCGGGTTGCAATTGCCCAGCGGTAGCATAGGCCAAGTATTGTTCGCCAAAATCAGTAGCTACTTTGCCGTTGTAGCCAAATGTACTATCGATCTTGCCATTGGGCTGGTATTGCAGCAACGTAAACTGGTGAACAACACCACCCGGTGATGAAGTACCCACTGCAGTGATCTTGCCATTGGGCCGTAAACAGAGCGCTGCAACCCTGTCGTTACCATTTCCAAAGTCCATACTAACGTCTCCGCCCATCCCAAATTCAAAATCTGGAATGCCATTGGGCAATAATCTTACCAGCACGAAGTCCTCGTTGTACATGCCTTGTATGTAACCTCCAAGCAGTATCCTGCCATCAGGTTGCAATGCCATACAGGTGCAGAATCCCTGGCCGTCGTAAATTGGATAAGTAGTAGTACCATTACTGGCGAAAGTGGAATCCGGTGTGCCGTTTGTGTTGTAGCGGGCAATCGCAAAACGATAGCCTGTATTCGTAAAATAGGGATAGAAGGCATAACCAGCTACCAAAAGTTTACCGTCAGATTGCACTAGTATAGCGTTGGCAATATCCGGTGCAACACTAAATGTGGTAACGGTTCTGCCGTTTATTCCGAAACTACTGTCTACAGTTCCGTTTTGAGCATGGCTAATTGCGGGGATACATACCAGCAATATAAACAGGCGGGCAATAATTTTCATATCAGTTGCTGATTTTATACAATGGATGATTTACCTGTGAGAACAGGCTGTTAAGGGTTTGCTGCATTATTAGTTTTACAGTAAAGCAAGGTAAATGGTTTTGATTACACAAGTGCTGATTTTTATCATAGCAAATGGTTTGAAATTTAAGTTCTTATGTTGATAGCTATGCTGCTTTTCACAAAAGTCGTACGAATATGATGTTCGTTTTAAAGATAAGAAGATCGAAAACAAAATATTCAGTATGCTTTAATTGCCTCGGGATAAGTATTTTACTTACACTTTATTTACACCTTATTCGCAGCTTTATTACCAGTACAAAAATGATAGAATTTTTTGGAGTGGTTGCTTTTTTGATTGTTTTTGATTTTTTTGAATTTATTACTCGGCCTTGGTTCGTGTCCTCACCATAGTCGTTAACTTAAGATTTGTAATTAATAGATAATATTTGATAGTGGGT
>CAYVLT010000350.1:0-4412 GCA_964452405.1 uncultured Ferruginibacter sp.
CGATGGATTTTGCAGCCGCCACCGCATTAACCACGCAATATTCCACCGCCTTCTATGCAGCAGCAGAAATGGTAAACCTGCATGCGGGAGATAAGGTATTGGTGCAGTCCGGCGCGGGTGGTGTTGGTACTGCCCTGATACAATTAGCCAGGCACAAGGGTTGCGAAGTTTTTTCCACCGCCGGCAGCGCAGCAAAAATAGATTACCTGGTGGCATCGGGTGTACATCATCCCATCAATTACAGCACACATGATTTTGCAACGGAAATAAAACGCATCACCGGCGGCAAGGGCGTTGATGTGATCTTTGATGCAGTGGGCGGCAGCTCTGTAAAAAAAGGTTTCCGGTCACTGGCTGCCGGCGGAAGGATCGTTTGTTATGGCGCTTCGGCCATGACCGATAAAAATATTTTTGGTAAAATTGGCGCAGCGCTGGGCTTTGGCTTTTATCACCCGGTGATGATGATGGTGCCTTCTAAATCGATGATCGGCATCAACATGTTACGTATCGCAGATGAAAAGCCAATGGTGATACAACGATGCATGCAGAAGGTGATAGAATTAGCCACAGCAGGCGTATTCATTCCCACGGTCAGTAAAGTCTTTCCTGTAAAAGAGATCGCAGAAGCCCATGATTATTTTGAAAAAAGACAGAGCATCGGCAAAGTGGTGGTAACCTGGTAAACAAACGGGCCGGTTACTGTGAACCGGCCCGACAAACAATCAATAGTATACTTCAACATTATTTCAAAAGAGATTGGAACACTGCAGTGTTCACTTTAACAGGATACCGGGCCGTGAGTTCCTTCATCCAGTTTTCTTCCAGCTTTTGTTGGTATTCATTCATCACCAAACTTTTTGCTTCATCAAAACTGCGGGGTTGTTTTGGCGGGAATATCCTGATCACTTTTACAAACCCTGCATTGCTGGTGCCAGGAATTTTCATCACCGGCGTGATAACACCTGCTTCGAGTTTTGTGTCCTGTGGCAGCGGCAACAGCGACATTTCGTAGCGACCTGAATCTGCCACAATCATTCCTTCACTGCCGCCCATGATCTTTTCCCATGATTGACCACTCTTCATGCTTTCCCGTGCAAAGTCAGCGTAGGCATAGCTTTTAGCAGTAACCAACACCACTTCAACACCCTGTTCCCAAAGAAAATGATCTTTATTTGCCTCGTAGTAAGCCTTTAATTCAGCTGCTTCCGCAGTTGTTTTATTCCAGACCTTTTTTTCCATTACCTGGTAAAACAAATTCCCTTCCCTGAACTCCTGCAACTGGAATTTAAAATCATTGTTGTACTCTTCCAGGTGCTTACGGTAGTAGTTTTCTGCAGTGAGTTGAATAAAACGCTGCAGTAATACCTGGTTCGTTTCTCCTTTGTACGAATCCTTATTCAGCTTATATGCTTTGGCATATTGTAACCATTCTGCCCCCTTCACGGGGCTACCGTTTAAAGAAAAGATCATTTCTTTTTCAATTGGCCATTGCCTGCCCGATTTCGAATAGGCGGCACTGTCAGCATACAAACCGAGATAGCCTTCATCAATGGAGGGATTCATTTTGAAATTCACTTTTGCAAGTATCTGCTCCGCCGGCAGCATAAAATCATTTTCAAGGCGGGTGCGAAAGTTCTCCACATCATGTTGCAATGCCTCGGTGGTATCCAGCTTCATATCCCTGGCTGCCTTTACTTTCAGTTTGAAGGCTGCATACATATTGAGGTATTCTTTCAGCGCAGCGGCTTTATCAGCCGGGTCGCTGTTATTGCGGTTGAAAGCATTAATGAACTCTTCCTGGCTTACCTCTGTGGTGCCGCAACTGAATACAGATTGTGCCAGCAGGTAGCTGCCTGTAACACATCCGGCACACAGCAATAAAAACTTTTTCATATTGTCATCTTTTATTTCGGTTTGAATCTGCTTCCGGTTTATCAGTTGGCTTTCTCCATCTTAAATACTTTCTTCTTTCCGGTTTGTACGTCGGTTACTTCCACCAGGTACATGCCACGCATCAAACCACCGAGGTACCGGATCGTGAGTGAAGGTTTGTCTTTCGTGATCTTCTCTGAACTGTTGTAAATAGTCCGACCCGACATATCCAGCATTCTCACCGCCAGTGAAGTGTTTTCACCCATTGATGCATTGATGGTGAATTCTGAAATAAACGGATTGGGCACCACCCTGATCACTGCACCATTTTCGGGCAGTTTTACAGCAACTACGTTACTGTAAGCCACCTTACCATTCACGTCGAGTAACTTCACACGGTAATAAACGATCGGCGACTGCAGCATGCTTACGTCATCCGTGAGGTCGTAAAGTTTCTCAGCATCACTGTTACCGGCCGCTTTCACATTAACACCTGCTTTGGTATAATTCCTGGTGTCGATGCTCCTTTCAATCTCGAAATGGTCGGAGTTGATCTCGCTGATGGTCTTCCAGTTGAGAACCACATTATTGCCCGTTTTCACGGCAGTAAGTTCAAGCCCTTTTGCGGGAAGCAGGATCAACCAGTTGAGGGAATAGATGGCGGTGATGGGGTCTTTCTGACCAGCAGCATCTACAAATGAATAATAGAACTGGGTCATATTAGAACCGATGGTCACCGGTGTGAATTGGATCTTCAAAAGGTCGGGGTTAAAGTTGAGGATCAGCTGACCCGGCGTTACCAACACCCCATTATAATACAGGTCGGCATTGGTTGGCACTGAATCGATCACCAGGTTGCGACCATTGAGGGTACAACCCGAAGTACAATCTTCACCATCCTTACCACTAAGTATTGGTGGGTTATAGCCACCAGCAGGAATTGCAGCGCCATTCAGCGTGATGAATTGCCCTACGGTAGGCTGTGGAATATTTACATAGAACGGCACAGAGCTTGGAATTTGTTCAATACCAAAGTCGAGGTTGATCACATTGGTATAACCATAGGTGCGGTTATCAATCACACCGGGAGCGCCGTAGTCAATGGTGCCATTTCTTGTTTCACCGGTGAATACCCATCCAGCCGGGAGCGATTCAGACGGAGCCGGTGTACCAGGAGTGCCGTTGGTGGTTGAAAGCACCAGCGAGAAATTATATCCCGGAGGTGCATTGGTGAAACTATAGGTTCCATCACTTGCCACTGGTACAGATGCCACCACGTAACCCATTTCGTCAACAAGGTTTACGAATAAAGAACCTCCGATATTTGTTTCCGGTTCTGAAGCGCCCTGGTCAGATACATTGCCGTTCGCATCGTCCCACACTTTTCCACTGATATTGATGCCAGGGCCCACTAAAAAGTGCAGACTTCCATTTGCACAAAGTGGTTGTGGTGCAACTGAAGTAATGTCGCAAATGCTGTAGCCAACAATATCCGGACCTACATATCCAGTTGGGGGCGTATAGGTATAGGTGCCATTTGAATAGAATTGCACTTTACCGCCACGGGCCGTGGTAACAGGGCTACCGATGGTATTACCCATGCTGGATGCAACAATTTTTGTTCCGCCATAAGTGAGCGAATCACCATTTGAATCCCTGTCATTGCTGATGAACGAACCAGATACCGGCCGGTTCACCGTAGTGTATCCAAAGTCATCTCCTGCAAAGGGAGGATCGTTCTGTGTTCCGTTAATATCTGCCAACACATCAAAATGTATATTGGCCGTGGTTTGATCACCATTGGTATTGGCAATCACGTAAGCGGCATCCACGCTGCCCACAAAGCCATCAGCCGGTGTGAAAGTGTAAGAACCATCGGCAGCAACGGTTAAAGATCCTGCATTGCTTACTGCCTTTCCGTAGATATCCATTCCTGAAACGGTTACTGTTCCCGGCATCGTGGTGATATCAGGTTTACCGTCACCGTTAGTATCGTAACTGAACAGAGTTACTGAGAAATCATAGTGTTTGGGATCGCGGTCATTCACCAGCAGGTTACCCTGGATCGCTTCGCCATAACTCAGGTCTTCATCATTATTGGCGATCACGGAATTACCGGATGCCGGCAACGGATCTACCGTGATGGACAGGTAGGCGGTATCACAGGCTGCCGGACTTGAATTATCGCATATACGGTAAGGTAAGGTCACCGTACCGGTAAAGGTGGGCGCCGGATCAAACGTATAATTACCTGAAGCGTCAAAACTGATGGAACCTGCATTGGCCACTGTGGCGCCGGTCTTGCTGGTACCCTTTACTACAGAGTTACTGGGCAGCGTGCTGAACGTGGAAGGATTGAGGAAGGTTCCGAAATTCTGTCCATTTCCTTCCTGGTCAAAATCGTTGGTTTTAACGGTTCCGGTTACGTTCACATCCTGCCAGGTACTGTTTTCATCATTCACACTGTAGGTTAAGGTACGTTTAACACCAAAGTCCTGTGTGCTGGAGCAGGTACCTGCTCCAGCACACAGGACTTTGGT
>CAYVLT010000351.1:0-4389 GCA_964452405.1 uncultured Ferruginibacter sp.
GATCTTTCCGGCCGGAAGTGTGTAATGTAGTAAGGCTGATTTATTGGTCGTGATCCACCAGCTTGAATCATATTTATTCTCACTTAAAAAATCAATTGACGGATTGGTTGCATCAAACAGGCTGTCGGCAAATCGATGCACCTTATAAAAAAGGTGATTAGTGTTGCATCTTGATATTCCACCCACGGTACCGAGCCACAAAGTGCCGTCTGGCTCATGCATCACTGCCCAGAAAAAATCCCCGTTGATGCTGCGCCGGTCGTTTTTATCGTGCCGGATCTCGTGCACGATATTACCATGGAGATAATCCACCGCATAGATCTGGTATCCCCAGGTACAAACCCAAATCCAATGGTTGTTGTCTTCAAATACCGTGGCTACGTTGTAGAGCTTTTCAAACTCCTTTGGCCGGATGATGTACTTAGTTTTTTTTGCAACAGGATCAAAGCCCACAAGATTTTTGCGGGCATTGTCGAAATACCAGTAATGTCCAAATGAAGTGGCACAAAGCCCGGAAGACCGCTTCTGGCAAAACAGGATGCTGTCACTGTTGTTCCTCCCCGAGGTAAACCGGCGGGATGCTTTATCATAGAAAAGCAGGCCCTGGCGGCTGGTGATCCAGAATCCTTTACCATCCGGACTTTCGGCTAACCCATTCTTATGTATATTGACCACCTTAAAGGTAGCTGTATCAATCGGGGCAATCTTTGCCAGTTCAAAACTATCTGCTACTGCATTAAACCTGATCAGTCCCCGGCCGCTGTTGGCCCAGATCACACCTTGCTGGTCGCACAGGATATTGCCCACTGCCGGCCATTCTTTCTCGCCGGGCGTGTTGTAGTTCTTAAAATTTCCTGTTTGCGGGTCGTAACAAAAAATCCCTCCATCGGTGGCACCCCATAAATTGCCTTGCCTGTCCTCCGCCAGTTTATGCACTGTATTGTTTGGCAAAGAGTTTTTATCCTTGCCCTTCCTGATTACTTTAAAATGGGCGCCATCGTACCGGTTAAGTCCGTCATAAGTGCCAATCCAAAGCATGCCTTTACTGTCTTTTAAAAAGCAGTTGACAATATTATAACTGAGTCCGTCTTTTTCTGTGAGGTGATGAAAAACAAGATCTGGTTGCTGTGCAAACAGCAAGGCGGAAATACTGCAAAAAAGAAAAATCAATACAGGTTTCATCAGATGTAGATGCAATCTAAATGGTGCCGCCCGCTTTTACAAGTTTAATCAATTTAAATGCGTAAATTCAATTTGAAAGGCATAAATACCCGTTTTAAATGCAGTGCATCGCCATTGAACTGTGATAAATATTCATCAGCGCAAGGCGGGCTGCCGATGCTGATACAGGCCGGGCACTACAGGCATTTGAGCGAATTCCTTTCTTAAAACGGGGGACCGGTCTTATATCCGCTGCCAGTTGCAGGCACCCCGAAAAACAGTTCAACAGGCTACAACAACATCTCGGCATAAAAAAGCTTCACTACGCACAACAAAACTTTTACCTGCCTGTTCCATGGCGCAATTTTGTGAACAGAAAAAACAAAGTATAGTCATGTTAAACAAATTTTTTAACGGTCATTTTAACGGCAACATGCATTGGCAGTTATTTAAAATATTACTGTTGGTTTGCAATGGAGCAAGTGTGTTCATCTACGGTTTCCTGCATTTTATTTTTTTCGATTTCCCTTTTGCCCTTGACAACGAGGCCCTGGTGCTGGCAAAACTACTCACCGTGGCAAGTTGTTTCGCTACCGGCGTAAGCCTGTTGTTGCTGCTCTGTGACGGGTTGGAGCGGCTGGGAAAAACGAGGATTCAGCTACAGGTGCCGCTTCATGTAAAAACAGTGTCGGTGGCTTTGATCGCCATTATACTGCTGCTCAGTTCCTGCAAAACACCTGTTACTGCCGGCATCAAAAAAGACTTTAACACCGGCCTCGTGTCCTCGTACACGGGCATGGAACCTGAAAAAGTATTCCTGGTGATGAACAATGAAGTACTGAACCATACAGATATCCCGCTCGGAGAAAGCTTCCTGTTGGTAAATGATAATATAAGTGGCCTGCAGGTAAAAAATGGTAAAGTTACCCTGGGTTGTTCGTTAACCATCACTGATAAAAGCGGCCAGGTGTTGCTGAGTGAAAAAGACCTGTTCGCAGGACACGATCAGTTTGAGGAAAAAGATGCCAGGATGCTTAAATGTACCATCAATACCGGTGCGCCCATGAAATGGGAAGAAAAATACGATGTGTCCGTTGTGTTCTGGGATAAAAACGACAAAAGCAAAATAGAAAACAGTTTCACCATCCGGTGCATCGACATTCCCTGATAGGGTCTGCCCCTGCACCACCGACGTTCCCGGCCAACTTTCTCACAATTAGCGCCGTTTTCAACGCTTTCAGCCCGGTTCAAATAAGACCGGGCATTTTTTTGCAACTGCGTTTAAATTCATATTCTGCCACTAATCCATCTATATTGCCGTCCAACTAAGGTTAACAAACCATTCGTGTTCGGTTTTTTACCGTTTGTGAAAGTCCCGCTTCCGCTTGTATCGAATGGAAAGGCGCCCTATTTTACCGCTCTATATCTTTACGCCTTCAAATCAAAAACGGGAATCATCTCCCAATGAATATGAACAATAAATTTCTGGAACAGCGTTTCACCCTTGTAAGACAAAGGGAAAATCCACCGGAAATCTCCAGCCTGTAACCGACTCACAGTAAAGATTCTTTCGGAACAAATTTCTCCCCGCATTTATACAGGCGAATCGTTCCCTCACAGTCTATCCTTTTCAAACAATGAAAAAAATTAAACTGGCAATGGCCGGCATCGGGATCATTATGTCCTGGCTACTTGCAATTCATACAAACACCCTGCGAACCACCCCAGACAAATGTTCCGGCCCGGAGCAAAAGGACAGGGCAACGCAGGCGATTCAAACAGGCGTTCCGGCCTTGATGATCGGGCTGCAGGCAGGTCTCTACTAAAAAAAAGAATGAACAGGCAGCAAAAACGCAACCCCGGTTGCGGAGGCAATGCTTTGCCCTGCACCCGGTAATAACAGTGTTTAACAACTAAAAACATACAACTATGGCAAGCATTGGTAAAAAAATCCTTTCGGCATTCGTGGAAGTAACCGGTGATGAAACACCTGTTGCAACTGCCGGAGAAAAAAACAACTACTCCACACCGTTAGTGTCCGGGCAAAAGACACAGGCACCAGGTACCGAAAAGTTCAACAGCTATTTCAGTAAACTTTTCAGCGATTCCAACCTGCCAGGACCGGATTATTACGAGTTCGCAAAAATGACGCAGGCAATGGCAACCATCGCGGATGAAAAAGCAAGATATGCTGCTGCATTCGCCGGGCTTTCCGTACAGGGACTTGACAAAGCCACCCTGTTAACAACAGCCTCCCGGTACCTCGAAATACTGGAGGCAGATGCCACCAGCTTCCATTCATCTGTTGATGCCGCCCTTAATGAAAAAGTTGAGGCGAAAAAACAGGAGATGGCGCAAAAACAGCAACGCATTCAGCAATTACACCGCGAGATCAGCGACCTCGAACACCAGGTGCAATTGTTACAAATGGAAGTGAGTGAAAATGAGGAAAAGATCGAAAACAATACCGGAGGCTACCAGCTTGCTGCCGCTGCCATGAAAAATGATATACTGGCAGACATTGAAAAAATAAAACAATACATCGACTGATCACTCAGCCGGCCATTCAATAACAACAACGCTTACCCGCTTTAAAAAACGGGCAGGTTTAAAAAACAAACAAAATGATTAACACTATTAAGCAAACCAGGAAACCTGGTTGGTTCAACGAACCAAAAAACATAGCCACCTCGGTGATCGGCTTGTCGCTCTTCGCCGGACTGGCTTATGGATTTCTCACTTTTGTATTACCCTGGCTGGTAACCGTAACCTGGAACATGGTTAACCTCGTGATCGGTGGTGTGATCCTCGGATTTCTACTGATGGTGGTCAGCAATAAAAAATTCTGGCGTGCCATGAAGTATTTTTCAGAGTTCATCGCCAACTACACAGTAGGGCTGGCCATCGAACTGAATCCATTCAACATCCTGCAATTAAAAATTGAGCAGGGCTACCGCGACAGGAATACGCTGTACGAACAATCAGCAAAACTGAAGGGTAAGCAAAGTGAGTTGATGGAAAAGCTGGACAGTAAAGAAAAGGAGCTGCAGTTAAATATTCAGAAAGTGAAGATTCTGCAACAGGAAAAAAATCAATCCAGGCAGATCGATCTGTATGCCAACAATGTAATGCGTTGCAAGGAGTACATCAATAATGTAACTCCTATTGTAGGCGACCTCAACAAGCTCATCAGGTTCTCTGATACAGCCTACGAGGAAAGCGGCATCA
>CAYVLT010000352.1:0-4389 GCA_964452405.1 uncultured Ferruginibacter sp.
ATACTTACTGAAAATATTCTGCGGTTTATTAAAGGCGAGCAGCTGAAAGAAGAGTTTGACGGGCATGCCAACTGTTTTATTGAAACCGGCGGTGGTAAGGCGCTCCTGATCGACTTTAATTATACCCATGAACCAGTGGAAGGAACGTTTCCTTTTGCCGGCATTGGCCCGTTGCGCCTGTTGAAAGAAAGCAGGATGAACCATATGGGTAAACTTGCCTTCCGGTGGATATACTGGAATATGCTACTAAAGGGAACGCATATCCCATTTGTATCAGCCACCATGCAGGAAGCAGGAAAACATTTTGAACCAACCAATTAAAATACATTTTATGGAAAAGATGATTGCTGGAAAAAATATCAGCGTAAACGAAGAAGGTTATTTAACCGATTTTAAACAATGGGAAAAGCCCGTTGGTGAAGCTATTGCAAAGGATGTGAACATCACTTTAACTCCCCGTCACTGGGATGTGATTAATTACCTGCAGGATGAATTCCGGAAAGAGATTCCGTTGAGCATCCGCAAAATTGGTAAGAGCGGGGTGGTTGACATCAAGGAATTTTATGCATTGTTCCCGAATGCGCCTTTAAAAACCGCAACAAAAATTGCCGGTGTGCCAAAACCTGCCAGTTGCATCTGACCGGTTTAACGCCGCTGATGCTTTGCTGCCGGCAGCAATGAATGCACGGAGGTGACCGCGGTGAGTTCCTTTCCGCTGTACAAGAGTGCGACGCCACTGAAGTTGGGAAGTATTGCGGCAGCCGGTTACAAAAAAAGCGCAGTTGATTAAAATCGAATATTCACAATAAAAATCAAGAACATGAACGAGCATAATGGCGAAATAAGAAAGATGATGATCATTCTTTCAAAAGCCACATTGGAAAACGTATATGCCGCTTTTGTGCTGGCCAACGGTGCCAGGATGGAAGGCATTGAGGCAGAAATATTCTTTACCTTTTTCGGCCTCGAGGCCATACACAAGAAAAAACTCGAACACCTGCATGTAGCTACCGTGGGCAACCCTGCCATGCACATGCCAACCATGCTCGGCGGACTGCCCGGTATGGAAGCGCTTGCCACCAGTATGATGAAAAAAGAAATGGAAAAGATCGATATGCCGGACGTGCATGAGTTTCTTGACATCCTTTCAGCATCAGGTGTAAAAATGTGGGCCTGCAAGCTGGCGGTGGAAATGTTCCATTACAAGAAAGAGGACCTGTACGAAGGCGTGGATGATATTATCACCGTAGGTGATTTTTACAAACAGGGTAATGGTGCCGGTACGCACATGTTATTCATTTAAAATTGATACGATGAAAAAACTATCGATGCTGCTGCTGTTGCTGACAGCCGGAAAACTGCTGCAGGAACAGGCTGTGAATGTATCTGCACCCGAAAACCAGGGGGTGACCTTTATGTATGAGGAAGAGAAACTGGCAAGGGACGTGTACGATTCTATGTATGTAAAATGGAACCTGAACCCGTTTGGGCATATCCGTAACAGTGAGCGGAGGCACATGCAGGAAATGAAACGGCTTGTTGACCGGTATGGTTTACCCGACCCGGTTGCCGCCAATAAAGATGTGCCAGGCGTTTTCAGTAATCCCGACCTGCAGGCATTATACAACGATCTTGTGGAAAAAGGTAGCGGGTCCACTGTTGCTGCATTAAAAGCCGGTGCATTGATTGAGGAGGTAGATATCCGTGATTTGAAAGACAGGAAAAAACTCAGCAACCGGAAGGATGTTCTTGAGGCTTATGATTTCCTGATCATGGGTTCAGAAAATCACCTGCGTGCGTTCTGCCGGAACCTGAAAGGGGCGGGTGTGGTTTATGAGCCTGCGGTGCTGTCACGTGCTGACTTTGATGCCATCATTACAGCTGACGGCGAAATGAAAGGCTGCGGCAACTGATCATTCTGAAAATTTGTTTTAGGTGTTAAGCTTTGCAATACGAAAGTGACAAGTATAGTTTTATACGGTTGGTTTGCTAAGCACAGGTGTAACTTTTGTTACACCTGTTTTTTTGTGGGCGAGTGTAATATATGTTACAAATAACGAAGATCCTGCAGGATATTTTTGCTTCACAAATTTTTAGAGATGAAGCGTATACAAATTTTTGGATGGCTGTTGGCAACTACCTGTTTTGTACAGGCAGCAGGTGCTCAAACCACCAGTCAGCACCTGGCCGTGGAAGAAGCGGTGGCTGCGGCCATCGCCGGCAACGACGCAGTTAAGCTGGCCGCACTGGACGAGCAGATCGCGAAGGCAAAATACCACCAGACGGATGCAATATTTTTGCCACAGGCGGGTGTTTCCTACACTGTTTTCTCCACCAATAATCCATTGAACGCATTTGGGTTCAAACTGCAGCAAAAATCAATCACGGCAGCAGATTTTAATCCTGCACTGCTTAATCACCCCGGCGCCACACCCGATTTTACCACCAGGTTCGAAGTGCAGCAGCCTTTGCTGAATCTTGACATGAGCTACCAGCGCAAAGGCGCTGCCAGGCAGGTGGAGATGTATGCGCTTTCAACCAAACGCACCAAAGAATATCTCGCTGCTGAAACAAGGAAGGCTTACCTGCAACTGCAACTCCTGTACAATGTGCAGAAAGTACTGGATGAAGCGTTGGTAACTGGAAAGGCTGTACGCAAATCGGCAGAGGATTATTTTAAACAGGGTCTTATTCAGAAGTCGGATGTGCTGAATGCGGGTGTTCATGTGATGAACATAGAAACGCAACTGCAGAACACCGCTTCAGGTATTAGGGATGTGAGTGATATGTTAAGCCTGTTGATGGGGCGAAACGGTTCAGTGGTATACGCTGTGGATTCACTGGAGTTAAACCGGCAAACGCCCGACAGTTTACAGTTAACGGATGAGCGTGCCGATTTTAAAGCCATGCAGAAAGGAATGGAAGGATACGACATGATGATAAAGGCTTCTAAAATGAGTCAATTGCCGAGGGTAAACGCTTTTGGTAGTTGGCAACTGAACGATAAAAGCCTGCTTGGTTTTGGCGCTAACGCCTACCTGGTGGGGGTGCAGCTTTCATGGACTGTGTTTAACGGTAACCGCACCAAAAACATGATTGCCCAGCAAGGTTTCGAAAAGAATAAACTGGCGCAGCAACTGCAGCAACAGAAAGATGAAGCTGCCCTGCAGGTGGCACATGCGAAGCGCCAGATCGCTGATGCGGACTTTGCCATCAGGCAACAACAACTGGCTGTTGAACAATCGTACGAAGCATTCAGGGTTTTGCAAAACAGGTATGCACAGGGACTTGTTAAGACCACCGATCTGCTCATGGCGCAAACGCAGTTGTCGCAGCAACAATTGGGCTACGTGCAGGCCTTATACAGTTATAATCTCGCCATCACCGGCTTACAGTTTTTAACATCTACTAAATAAGCAAATTCAAATACGATCATTATGTTCACAAAGAACCTTTTTAATTCAGCAATCGGCTTGTCAATTGTAATAGTGGCGGCCTCCTGCGGCAGCAAAGAAGAAAAAACTGACCCTGTAAAATCAAAACCGGTTTCCGTTACACTGGCTGCTGTTTCTGCGGGAGGAGCACAGGAAGTGTTGGCAAGCGGGCAGGTGGAAGCTGTACAAACGGCAAACATCAGTACCCGTATCATGGGGCGCATCACCAATATTTTGGTGAAAGCCGGAGACAGGGTGAATAAAGGACAATTGCTGGCTACCATCAGCGATGAAGACATGAAAGCAAAACGTGCACAAACCAGCGCAATGATCGCTGAAGCTGAAGCCGCCTATGCCGCCGCTCAAAAAGACTACGACCGTTTTACCAACCTCTACAAAGACCAGAGCGCTACGGCGAAAGAACTGGACAATGTTACGTTGCAATTCAACTCAGCCAAAGAAAGAGTGAATGCAGCGAGGCAGATGCGAAATGAGGTGGATGCTATGATGTCGTATAGCAGTCTCGTGGCTCCTTTTGCTGGTGTGGTTACGCAAAAACTGGCAGAAGTGGGCAATATCGCCAATCCCGGAATGCCATTGCTTACGATTGAACAAAGCGGCATTTTACAGGTAGCCGCTTCCGTGGCGGAATCAGACATCAGTAATGTGCATGTTGGTGATGTGGCCAACCTTCTTGTAAAGTCAACCGGAAAATCCATCCAGGGAAAGATCACGCAACTTAATCCTTCATCGCAGTTCACTGGTGGACAGTATATCGTTAAGATCAGTATACCGGAACAGGATAAAAAAGATCTGTATGCCGGGATGTTCGTCAGCGTTAGCATCCCCTTAAAAGAAGCTGCAGGCAAAGTGGCGAACGACCTGGTGCTGGTACCATCAAGTGCTATTGTGAACCGGGAGGAGTTAACCGGAATCTATACGGTGAGCGCTGCCA
>CAYVLT010000353.1:0-4380 GCA_964452405.1 uncultured Ferruginibacter sp.
ACTAGTTGAATGCTATTTTTCTTAAGTTAACGACTATGGTGTCCCCACGAACCATTAATTTTTGTTGCCGTGAAGTAGTTCGGGAGGGCAGGAAACAAGGCTTAGGGGAGATTTTCTGCCTTTTCTCCTTTTTAATCTTATTTTTATTTTTAATAAAACTATCAGGATGTTAAAAAAAATTGCGGGAATAATCTTATTCCAATTAAGTGGGACATTTTTTTTGTATGCACAAAATGTTGGAATTGGTACTACAAACCCGACTGAAAAATTAGATGTAAATGGTAATATTAACCTTAACGGATTACTTAAGGTTAATAACAGTACGGGTTCTCCGGGACAGGTGTTGATGAAATCATCTTCAAATAGTTTAGTATGGGGAGACCCTTCAGTAAATGGTTCAGGGGGAAATTCAAATGGGTACAAACATAACTTTGTTATTGCAAGCAATGGAAGTGGAACATTTTCCGTACCATCTGACGTAACGAATGTTTTAGTGGAAATTTGGGGAGCCGGAGGTAGTGGAGCCATAAGCACAGCTACTGAAGTTTATAATGCTGACATCGTTTACAGTTTGAACATTGGTGGTGGTGGCGGTGGCGGAGGTTATCTGAGAGCATTACTTAATGTTACAGCGGGACAAAATTTAAATTATTATGTAGGGGCCGGACGAATCGGCAACGGCGATTCAAGTACATTAAATATTAATGGTGCTACATTAATTGCTTTTGGAGGCAATAAGGGTGATACGAATGTTTATGGACAGCATAATATGCCAGACGCTAATACAAGCTTAGGGTTAGGTGGTGGGTATAAAACTCCTGCTACAATTAATAGTAATATTAGCTACACAGTTGGTACGAATGGTGAGAATGACTCGCCAACAACAACCGTCAGTTATATTGGTGGTTTTGATGAAAGTAACATAAACTTTGGTAATGGAGGAAATGCGGGCAATACACTGAACACTGGTGGGACTGGGGGGTTTCTGCACGTAGGTCTATCTTATTTGGACGGATTTAGTACCTGGCCAACTTTTAGGGTTATTCCCGGAATATTACCTAAACAACCAGGAGGAGGGTCGGCTACTAATCCTGTTCAGCAGGCAGGAGCAAACGGAATGATAATATTTTGGTGGTAATACAACCGACCTGCGCCCAACAGTGAGTTTTCTGCTATGCTCCCGGTGCAGGCAAGCGAAAATAAATTATTCCTTCTTTCAGGTGACCTGGGCGACTAAATCATTTACATATTTTCGCCCCTTAACTATCAAAATTATGGTATCTAAAAAGTTCCTTTGTTATAATACCGCAATTCTCTTGAAGCTGCGGTAATGTGCACGATAACATTTTAAGGTTTTTCGGCAAACCTCTTTCTATTTCAAAAAAATCAAGTGATAACACATTTTTTTCGTCTATCATTTGAGAGCCTTTCAACTTCTTAAAAATGCCGTCGGCTGCATCCCGATTATTACCTATTGCAAATCTGGCAAAGGTTTCTGTTCCATCAGAAGTTTTAAAAGTAAATGATATAAAATATTCAATGGCCATAGAAATGGCATTACATAATAAATGCCATGCAGGCAAACGGTGGAGATTTGTCATTTTGCATGTCAATTTTTCAATTTTTGAATGAAAAAAAAACAGGTACAAAACACACAGACCATATGGTATATAAGTTGAGGTAAACTCATAAAATATTGTGCAAACTTTTAAAAAAATTGCCATGCAAGTATTAATTAAAACCTTTTACAACCGTGCCGCAAATTTTACTAAAAAAGTTATTAATACGATAAAGAGGATAAAAGGCAGTGACGATGATCTTAATAACCCTATCTGATATTTTAAAATATAATGATAAGAAACGCCTGCTTACAAGATGGGGTTTGCCAAAATACAGGTGGCAAAATGTTATTTTGGCTGCGGTAATTCTATTGTGCTTCCTTTCGGGCATATAGTTCTATTCAGCCTTCGTCCTGGTTCCCGGGCAAGAACCATTTATTCAGATGGTTGCTCGTGAGAACAGGGACCCAGAGAAGGGTGATTCATTTTTAGCCATTCACAAAATTGGGATGGCATAAAAGGTATGAAAAAATGTATTTTTACAACGTGGAGCGGTACTGCCAATTCACTCTCAATAAATCACGCTGTAAAGCGGGATTTGTTGTTTTATATTTCCCCGCTTGGGTTTGTTTCCCACGAACCATTAATTTCTATTGCCGTGGAGTAGTTCTTGAGGACAGGAACCAAGGCTTAGGAAAGACATGGGACGAAATCCCGGAAATTGAACTGCACAGAAATTTGCAAAAAGCCTAATCGCTAACATGGCATTATTAAAAGTTAGACTGGACAGATGATCAATGAGCAGTTGTAAAAAGCCAAACTTCAGTCCGGGTTAACAAACAATATTGAACTTTAGTATTTAACTTCATCAAAATTATTTTATTTTAAGGCGGACAGGGGCGATGAGAACTCTACCCCCCCACCGGACTGCGATACGCTAAGGGCGGGGTTATACGCACACTCATTCCAGACCTAAAACTTCAATCATGACTAAAAATTCCTTTTTTGTCTGTGTATTGACAGGCTTCTTTATTTTTTCCTCTTCAGATAAATGCAATTGCCAGGTGTCTGTTAATAATACAGGTATGCCACCAAATCAATTTGCAATGCTTGACGTAAGTTCCGCCGACAAAGGTATTTTGGTTCCGAGAATGAATTTAGTGGATACTGCTCATCCAATTAGCGGCGAAAAACCAGTCGGGCTGTTAGTATGGAATGACAACAGCGGTTTTGACAAAGGAAAAGGCTTTTATTTCTGGACAGGTACTCAATGGCATCCTGTTGTAATGATTTATAAAGCAGGCGCCGGAATAGCAATAGATAGCGCCAGCCATACAATTAGCTCTACCGCTGCCACATACAATACTGTGAACACCGATGGCATTGTGCCTGCACCAACCATTACAAAACGCTATGCAGAATATAAAACAGATTTTAAAGGCAATCCAGCATGGCGAAAGCAAAATAAAACAATGTATTATATCGAAGAATTTTAAATTAATATAACACATGAAAAACGCATTTTTTTTTGTGCTCGTTTTGGTCTGCTCCTGTAAAATCACAGTGGCTCAAACGAATGGGTATACATTGGAATTTGAGGATGTGGTGACATTATCTGTAGATTCGCTGATAGCACCTGCTGCAGGAACCACCATTATAAAGTCTTATACCGTACCTCCCGGGATGGTGTTGAAAATCAACTCCGGACGAATTTCAAGTTTCAGACAAAATAATTTCAGTGGTGTACTTATCGGCTTTATAAAGATTAATGACAACTTAATTATTGGAGCTGATACAAGTATGGCTGGTTTGCTTGCCTCTGGCACTGGTTCGGCAATTGGAAGTATTTACAGACTAAAGCCAGACCAACCGATTTGGGCACCATCCAATTCTACTGTGATGTTAGGTGTGTCCGTTGGGTATGTGCCTTCAATTGCTTCTTTTCCACTTTTCTCAAATTGGTTTAGTGGAGTATTATTCAGGAAGGTTCCTAATTAACTTTCATCAATGGAATGTAAGTGCCTTCCACCCCTAAGTGGCTTAGCAATGAGGTGGCTTTACGTAAAAAGAGGAAGCCTTTAAACACGGCAGACAGAAGTTCAGGGCTGAACCAACTACTGTCAACATCCATTTCTTAACTCCAACAACTGCAACAAGGCGGCGATGAGACCCGGCAGACGAAAGACAAATTAGACCATATCGTCAGGCTACCAGCCGAAGGTCGTCACTTTATGCAATCGCCATCACACGGCAAACATCATTCAGTTTGTCAATTATTTTTTGACATAGTACTGCTATTTCAAATCTATATCGTAATATTGCAATATTCAACTTAGAAGCATGGGGGCAACCAAGACAGACCATTTTACCGACAAGCAAAACGCCATTGCAACGCTTACCAAAGCATTAGGACACCCCGCAAGAATTGCTATCATTGAGTATCTGCTAAAGGTGGACACTTGCATTTGTGGCGACATAGTAAACGAATTGCCATTGGCACAGCCTACAGTTTCACAACATCTCAAGGAATTAAAAAATGCAGGACTTATAAAAGGCGACATTGAAGGCAACACTATTTGCTATTGCATTGACGAAAAAGTATTTCAAAAATTACAAACCTATTTCACAAACATCTCAACCAAAGCAGAAAATAAAATATCAAATTGTTGTTAACCATAAAAAATAATTCAAATGAAATTATCAGAAATCAAAAAACATCTTGCAAAAGCCGAAGCTGTAAATTTTAAACTCCCGACAGGTGCTTTTGTACCGGAACATTTTCACGTTACAGAAGTTGGTTTAGTTACCAAACACTTTATTG
>CAYVLT010000354.1:0-4331 GCA_964452405.1 uncultured Ferruginibacter sp.
GGTAATTGAAAGCCGGATGAAGCAACCTACGCCATTACTGGAGACATTGGTACACGATCTTGCAGAACAACTGCACACACAGGATCACCGCATCAAATCGGTCAGCATCACCTTGAAAAAATTATCTGCGCCCATAAAAAATTTCAACGGCGTGGTGGGAGTGTCCTATAAAAAAGATTTTTAACTACCGGCCAAAATGCCGCTGGTAACGAAAATGACGGCGGCGGCCAAATTGCAGTGCATCCATTATCTTCGGTTATTAAAAAGTACAATATGCTAAAAAAACTGTTGCCTGCCCTGTTATTATTGTGTATCCATTACAGTGTACAGGCGCAATATCCCGACTCTTTTGAAACCAGGTACTACCCACACGACCTTTTTAATACTTCATTTTACCCGGTGGGTGAAACCATCACCCGCAGTGCCGATGGCAGTCCGAATACCGGGTATTGGCAAAACAAAGCCGATTATAAAATTGCGGCAACGCTGGATGATGTCAGCAATCAGGTTTCGGGAAACGTAGAAATCACTTACACGAATAACAGTCCGCATAACCTTCCTTTTTTATGGCTCCAGCTCGATCAGAATCTTTTCAACAGCGACAGCCGCGGGCAGGCACGGTTACCGGTGGAAGGCCACAGCAGGTATGGCGATGCTTCTTCGGCATTTAATGGGGGATACCTGCTTGCATCTGTTAAAATAAATGACAGTGCTGCTGATTACCTGGTAACGGATACCCGCATGCAGATCAGGCTGAAAGATGCATTGAAAGGCGGTGGCCAGGCTTTGAAAATTTCTATTGAATACTCATTCACCATGCCGGCTTATGGCGCAGACCGTTGCGGCATTCAGCCCACTGCAAAGGGGAACATTTATGCGGTGGCACAATGGTATCCCCGCATGTGTGTGTATGATGATATAGCAGGCTGGAATACGCTTCCATACCTCGGCCCGAGTGAATTTTACCTTGAGTATGGCGACTTCGATGTGTCGATCACGGCTCCGGCCTCCCATGTGGTGGTATCGAGCGGCGTTTTGCAAAACCCGGAAGCGGTATTAACGCCAACTCAATTGCAGCGGTACGAGGCAGCCAAACAAAGTGATAAAACGATCGCCATACGGACCGAGAAGGAGGTTGGCGACCCGGCAACCGAACGAAAAGAAAAATGGCTTACCTGGCATTACCGCATCAGCAATGCCCGGGATGTAGCCTGGGCATCATCCAAAGCTTTTATCTGGGATGCCGCCCGGATTAACCTGCCGGAAGGAAAAACAGCGTTGGCGATGAGTGTATATCCTGCAGAAAGTAAAGGAAAAAAAGGGTGGGGCAGGGCTACCGAATACACCAAGGGAAGTATTGAAAATTACAGCAGGCGCTGGTTCGCATACCCGTACCCGGTAGCTACCAATGTGGCATGCAATGTAGGCGGCATGGAGTATCCCGGCATTGTTTTTTGCAGCTATAAATCTGAAGAAGAAGCGCTGTTCGGCGTTACTGATCATGAATTCGGACATACCTGGTTCCCGATGATCGTTGGCAGCAACGAAAGAAAATACGGTTGGATGGATGAGGGCTTTAACTCTTTCATCAACTCACTTGCTGACGACGATTTTAACAATGGGGAATACAAAAAACTAGATAATACCATGGATGTGGTGGCGCCATATATGTTCAATCCATACAGCGAGGCCATCATGAACACGCCCGATGCGATCATGGAAAGTAATATTGGCAACACCCTGTATTTTAAGCCGGCACATGGCCTAGAACTGCTGCGTGATCATATTGTTGGACCCAAAAGGTTTGATTATGCCTTCAGGCTGTACATCCGGCGGTGGGCCTACAAACACCCAAGTCCATGGGACTTTTTCAAAACGATGGACAATGGAACCGGTGAAGACCTGTCGTGGTTCTGGAAAGCCTGGTTCGTCGAAAACTACCGGCTTGATCAATCGATATTGTCGGTGGAATATGTAAACAATAACCCGGCAAATGGAACACTGGTAACCATTGCCAACCTCGACCAGATGGCAATGCCTGTTATTCTCGCCTATGAAACCGCAAAAGGAAAAAAAGGAAGGATGAACCTGCCGGTGGAAATATGGAATAATACCGCTTCTTTTAAAGTTAAACTCCCGGTTACGGAAAAAGTAACGAAGGTGGTGATAGACCCGGATAAATTTTTCCCGGACATGAATACGGACAATAATACCTGGATCGCAAAATAGGATACCCGGTACCGGTAGCTGCCTCCCAGGTAACAGTTCAATTTCTTCGCGATTGAATAATGATTGAGTATTCCTGCTTCTTACGAACCGGGTTATGCAGGCATGTTGCCCTGGCATTGTGCCTCCTCATGGGCCGGAAAACATTTCTCTAAGGCAGCTTCAAACCCATCAGCCGGAGAAGTTTCCCGCGGCATCAAAAGATGATTTATTTATTAGAAAAATGTAATATAAAGCGTCTGCCAACGCTTTATACGGGTTTTTATTGTGTTAAATGGCTTTTTTGGGGATAATATTTCAAATTACCGGCCTGTTTTGTTGATGTTAAATGTTTATTATCATTAAATTGCGTCATCAAAACTATACACATGATGAAGAAAATTTACACACTACTATCACTTCTTTGCTTTTTTTCTGTTCTGACTGTGCATGCCCAAACTTTGTATACCAATACAACGCAAACCGGCAGCCGCTTTAACGCTGGACTTGGAACTGGCGGAACCCCCATCATCACTTTTGACGACATCAATATACTGGCGTCGGATGTGGCAGACGCAGACTCTATTGGCTTTACTAAAATAAAGGTAGGTATCCGTAGGCTGGCAAATGCACCAGCGGTTACCGTAAAAGTTTACTTGAGTGAAATGGATCCAGCTTCTTTTGGGTTAGACAGCTTACCAACCATTCCGCCTACTTTGATCGGCACTTTTAACCTTTCAGCAAACGGCGCTACCTCTCAAACACAGATTCTTTCTGTGGGTGACTCTATCAATATTTTCAAGTCGATTAAAAAAGATACAGGCAACCTGTTTACCGGTCTTCAAACTGCCTTTGTTGGCGTAAGTTTTTCTTCTGCCGATGCTAATAATGGCTGGAGGCTTACTTCCGGTCCGGATGCTAATTTTGATGGTGCCTGGTTTTATGATGTAGATGATGCCACTTCACCAAGAACCGTGTTTGGCTTTGGAACATCTGCTGTTGCAACTTTTTATGTAGAAGCATTTGGACGTCCCATCTACACCGCAGTTGCCAATGATGCGAAAGTGAACGATATTATTCCACCAAGTATTATCACCTGCTTTAATACAGGTCAGGATGTAGGTGTGGAAATCAAAAACCTGGGTGACAATACGATTGTGCCGGGAGCAGCCACTGTTACACTAAAAGTGGGTGGTGCCAATACTTACACCGCTAGCTTGAACAATACAACTTCACTTGTTAAGAATGCAACTGAACTGATCACGTTCACGGGCGTTCCTTTGAGCAATGGTGGTTTAAATATCGATACGGCTTATGTTACCCTGGCTGGTGATTCAAGACCAGGAAACGATACCTTGGCATCTGGCAGTATAACGGCTGAAACCATCAGCACATTCCCAGCAGTTGAAGATGTTGAAGATACACTCCCTGTATTTTCTTATTTAACAAGGATTACCGGAACCCGCCAGTTGTGGGGTTTTAATCCGGCATCTCCTTTTGCCTACGGTAATGTGGACCTGACCGATTCATTATATGCACATGGCGGTACTGATTTCTTCCTGTTCGACAGCTATTCAGGAGCAAGCTCAGATGGTGTTCAGAGCCGTTTGTTCAGCAACTGTATCCGTCTCAACTATTCAGATGATGAATCTTCTAATTACCTTACCTTCTTCATGAGCCACGATACCAGCTGGAGCGATTCACCTGATAGCCTTTACATCAGCGTTTCAACTGATAAAGGCGTAACCTGGAACAGGATAGCAGGATTTGCAAGGCTTGATCCAAACTTTGTATTCCCTGATTGGAGAATGGAAACCGTTGACCTGTCTGCCTTCGGATGTCAAACCATCCAGATCGGACTGGAAGGCGTGAGTCACTATGGAAATGTAATCGGTGTAGATGATATCAGTATCGTATCTACCGGCGTTACCAGTTGTACCACTCCTTTAACACTGGTGAATTTCACTGCCCAGAAGGTCAACAAAGCTAACCGCCTGAGCTGGACCACCAGCCAGGAATTGAACACCCTGAAATTTGTAATTGAACAAAGCAGGGATGGCCGCAACTTTACCAGGTTAGGAGAAGTTGCAGCAGCCGGCAACAGCAGCACTGAAAGAACCTATACC
>CAYVLT010000355.1:0-4320 GCA_964452405.1 uncultured Ferruginibacter sp.
ATCAACGGAGTCCGTAACATTCCATTTGATCCCGGTACCTGCAGCACTTGTGTAGCCTCTTCTAAATTCACGGTGCGTAAGGGGCTGCGGTAACAGTTGCCACAGGGGATCAAAGGGCATATGGGTGGCGATAAATTCCTGTGGAGAAACCAGGAAATAATGATAATCCGGTTTACCCACATCCCAGGTGGGATCGCAGAGCAACCATTCCTTGTCACTTTTTACGGCAGCCCAGCCATGCCCTGAAAAGCCCGCGGGTCCAACAAATTTGGTATAGCCGGTTATCGCAACAGCCCGGATGCCACATTTGGAAACGATGTTGGCAAACAACTCTGCATAATTCTCACACACACCTTTGCGGCGCCTGAGTATCGCCGCCATTTTTTCTTCCGGGTCCACACCCCATCGCCTGAACTGGAACATGCTATCCTTGCTGTATTCCACGTTGTGGGTGATCCAGGTGTAAATGGCCCTGATCTTATCCTTTTCGCCGGGGAAATGCAGGTTTACATAGCCGGCTATATCGCTGGTAGACCAGGTATTGGTCAGGGGAATGGCCAACGCTGCCCGGTCGATGGCAGAATAATCCTCTTGTGCCTGCAGCAGGATACAGGCAATGGATAAAAAAATCGTAGCGCACAATCTTCGCATGCCGGCCGGTTTTTTACAAAGGTAAAATTTTGGAAGCGTGCACCTGGTCAGGAGCAGGTTTTTTAGCAGGTTCGTTTACTCAATCATTGTTAAAAATCTTTTACAAAGGCTTTGATTCCGGCAAGGCGTGTATTATTTTTATGGCAGTCCCGCCCTCCACAAAACCCCAATATTTTACTGAATAGCTTTTTCCGCACCAGGTTTGAATTCGTACAAAGAATCAGTCTAAAAAAAAATTATGAAAAAGTTATTCCTGGTCGTAAGCGTGATGGCCGCTTCGATCTACACCCATGCACAGGTTACACAGATCAATTCCAACAACAGCCTGCAGATAGCTTACCCGCTTAACAGCACCAAAACAATTTTGTACTCTGACATTGACAGTTCTGTATGGGTAACGGACGGCACACTTGCCGGAACAGTCCGGTTGTCACAAACCATAAAAATGGAAGATGCAATTGGCCAGTTGGCGGGTAAAGTACTTTTCAGGGGAAGTACCACAGCCACGGGTTCAGAACTTTATATCACCGATGGAACAGCGGCTGGTACTACCCTGGTGAAAGATATTTATGCAGGTGCCCCCGGGTCGGCTCCATCTGATTACGTGTTTATGAATGGCACACTTTATTTTACAGCGGTTAGCCCGGCAGAAGGGCGGGAACTCTGGAAATCGAACGGCACCAATGCAGGAACCAGCCTGGTAAAGGATATTGTGAGCGGTGCCACGGGCAGCAATGAGGAAGACAGCTACCAGATGTTTACCAATGGCACTTACTTACTGTTTGCTGCCAACACTGCAGCAGATGGATTGGAACTCTGGAAATCCGATGGTACCGGTGCCGGAACGGTGCTGTTGAAAAATATCAATACAGGTGCTGATTCTTCAAGCCCGCGTTCATTTTTTCAATTGGGAAACCTGGTGTTGTTCATGGCAAAAGATGCGACGCATGGAGAAGAATTGTGGAAAACAGATGGCACAGCCACCGGCACCGTGCTGGTGAAAGATATGTATGCCGGTACCACGTCAAGCACAACGTGTGAGCTTTTCCCGGGTTTCGGTTTCCCGATCTTCGAGGACTTTCATGCGTTTAACGGCAAGGGCTATTTCAGGGCCTATGATGGCGTTAGTACGGGTGAATTATGGGTAACCGATGGAACCACAGCCGGTACCGTGATGTTGAAGAATGTTGCTGCGGGTGCAGGCTTTCCGCCGATAATATATGTTACGAACTCGGTTAACCTCAGCAGTAAGTTCATCTTTACTGTTTCAGATGGTAACAGTACTTCAGAGTTGTGGCAATGCGATGGTACCGCGGTGGGTACTACGCTCTTCAAAGCTTTTTCATTTGTGAACAATGATTTTCCTTTTATCATAACCAACTACCAGTTTGATGTAAATACGAATACGATCACCACGCCTTTGTTCCAGGGAAACAAATTCTTTTTCACTGCTACAACGGATGCCGAAGGACGGGAACTCTGGGTTTCGGACGGTACATTGGCGAATACAAGAATTGTAAAAGATATCAATCCCGGTGATGCCAGCAGTATGGATTATCCCGCTTATGCCTTTACCGCAGACACGCTTTTCTTTTCTGCCGATGACGGAATAAAAGGGAATGAACTTTGGAAAACAGATGGCACGGCTATCAATACTGTTTTGAGAGCCGATATCAACACAGGCGCTGATGGATCAGACCCGGAACTTTTCCAGGTTGCGTTAAATAACAAAGTACTGATCAGTGCCAATAACGGCGATAACAGTGCAGCAGACCTGTACATTTTAGGAAGCAGCAATATCACTCCACCGCCTGCCGATCCCTGTGTGGGAGGAAATATCACATACACGTCAAACCTAACAGGGGCTTCCTATCAATGGCAGGTGAATACCGGCGGCGGCTTCAGCAATATCAGCAACAATGCCCCCTACTCCGGAGTTACCACCGCCACCCTGCAGATCACCAATGCTCCATCCAACTATTACGGGTATCAATACAGGTGCAATGTGGCAGGTAATTACAGCACTGTTAATACACTCAATTATGTAAACACCTGGAAAGGCACCATTAATAATTTATGGAACAATGCCGGTAACTGGAGTTGCGGTGTGCTGCCGGATGCCAACACCGATGTGATCATCAACACCGGCAACCCGGTAGTAAATGTAAACAGCCTTTGCCGCAGCATCCTCGTAAGTGCCGGTGCTACAGTTACCGTAAACACGGGCGTTGCGTTGCAGGTAATGCATTGATGAAAATAATTTCCTGCAATGGATTTTTTTGTAACGGAGGTGGTTGATGTACTGTGAACATAAAAAAAGCCGGTATACACCGGCTTTTTTTATCATTCGTCATTAAGATCAGGCATCTTTCCCGTGGCAGTTCTTAAATTTTTTGCCACTGCCGCAAGGGCAAGGATCATTACGGCCCGGTAATTTTTCAACCCTGATGGGTTCCTGTTTTACCGGTGCGCCTGGTTCGTAATATTCATTGCTCTGGCTCATGTATTCAGGGCCCCCGGTGCTGCTGCTGGCGCCGGCGAATTCTTCTTTCCGTTGCCTCATTTTGCTCATGTCGGTTTTTTCCTCGCGGCCTTCCCTGATCCTTCCGGCATTGGTTTGTTCCATCGGAATACTGGCATGGCAAAGGAAACCCACAATGTCTTTATTCAACTGGTCATCCATCTGCTTAAATGCATTGAACGCTTCAATCTTATAGATCACCAATGGGTCTTTTTGTTCGTATCCCGCTGTTTGTACACTGTGCCGCAGGTCGTCCATGGCACGTAAATGTTCTTTCCAGGCATCGTCAATCAGTGCCAGTGTAATGCTGCGTTCGAGGGCATTGAGTAATTCAGTGCCACCACCTTCAATGGTTTTGTCAATATTGGCCAATGCCTGGATGGCTTTTCGTCCATCCGTAAACGGTACTGCCACATTAATGATATGACTGCCCTGTTCCTTGCGGATATTTTTGATCACCGGCAATGTTTGTTCGGCTGTTGCCGCCACTTTGCGGTTATAATTTGTCTTTGCTTCACCGTACAGTTTATCTGCAAGTGTTTGCAGGTTTCCTTTATCCAGTTCTTCCGGAGTGATGCTGGTGTCGATGCCGAAGTTCATGATCACCGCCAGCTTAAACCCGTCGTGATCGGTTGTTTCTTTGAATGAATTGATCAAACCTTCAGCCACGGAATAAAAAGCATTATCAAGGTCAAGCGCCAGCCTTTCGCCAAACAGGGCATGGTTGCGTTTGGTGTACACCACGTTACGCTGCTTGTTCATCACGTCATCATATTCCAGCAGGCGTTTGCGGATACCAAAATTGTTTTCCTCCACTTTCTTTTGAGCCCGCTCAATTGATTTGGAGATCATGCTGTGCTGTATTACTTCGCCTTCTTTATATCCCATCCGGTCCATCAGGGAAGCGATCCGCTCACTACCGAACATACGCATCAGGTCGTCTTCCAGGCTTACAAAGAACTGGGTGCTTCCCGGGTCGCCCTGGCGGCCGGCACGGCCACGCAACTGCCTGTCCACACGACGACTTTCATGCCGCTCGGTACCTACGATCGCCAAACCACCGGCTTCTTTTACACCCGGGCAAAGTTCAATACCCGTACCACGACCCGCCATATTGGTGGCAATAGTAACCGCACCCGCCAAACCTG
>CAYVLT010000356.1:0-4288 GCA_964452405.1 uncultured Ferruginibacter sp.
ACCATCATTTGGGGGCAGCATTCCGTCGTTTAATTCTCCGTTATTTTCCATAAAAAATCACCTCATTTTAAAGGCCAGCGAAAGTACCGATTTTGCATGGTTTTTCCCTGAAAAAACCCTGGTTTCTTGCCCATTTTTTACACATTTTCCCGGGCATTGTGGACAACATTTTCATTGTTGCTTTTTCGCAGATTTAGCGGCCGTATCCCCGTAGTAATTAGCCTTTGTTTTGATCAGGGTTTCTGCTTACAAAGCGTAACTTGCCGCCACAAAAAATAACGATTGTGAAAACGATTTTACTGTTAGGCGCCGGTAAATCAGCCACCGTGCTGATCGATTACCTGCTGCAAACTGTTGCCGTCAATAAGTGGAAACTGGTGATTGCGGATGCAGATCGGGACCAGGTGTTGCTGAAGACAAATCACTCCCCTTTTGCCGAAGCGGTGGCGCTTGATGTGACCAATGATGAAGCCCGCGGTGCCCTTATTGAAAAAAGTCACCTGGTGATCTCTATGATGCCTCCGGCGCTTCATTTTTTAGTGGCCAAAGATTGCGTTGAATACAGGAAGCACCTGCTCACGGCCTCCTACCTCGATCCAAAGATCCGCAGCCTGGAGCAGGAGGTAAAACAAAAAAAGCTGTTGTTTTTATGTGAAATGGGATTGGATCCCGGCATTGACCACATGAGCGCCATGAAAATACTGGATGGCATCAGGGCGCAGGGTGGCCGGCTTACCAGCTTTAAAAGTCATTGCGGGGGACTGGTGGCTCCGGAAAGCGATACCAATCCCTGGCATTATAAAATAAGCTGGAACCCGCGGAATGTTGTGTTGGCGGGCAAGGCGGGTGCTGAATACAAACTTGATGGCGCTGTTATTCAAAAAGATTATGGCGAAGTATTCAACAACTGTGAAGCCGTGTCTATTGATGGTTTGGGTTGGTTGGCCTTTTATGCCAACAGGGATTCATTGAGCTATATCCCCGTATACAAAGCGCAAACGGCCTCCACCTTTATGCGAACCACCCTACGTTACGCCGATTATTGCAAGGGCTGGAAGGCCATCGTGGCAGCGCAACTTACCGACGATAGTAAACCGCTAGATACAAAGGGTTTGACGTTTAAAAAATGGTCGGCAGGCATTGAAGCATTTATCGATGGGGACAACAGGAACCTACTCAGTTTTCTTGGACTTTTTGACGAGGAGCCTGTGCCGGCCAACGCCTCCACCTCTGCCGATATACTGCAGTTCCTGCTTGAAACCAAATGGGTAATGCAGCCGCATGACAAAGACATGATCGTAATGCTACATGAAATCGGGTTCGACAATGTCGATGGACAAGCTCAAAATGTCAACAGCACGCTCGTGGTTACAGGAGAAGATAGTTTACGCACGGCGATGGCTAAAACTGTGGGCCTGCCATTGGGAATTGCGGCAACACTTATATTGAATGGAACGATTGGACTAACGGGTGTGCATATCCCCATACAGAAAGAGATTTATGAGCCGGTACTGCAGGAACTTGAAAATCACGGGATCCGTTTTACCGAAAAATATAGCTGAGTGTTACGGCTGCAGCAGGCCTGCCAACTCGGCCACACCCTGCGTTGCAGGTTTTTCAATCAGGGTAAGTCGGGATGAGGGCTGAACCTGTGGAAGTTTTTTATCGATGATAAATACCGGCAGGTAACGGGGTGCATAATGCAACAGGGAGGCGGCCGGGTACACCTGCAATGAAGTGCCCACCACTACAAAATAATCGCATTGATGCATGAGTACTGCTGCTTTTTCAATCATCGGTACCGGTTCTTCAAACCACACGATGTGCGGCCGGAGTTGATGGCCATCCTCCGCCCTGTCGCCTAAATTAATATCACCGCGGATATCGTATTGCAATGATTCATCTGCTTCGCTGCGCATTTTGAATATTTCGCCATGCAGGTGCAGCACGTTCGTAGAGCCTCCCCGTTCATGCAGGTCATCAATATTCTGGGTGACGATGGTTACGTCAAAATTTTTCTCTAATGCTGCCAAAGCAATGTGGGCCGCATTGGGTATCGCCGCCGCTACATCTTTCCTGCGCTGGTTATAAAAATCGAGCACCATTGCCGGATCTTTTTTCCAGGCTCCCGGAGTGGCCACATCATATACGTTGTACCCATTCCACAGGCCATCGCCATCACGAAAAGTTTTTAGCCCGCTTTCAGCACTGATACCAGCGCCGGTGAGTACAACAATGTGTTTCCTGTTCATACCGCTAATGTACAACTGGAAACCTATCCGGTTTGTTATACTTTTTTACCGGCCTTTGCCGGCGACCCGGCACCGGCAAAGGGGATAAATTTATTTAACGGCAATGGAAACGGCTGAAGCCTTTCGCACCAGGCTGATGAATTCACTGCGGTAGCCATCTGCATCCTGGCCCAATGCAGTTCTTGCCAGTGAAACCACCTGGTCATACGTTGACTGCTCGCTAAAAGCGGAATTACACAACAGCAAACCAAATTCTGCTACGGCCGCTGAAAAGCGGAAATTATCGGATGTTTCAGGTAATGGCAGAGCTTTGTCCATCACTGTTTTTACGATTAGTTTGCTTGCCGTTGTACCGGGATCTTTATACCGGAGTTTAACAGTCATGATCTCATTTGAATAGCCATTTTTTACTGCAGGCTGGGTTTGATATTTGAGGTCATCCACTTTTTTTGTGAACTGATCCCTGATGCCTGCGGGTATCAGTTCATACAAGGCGGTTACGGTATGGCCGGCCCCCAATTCTCCTGCATCTTTTTTATCATCATTTAAATCTTCCTTCGCCAGCATCCTGTTTTCGTACCCGATCAACCGGTAGGCAGCCGTCAATTCCGGGTTAAATTCAACCTGGAGTTTTACATCGTTTGCGATTGTAAACAGGGTGCTTCCAAATTCGTTCACCAACACTTTTCTTGCTTCATTGATATTGTCCACATAGGCATGGTTCCCATTTCCTTTATCTGCCAGTTGCTGCATTTTGTTGTCTTGATAATCACCGGTACCATAACCCAGCACAGTGAGGTACACTCCGCTGTTTCTTTCCTTCTCTATCAACGATACCAGTTCATCATCACTGCTTACCCCTACATTAAAATCACCATCAGTGGCAAGGATGATCCGGTTATTTCCGTTTTTGATAAAATTTTCTTTCGCCACCTGGTATGCCAGCCTGATACCGTCGGCACCCGCGGTGGCACCACCTGCCGAAAGATTGTTGACTGCATCTTTTATTTTAGTTTTATCGGCTCCGCTGGTAGATGGAAGCACCAGCCCGGCGGCTCCGGCATATACAACAATGGCTACCCTGTCTTTTTCCCTTAAATTATCAGCGAGCATTTTTAATGAAGATTGAACAAGCGGTAGTTTATCAACTTCCTGCATGGATCCGGATACATCAACCAGGAATACCAGGTTGCTGGCCGGCAGGTTGCCCGTTTTTATTTCCCTGCCTTTTAACCCGATATGCACGAGCCGGTGTTGAGGGTTCCATGGGCAGGCTGATATTTCGGTTACCACATTAAATGGCGTTTCATCAACAGGCCCTGCATAATCATAATCGAAATAATTGATCATTTCCTCGATACGAACGGCGCCCCTGGGTGGCGCTTCACCATTTTGAATAAAGCGACGGATATTACTGTAAGCAGCATCGTCCACATCAATGGAAAAAGTTGATAACGGGTTTTCCCGGGGCGACAGGAAATTATTTTCAACGATGTGATCATATTCTTCCGTACTTAAAGTTCCCGGTGGAACAGGTGAAGAAACAGAATCGGCTGCAACAGCGCAGGCCTCCTGGGTTTTTACCGAACGGAATAGTGAAACTGAGCTGGTGTCGGCTGGTTTGCTTCTGTCGTTGCAGGATACAAAAAGGAGCATCAGCCAAGCCCCTTTAAAAAGGTTCTTTAGCGTAAACATAACATTGATTTTGAAAGTTATTGATCGGTGTGTGGATGCATCCCTTCGAATAATTCACAAAACGATAAAATGTAACCTAAAGATTTTGTTAAATGGAAAGGTTGCCAGTTACGGCAACCTTTTATCATATCAATACGGGTTTGCGAAGATTACTTCTCCCCTCCCAACTGCATTATTATTTTCCATTCCTGCTCTTTTACTGTTTGCACGCTCAACCGTCCCAACCTTACCAGGTCCATCTCTGCCAGGCGGTCATCTTTTTTTATTGTTGTAAGCGGAACCGGTTTTTTTAATTTTTTCAGCGGCTTAATATCAACCGCCACCCACCGGTCATCTTCGGT
>CAYVLT010000357.1:0-4218 GCA_964452405.1 uncultured Ferruginibacter sp.
CACCGGTAAATCCTTGCTGGTAAGGATCACCTGCAATCCAATCGTTCAAAACGGGGTTGTTACCAAACTGGTGGGTGCTATACAGGACATCACGGAAATCAGCCGCCTCGAAAAAGAACTGGCCGCCCAGCAATTGCACAACCAGCAACTAATCACCGAACTCACGATCCAGGAACAGGAAACAGAAAGGGAACAATTATCCAATTGGTTAAATGATGATATCAACCAGGTATTGGCGGCAGTGAAAATGCAATTGTCACTGGTGAAGACGGGTACCAAAAACAAAGAGGACCTGCTTACGGATAGTTACGAAAAACTGAATGAAGCCATCCGGAAGATCAGCCTTCTTTCCAATTCAATTGACACGCCTTCCATGATTCATTTTGGTTTTCTACGTTCAGTTGAATTGTTGGTTGACCAGATCAACCTGAGAGGCGACCTGGACATTGTGTTGAGCAATGAAGCCACTACGCTCGACCAGCTTGACCACAACCAGAATTTGTTACTGTATCGTACCATACAGGAAAAACTCAACAACGTGATCCGTCATGCAAAAGCCCGGCATGTTACCATTCTTATTTCTTCAGGTGAAAACGAATTGCATATTTCCATCACTGATGACGGCGTGGGCTTCGATCTTGCCAGCACCAAACCGGGAGGTAGTTTGCAAAAAATGAAAAGCCGTCTCGAATATTATAAAGCCAGCATGGAAATAATTTCTGCCAAAGGCCAGGGCTGCGTGTTGAATATCCGGATGCCGCTGAAACAATAGCGGCGATCATCTGCTTAATAAAAACAGGCCGCCTTCCAGCTTCAGCAATAATCAACGCTTTACTTCCATGAATCCAAGGCTGCGGATATGATTAAGGTTACTATAGTCATATTGGTATAATCCTGTGCTGGTTACAATCATGGCCCTGTTGTTGGCTGCTATCACATCGTAGGGGTCAGTTAAAGTAATGGATTGCAGCAATTGCAATGAAGCGGGATTGGCCGCATTGAAGATCTTCACCCGGGTGTCATCACACACAAAGAGCAGGTTTCCATCAAGACACAAACCTGTAGGTTTGCTGAGCGGATAGCTTTTTATCAAACTGGGTTGCCGGATATCGTTGATGTCGATCACGTTCAGCTCATTAGCGCTGCCACCACAACCATCCCCGGCATGCAGGGTTACATAAGCATAATGACCATCAGTGATTACAGGGTCACAGGCACGCCCATGCGAAAATTCGCCCAGTGAAAAAGGATGGGCAGGATCGGATACATCATACATGAACATACCTACAGCAGAACCAAGAAAAAGTTTACCATCAAAAGGAAAAACAGTCTGGAGATCGAAGCCGGCAAAAAAACTTGAATCTGCATGAGGTTGCGCCGGCACACTCACATCAACAATACCGAGGCTATGCATCTCAGTAATGGCATATAAGTGATCATTCATCAACACCATCCCTGCCATGGAGCCTGCTGTGCCGGTGCCTGACTGGAGACTGTTGGCTGCCAAATCGAAAGTGGCACAGGGCGCACAGTTTCCCGGGAACTGCTCCAGGAGAACTGTAGTATCCCGCCCGATCCAGTCCACTGCTATCTTTCCATCAAAATTCGATTGGTACCCATTTACATAAGAGCGGCCGGTGAAAAAGTTGTGCAGGGTACTGGTGATGCGTGCCTGCGATGGGTTGCTGATGTCAAGCGCTAACAGATCATCGTACATATCGGCATATAAAATATTTCCCTTGATGGCAATATCCAGGTTCCCGGGGATCGCCAGGAAAGCCACCTGCTGTGGCCTGGCAGGGTTGCGGTTGTTGATGATGTGAATGCCCTTATTTACCTCATTCAGGTAAATGAACTCATCTTTCAAATACAATTTACCCGCATGATCAATGGCAGTTGAAGCACTGCCGTTAATATTGGCTAACACCTGGGCCGCTGATTTGTACACAGGAGTATAAATAGTATAAGTTTTCGTGGTGATGGTGCTGGTATCCTTTTTACAAGCTGCTAAAAAAAATATTGCCATCAACAGCACGAGGTGATATACACGAAGGGATAGATATTTTTTCATAATGACTGTTTCCTGTCCTGACAACCATTTTTAAGGGGTGGTTGCATACAATGCAAATTTAATATACCAGGTACACTGTGGATACAGTCATTTCAAAAAAGGAAACGCTTATAAAAGGTAGATAAAGGGCAGTACAGGCTGTAATGGCAGGAGATGATCAAACATTGAGCAGCATTAAAAGTTCAATTGTTGGTTGAACCACTTCATTGGCCGCACCGGAGCCGTCTTACAAAGATGACGACGGGGCCGCAATGATGCAGCGTGCGGTTTCAACAGCAGCCTATGATGTAATTCATGGGCAAATCACTACCCCATCAACCGCAACCATTTTGCAAGGTCACCTTCATTAATGTTCAATTTTTCCTGCAACTTTTTTAATAACTCTTTTTCCCTGCCGATCTCGTAAACAAGGTCCTCTCCTTTGAGAAATGGAAATTTCTGTTGCAGCGCCTGTTGTTTCTGCTCCCAATTATTGATTTTTTCTGTTTGCATATTGCCAGTTTTTAATTATTAGAAACGTAATATTTTTTATTATTCAACTCCTGTGTTTACAGGTGCAAATTGTATTCCGTTTGGCAAAACAGCTACTGCAGGGCGTTTTCAGGAAACTATGTTTTGAACAAATGGGTTCTTTTTTCCCCAGTACCGATACAAAAAAAGCAGCACGTAAAATTGCTGCTTTCGAAAATCACCAGGTAACATTAAAATGCGGTGTAGTCAAATTTTTGACCACCTACGCTGGCTTCCGCCATCAGGCCACCTTTCTCCTGCGTGAACACCATTACACCATCGGTGTACTTTGCATTCAATGATGCGCCCGATTTAGCTGCAACGGCAGATACCTGTCCGCTGAATTCAAAATTGTCGCCCCTGAAATGATCCAGTGCTGCTTTATTTTCAAAAAAGATCACTTCGCGGTAAGCCTGGCCGCCGGCCTGTGCGCCCACAGTAACCTGCACCATCTTAGCTGAACCGATCGGTTTGCCGTTTTCATAAACGGTTCCTTTACCGCCGGCACCGCCCACAATAAGACCACCCTTGCCGATGTTTGGGAAAATGGCGTAGCCATAGGCTGTTTTAAAGAGGTTGGCAAGACCTGCATCTGTTTTAATGAAGGCTGCCTTTGCTTCATGCGAGTCGGCGGTCATTTTTTCCATTGTTTCTGCTTTCTCTTCCGTATCCTTTTGTGCAAAACTTGCTGATGGAATCAACAGGGCCGCAACAGATAAACTGAGCCCGGCTGTGAACATTAAAATTTTCTTTTTCATACTTTTTATTTTTTTATCATGACGGAACATTTGTTCTGCCACCATCTTTTTTACAAATTATCTGCCACTGCACCCTTGCACCACTTTTATTCATTTTTTCAACGGCTTAGCCACAATGATTGTTTCATAGGCACCTCAATCAACGGTGTATATTCCCCGCCTGGCAGTGATTTGAAGTTGAAAAAAAATGGTGATTGCAAGCTTTTCACGCCTGCCCTGCTTTGAACGGATGAACTATTTTTTTTATGATTCGAAATATTACTACCCGCCGCTGGCATTTTTACGATATCACTGCAGTAAGATTCACGGTACGAAACCTGTTTCAATTTTTTTTTTACGATGTTGAAAAAATATTCTGAGATTTTTTATTACAGAATTTCAAACTGCATTGCTTTCATTTCTATACGCTTATCAGCGTGCTTTTCATTTTTTTCAGGTGATGTAAATTTTTCATTCATTTTATTTTAACAGTGGTTGGCACGGTGCTTGAAAGTATGGGGAAAAAATTCAAACAATTATGAAAAACCGTACACGAAACGGCATCACAATGCTGTGTTTATTCCTCAGTGCCGCACTGTTCAGTTGCAAAAAAGACAGTGTTCCGGTCGACACTCCGGCCGCCTCCACCAACACCGAAACCGGTAGCGCTGACATTGAAGATTACCCGGGACCGGAAGATGTTATTGAAACGCCTGATGCTGGTTCAGACAACAGTACGCAGCTTGACATGTCGGCAACAAATTTTGGAACCAGGAGAAACCTGTTCTTCAATTTCACCACAGAAGCAAGCAATGCACTCTCGTCTTTTGCAACCAGTTCCACCACGCTTTGGAAATTCAAAGCAGGCTGGACCAGCAATTCAATTACACGTTCTTCGCT
>CAYVLT010000358.1:0-4186 GCA_964452405.1 uncultured Ferruginibacter sp.
TTGGTATGCGGTGGCGTATTGCTGATTCCCCGCAGGGAAAAGGAACCAGGTAAGTTTCATATTCCTTATATCAACGGGCAATTTATTTTTCCCCTCCTCATTGTTGCAAGTCTTGTTACCTTGTACATGGTGAATCATAATTATTTCAACGACCTGTTCAGCATGCACCTTACCCCGGAGGAAGCAAAACTGGCAGTGGCCGGTCTTGATCCTTCCCGGCCCGATATTTTACAGCACAACCTGGATAGTGCTCTTGGTGCTAAACAAACACTTAACATCAGTACCATCATATTCTGGATTGCCTGCTTTGCTTTGAGTTCATTGAGCATCATAAAAAAATATTCCCTTATCCCGCTGCTCGGCCTTGCCACCTGCTTGTACCTTCTTACCGGTATGACTGCTAAAAACTGGGCCTGGTTTGGGAGTTGGCTGGCCCTGGGCCTGGTGATCTATCTTTTGTACGGCTATAGAAAAAGTAAGCTGGCTGGTTAATTCTTCTGATGATACCAGTATTAAATATGTTCATTGTATACCTGCCGGAACATTTATTGAAAATATTAATCCGGGAACGGCTTGAAGAGTTGGTTGCCCGAGCCTACCTTTGCGCAAAAAATATAATCCCGCAGGCAGATGAAATATGAACCCGGAGATAAGATTGTTGTGCTGCTGACCAATGAAGATGGTAAAGTGGTGGAGATCATTAATGAACAAATGGTGATGATCGAAGTAAAGGGGGTGCGGTTTCCTGCCTACCTTGACCAGATCGATTTTCCTTATTTTAAAATGTTCACCGAAAAGCGACAGGCGGAAAAAAAGAAGATATTTATCGATGATGTAAAGCGGGAGAAAACGCCAAAGAAAGCGGAACTTAAAGAAGAGAAGGGCGTGTTCATCAGCTTTTTGCCCATCTTCGACAAGGATATTTTTGATGATGATGTGGTGGAGAAATTTAAGGTGCACCTGTTGAATCAAACCAATACGCAGTTTGATTTTAAATACGACCTGTATTTTAACGGTCAGAGTAATTTTGAATTAACCAATACATTGGCGCCCCAACAGGATTTTTACCTGCATGATGTTTTGTTTGAAGACCTTAGTGACAACCCAAGGTTCGTGGTGGAGTTTTCTTTGGCGGTTCCTGATAAGAAGAAGGCGCCGCATTTTGAAACCGTTTTAAAGATCAAGGGCAAGCAGCTCTTTAAAAAAATAGAGGAGATACAACGCAGGAACGAGCCTACGTTCGCGTACCTGCTCTTTGATCAATATCCTGATAAAGTGGAGGAGGAAAGGGTGGATCTTTCAAAACTGGGTAGTGCCGGTTTCAGGGTGTACGATGCGGGCAGGATCAGGGAACACCTGGCGCCACCACGTTCAGTGGTTGATCTACATATTGATAAGATCACCGATCATTGGAAACACCTGGACAACTACGAAATTCTCAGTCTGCAGTTAAAAACATTTGAAAAGTATTATGACCTGGCGGTAGCGCATACGCAGCCGTCGTTGATTGTGATCCATGGGGTAGGTGAGGGCAAGCTACGCGACGAGATACATGATATCCTGCGCACTAAAAAACAGGTAAAATCTTTCGTGAATCAATACACTGCTGCTTACGGATACGGCGCAACAGAAATATTCTACAGGTATTGACCTGGTCAGCGCTTTAACAGCGCACCATGTATCCAATGTTGTTTTTTGCTAGAAACTGTAACTGATATAAAAAAAGGCCCGGCTTATTAAGGCCGGGCTTATTCAGTACTATATTTTTTTACCAGGTTGGTTCATTCTTTTCAATTTTATCTATCACGTCCTGTCCCCAGCTTTTATCTTCACCCTGGTCAATTGCGAGTGCCTGTGCTTTCTTTTCCCAGTTCAGTGCATCTTCTTTTTGACCTAGTTTGTACAGGAGGTTGGCATAGGTGTCGATAAAGCCTGGCTCCATTGGGTGCTCATTTTCGAAACTTTTCCTGCTCCAGTTCAATGCTGCGGTAAGTACCGGCTTGTCGGTACATTTGGTAAATACCGTCCAGGCAAGTTCATTCAGGTCATTGATCGGGATGCTATGATAAGCAAGATAGTCATCGATGGTGGAGGCGTATGCGCTCCAGTCTTTGTCAGATCGGTATTTGTTGATCTTAAAAGCAAGTATTACATCATCTGCAAAGCCGGGGTGCCGGGAGTTTAACTCTTCCCGGTAGCGGTTCCAATCCTGGTCGTTCCATTTGAAATAAGCGCCGTTGTTATTAGTTGATTCCTGCCGTAAAATTATTTTTTTAAGCCCCTGGTGCAGTTTCTCTTTTCCAATCACCTGGTCAAATCTTTCCGTGTTGTTGAGCATCATTTTAAACCCACTGTCTTTGGCGGAAGTGGTGGTCTCCCAAATAAAGCGGATATTGGAACTGTCGTTCATATCGGGGTTAGTTGCCAAAAAATCTTTTACATATAGTGGAGCATTAGCAAGATCATAGGCGTCAATAGCCATTTGAGCCAGGTTTTTCAGGAAGGTCTGTTCCCTGTTGCCGCTGTTGTATTTGTTAACCTGTGTATAGTATTGCTTTGCCGGGTCAAGTGCATTTTTGCCTTTCGCTATGAATGTAGGAATGTCGCTGCTGCCTAATTCCCGGTGAACGAGTTCACCATTTGGTGAAAAAAATAAATATGTGGGGTAGGCGCGAACGTTATACGTGCTGCCTATGAATGCAGCATCTGCATATAGCTTCTTGATTTCCTCGGCGTCTTTGGAAGTGGTATCGAGTTGAAATTTGGCATTGATGAAATTTGCGTTGAAAAAATCACCCACTTCCGGCTTTGGAAATACGTTTGCGCTCATGAATTTGCAGGGGCCACACCAGGTGGTATAACAATCAACAAAGATGTATTTGTTTTCTGCCTTGGCTTTTTTGACAATGGATTTCCAGGAACTGCCATGTTCAAACTGCATGCCCTTTTCCTGGGCAGCCGCCGCTAGTTGAAGTATAAGCAGGAGAAGCACAGTATTTACTGCCCGCTTCAAATAGTAAAGCCTAAGTTTTTTTTTGACGGTTAATTTCATGTGTAAAGTTTTTTTTCAGTAGTAGTGGGTGATGGGCCCGTTTATTTCTGTCGTTTGCAATATATTGAATCTGGCCGTTGCGTGCTAAAAAAATATTGGAGTGGTGGTGGTGCGGGTAAAAGTGAACTTTACTGGAAACCTTGCAGAAGAAGATAAGATGAACGGAACGGGGAGCGTTATGGTGGCAATGCTCCTCGTTTACTTCTTATTAACAATCCGGTAATGAATCGTTAACCCGGAAGTAAAACTATCCGGATAGCTTTGCGAAATGAATCAGTTACAATATATCCTATACAGCTTACTGATTGTTGTTGCCTTTTATAAATTGGCGACAATTGTATTTTATTTGATCCTGAAGAGAAAATTAAAAAACGGCGACCTGTACACTTTTACAGAGGTGTTGGGTGATAACTACCAGTACCGTTTTTTACCAAGTGGACTGATCCGGTACAAATGGTCGCTGAGATGGATCACCGTAAAAGCCAATTTTGACAACAGCAGTAAACTTGTGTGCAGTCATATTTCATTGCATTTTTTCACCAGCATCATTTCGGAAATTGTTTTTGCCGCCTGATAGGCCGGACGGTGAATCTAAACTTCGTTAATACGCTGGGCTGAGTTCTTTTTCGATCAATTGTATTATTCCTGCCATGTTTTTGGCCTGCCAGATACTGTTTTTGTAATGCTCTGGTTCCCAGTAACCATAAAACCTGTAATGGTTTTTTGTTGCGGTTTCTACATAATAGGTGGTGCCTCCAGTGTCTGCGGCATAGCCTTCAACGTCGTCCTGGTTAGGCAGTGTTAATATCTGCAGATCGAGTAACTGTTTTGAAAAAGCTGGCCAACCTGCCAGGGGTGATACATTCGTTGCTGTTTTAGAAATAATGGTTTCTGCCTTCCCTGATTGTTTGATGGTAAAATGGTAACGGGTCGCCTGCCAACTGCTGTCTTTTTTTTCGATCACTACCAGTTGCTGTTCCTTTTCAGGAGGAAGGTTATACCAGACCCTGATCTGTAAATCGTGAAAGCCTTCCTCGATACTGTCGAGTCCTAATTGATTTTGTCTGTCTTTTGCTAACTGGTAAAACCTGTCGACCTGGCCCCATAAATAAGTGGGGATTTCTTTTTTAACCC
>CAYVLT010000359.1:0-4168 GCA_964452405.1 uncultured Ferruginibacter sp.
CCTTGGATCGTATGCCAACGCTGTTGCAGATGTTTTTTTTATACAGATCGGGTCGAACGATGGTGTGTCCAATGATCCGTTGCATGAATATGTAACTGGTAAAAACTGGCGCGGGATACTGGTGGAACCGGTAAAATTTTTGTTCGATAAGCTTACCCTGAACTATGCTGCGCAGGCGGGCAACCTGTTTTTTGAAAATGCTGCTATTGCTGAAAAAGATGGCACTGCTTCTTTTTACCGGTTGAAGGAAACCGGTGATCCGCAGCAACCGCATTGGTACAGCCAGATCGGTTCTTTCGACAGGCAGGTACTGCTGTCGCACAAAGACCGCGAAGATTTTGAAGACCTGATCCTGGAAGAAAAGATCAATACCATTTCTTTCCGTTCACTTACCCATAAATACCATGTGAAAAGAGTGAACGTGCTGCATATTGACACTGAAGGCTATGATTTTGAAATATTGAAACTGGTGGATTTCTCCACCTTGAAACCGGATATCGTTTTGTACGAATATGTACACCTTTCACTGGGTGATTTCAAAGCATCACTGAATTTGATGAGATCGGCCGGGTATAAATTGTATTCATCTAACCTTGATATTATCTGTATCAGCAAAGAACTGAATTTACCATAACCGGCGCTGAACTGGTTAAAGCCGAGTGCATGAAAATATTAAGTATTGTTTGGTCGATCGGGATGGGTGGTACGGAAAGAGGCGCTGTTAATTATGCCATCGGTTACCACCTAAAGGGTCACGACAGCAAAATGCTGGTGCTGGGAGAAGGATACGACCGTTATCCCGATCTTGAAGAAGCCGGCGTTGACAGCATCCTGTTAAAAAAATGTGGCAGAAAGGAATCTGAAGTGTTTGCAGAACTCAAACATTGGGCGCCTGATATCATCCATACCCACAATTACAACGATGCATTGTTACCCTACCTGCACCAGGTAAAAACACATGAAACAAAAATTGTAGAGACAAACGTTTTCTCAAGACCAAATTTCAGCAAAACATACCCGGTGATCAGTTTATCCATGCAGCTTTCACAGTGGGGCTATTGGAAATACAGCCGGTGGATGAGAACCGCTTCTTACTGTCCGGCCATCTCAATAGCGCCCTATATTGTTGATGTCGCCAGGTTCGGTAAACCTGCTGAAGAAGCATTGCGAGCCTTCCGGAAACGGTACCGGGTACCCGAAAATGCTTACGTGGTGGGACGTCTTGGTCAGCCACACCCCTCAAAATGGGATAGCAGGATCGTTGAGATCATCAGGCAAACGATCAAAGAAGGCAATACAATCCATTACCTGCTTGTAGGGGTGCCGCCGGAGATAGTGTCTGAGATTGAGCAGTTACCTGCCACCACCAGGGAAAGGGTGCGGTTAATTGATAAGATCGAAGGCGACAGCAACCTTTCCTTATACTATTATAACTTACAGTGTTTTTTACATCTTTCTAAAATAGGAGAGAGCTTTGGATATGTACTTGCAGAAGCACTTTATTGCCGCGTGCCGGTGGTGACAATGCTTACGCCGTTAAAAGACAATGCCCAGTTTGAAGTGGTGGGCCATCAAACCGGCGGACTTTGTGCAACAGGTATCGACGAATGTGTTGTTGCTGTTAATACTTTGTACCACGACAAAAATCTCCACGCCACCATCAGCCGCCAACTGGATGGGTGGATTGAAAAACGCTTTTCCTTTGATGCAGTAATACCCGGTATGATCCAGCAATATGAAAAACTGCTGGCCGGCAAAAATATTGAACGCATCGAGGCTGGTTCAGTGGTGAGGGCATCGGGTAAATTATATGGCTGGAAACGCCTGCCAATGTTACTGGCTGCGAAGATTGTAAATGCTTCTTCGCTCTACAGGCTGGCCGATTTCTTTAAGAACCGTTGAACATTGAGTGACGACACCTGATGAAAAAACTGGCGATTGTAAGTTCACACCCGATTCAATACAATGCTCCCTGGTTCAGGTTGCTCAGCCAGCAAGGGTTTCTGCAGGTGAAAGTATTTTACACCTGGAGCCAGGCACAGCAGGAAAATAAATTTGACCCTGGCTTTAACCGGGAGATCAAATGGGATATTCCATTACTTGAAGGATACGATTATTGTTTTGTAAACAATACCTCAACAGCACCGGGCAGCCATCATTTTAAAGGGATTGTTAATCCCACCCTGCAGGCGGAGATTGCAGCCTGGCAACCCGATCTTTTATTGGTTTTTGGCTGGGCTTTCAGCAGTCACCTGAAATGTATCAGGCATTTTCACGGGAAAATTCCTGTGTTGTTCCGTGGCGACTCCACCTTGCTGGATGAAACAAAAGGAATAAAGGTTTTCCTGAGACGGCTTTTTTTAAAATGGGTGTACCGTCACGTGGATGTTGCATTATATACCGGTATCAACAATAAAAAATACTTCGAAGTTCATGGCCTGAAGCCGGAACAGCTGATACCGGCGCCGCATGCTGTCGACAACGACCGGTTTGCGGATACTGGTGGCCGTTATTCAACAGAAGCCAGGCAGATGCGGCTACAATTCGGTTTTTCTGACAACGATATTGTACTGTTGTTTGCCGGGAAATTTGAATCCAAAAAAAATCCTTTCTTATTGGTGGAGTTGCTCAGGCACACGAGAGCATTGCCCGTTAAAGTGTTATTTACCGGTAACGGCCAGCTTGAAGCAGCACTGAAAGCAGCGGTGAAGGATGACCAACGGTTTGTATTCACCGGTTTCAAAAACCAGCAGGTAATGCCGGTGATGTACCGGGTGGCTGATATATTTGTGCTTCCTTCAAAGGGCCCGGGAGAAACATGGGGCTTAGCTGTAAACGAAGCAATGGCCAGCGGAAAACCGGTGGTGGTGTCGGATAAAGTTGGCGGTGCGGTTGACCTGGTACAGGATGACAACGGGATCATCATCAGCAACAATAACATGCAGCCCTTCATCAACCTGTTGCAACAGGCGGTGAATAACCGGCAATTGCTGGTTAATATGGGCGCCCGGTCGGCTGAACGGGTAAAGGCATTCAGCTTTATGAACATCATTGATGCATTCAGACCTTTTGCAAAGTAGTACCAGCAACACTACCACATTCCAATATCTTTTATTTTATGTATCCCATCAGTATCATCCTTCCGGTATATAACGGTATCCGGTACCTGGAAGAATGTATCGGTTCGGTATTGAACCAGTCGTTTCGTGATTTTGAGTTTTTGATTGTAGATGATTGTTCATCTGACAGCAGTTACCAGTTCCTGGAAGCGCTGAATGACAGCCGCATCCGCCTGTTCCGCAATGAACAAAACAAAGGACTCTTTTACAACCTCAATTTCCTGATAAAAAACAGCCAGGCTCCCCTCATCAAGTTATGGTCGCAGGATGATGTAATGTATCCAAACTGTATTGAAGAGATCATTGCTTTTCACCAGGAACATCCCGCAATCGGGTTCAGTTATACCGGCAAAAACTATATAGATGCCACCGGCAGCACGCTCATCCACAATAAAATTGATGATACGCCACCGGTAATTTCTACCAGCCTGCATACAAGGATCGCCTTCATCACAGGTTCCATCGCCGGCAATATATCCAACGTAACCATTTCAAGGGCAGCGTTGGATGAAGTGGGACTGTTCAATGAAAAAATGAGGATCAGTGGTGACTTTGAAATGTGGGTGCGGATCGCTAAAAATCACCAGGTCGGTTTTATAAAAAAGCCGCTGATCCAATTGCGGAATCACAAGGGACAATTAAGCAACCAGGAAAAATATTTCGTGTTCCACCTGAAAGAAGATATCATGGTGTACAACTACCTGTTTTCTTACCTTGACGGGGAGCAGCGGGTAAACGGCATGAAGCTGTTGCGCAAACAAAAACTGTTATTTTATTATACGCTGATGTTGAAAGCAGCTTTTAAGGGAAGGGTGGCAATCGCCCTGGATTTTTTTAATACCATCAGGCGGTTCGATAATTTTTTTGTACTCACTTATTTTTTTATCAAGCACCGCTTGTTGCGGGTTAAACCTGTTTTTTGATCAACCGGCCGCAAGGCAGTAATCAATACCCGGATGAAGCGCATTAAAATAGATGAATTCTCCATGTTTTTCCTGGCAGGGCTTACCCTGTTCACGCTGCTGCTGCAAAATGGATTTTACATTTTT
>CAYVLT010000360.1:0-4163 GCA_964452405.1 uncultured Ferruginibacter sp.
TGTTTCACAAACACAAAGTATTGTAATTAAAGTTAACACTAACCAGCAAATACCTGAAGGGTTAATAGCAAAAGTAACATTGGTAAAAAAATCAAAATCAAACGCTGTATCATTACCCAAAGAAGCAGTGCTGACAGATGAAGTGCAGGGAGATTTTTGGGTGATGAAATTAGTTGACAGTGTTACGGCAGTAAAAGTGCCAATAAAAAAAGGTCTGGAGAACAGGAGCAGTGTTGAAATTTTATCACCTGCTTTTTCACCGGATGATAAGTTTCTGCTTACAGGAAATTATGGGTTAACAGATACAGCAAAAGTGGCCGTAATTCAACAATGACAAAATGAAAAATTTCTTTATCTCACATAAAAATCCGGTAACTGTTGTACTCGCCATTATTATTTTAGGCGGCCTTTTTGCATATGGTAAACTACAGACAGCCCTTTTTCCGGAAATAACTTTTCCTAAAATAAAAATCATTGCAGATGCAGGCCAGCAGCCGGTAAACAAAATGACTATTACGGTAACCCGTGAACTTGAAAATGCGGTAAAACAAGTGCCAGATTTAAAAATGCTGAGAAGCACTACCAGCCGTGGCAGTTGTGAAATCAGCGCCTATATGGATTGGAATGCAAATATTGATGTGAGCCAGCAGCGTATTGAATCTAAGATAAGCCAGGTACGCAATTTATTGCCGCCCGATGTGCAGATTACAGTAGAACGAATGAATCCTTCCATACTGCCCGTTATTGGTTATACGCTGGAAGCTCCCGGTATGACACCTATTGAAGAAAAGCTGTTGGCCATGTACACCATCAAACCTTTTTTATCGCAGGTAGAAGGGGTAAGCGAAATAAGGGTTATTGGTGGTAAGACAAAGGAATACTGGATTACACTCAACTCTGGCAAAATGAGCTCCCTTGGCATAACACCAGATGCTATTACATTAGCGCTGAATGCCACCAACTTCATTAAATCAAACGGATATTTATCTGATTACCGGCAAATGTATTTAACGGTTACTGATGCGGTGGTAGATACCAAAGCAGAACTCGAAAACCTTGTTATCAGTAATAATGGAAAACGTATTGTTACATTAAAGGACATTGCAGCAATAGATATACAGGAGGCAAAGGAATATGTAAAAATAAATGCCAACGGTCACTCAGCTATTTTACTGGCTGTGGTAAAACAACCTAATGCCAACCTGGTTGATTTATCAGACAAAATGCATAAGAAAGTAGAAGAACTCCGTAGAGTGTTGCCAAAAGGGGTTACCATACAACCTTTTTATGTGCAGGCTGATTTTGTAAAAGAAAGTATTAAAAGTGTTACCGACAGTTTATGGATTGGTTTAGCCCTTGCAATAATTGTAGCAATTATTTTTTTACGCTCTTTGAAAGCAAGTATGGTTATCTTAATTACCATACCGGTTACGCTGTTGTTTACTTTAATTGTGTTATATGCAACGGGGCAAACGTTCAATATAATGACGCTTGGTGCCATTGCGGCAGCTATCGGGTTAATTATAGATGACGCAATTGTGGTGGTTGAACAAATACACCGCACACACGAGGAACATCCCGGAGAGCCTACCACCAGCCTTTTGCAAAAAGCCATAAAATACCTTTTACCTGCGATGGTAGGTTCATCGCTTAGTACCATCGTAATTTTTGTTCCGTTTATTTTAATGACAGGTGTGGCTGGCGCTTATTTTAAGGTAATGACCGACACCATGATTATTACACTGGTATGCTCTTTTTTTGTAAGCTGGATTGGGTTGCCGGTAGTGTATTTACTATTAAGCAGAAGTAAACCAAAACTCCTGAATGCAAAGCAACGTTTAAAGCGGCTGAAAGAAAGTAAAAAGGCGGCCCATGCTGTTCACAATCAAAAATGGGTAGGCTTTTTTATAAAACGGCCATACATCAGTGTATTGTTTATGCTGTTACTTGCCGCAAGTATTTATTATGTGCTGCCAAAACTGCAAACGGGTTTTCTGCCGGAAATGGACGAAGGAAGTATTGTGCTGGATTACATCTCACCTCCGGGTACTTCTTTAGAGGAAACCGACCGGATGTTAAAAGAAGCCGAAAAAATAATTACAAAAATCCCTGAAGTAGAAACTTATTCAAGACGGACGGGAACACAAATGGGTTTTTTTATTACAGAGCCCAACCGGGGCGATTATCTTATTCAATTAAAGAAAAACCGAAAAAGAAATTCAAATGATGTAATAGATGAAATACGAACTAAAATAGAAGCCACTCAGCCGGCATTGCGTATAGATTTTGGACAGGTAATTGGCGACATGCTGGGAGATTTAATGACATCCGTACAGCCCATTGAAGTAAAAATATTTGGAAACGACCAGAAGAAATTACAAGAATTATCTAAGCAGGTTAGTGAGGTTATTACTAATGTAAAAGGCACTGCTGATGTATTTGACGGTATTGTTATAGCAGGCCCTTCAATATCTATTGAGCCTGATGCAGTAATGCTGGCGCAATATGGTATAACACCTGCAAGCCTGCAGTACCAGTTACAAACAGCATTGGAAGGAAACATTGCAGGTACAGTATTTGACAAACAGCAGCTTTCTTCATTAAGAGTTGTTTATCCCGGCAATAGAAACCTGAGTGTGGACGATATAAAAGGGATGCAGATATTTTTGCCGAATGGTAAGCTCAAACCTATTACCGGCCTTGCCCATATCAAATTAAACACCGGTGATGCAGAAATTGAAAGGGAAGATTTACAATCAATGGGTGTGGTAACAGGCAGGCTTGATAACCGGGACCTGGGCAGTGTGATGAAGGATATACAAAAAGAAGTAGCTGCAAAAGTTATATTGCCGAGAGGTTATCATATTGTTTATGGCGGCGCTTATGCCGACCAGCAAAAATCGTTCAGCGAATTGCTGATGATTTTAATTACCAGCAGCCTGCTGGTATTTTGTGTTATCCTGTTTTTGTTCCGTGATTTTAAAGTGGCGTTAATGATTTTATTGATAGCGGTGCTGGGTATCAGCGGCAGCTATCTTGGTTTATATTTAACAAATACAGCATTGAATGTTGGCAGCTATACAGGCCTCATCATGATTGTAGGGATAATTGGTGAAAATGCCATTTTTACTTTCCTGCAGTTCAGAGATTCAGTATCACAAACCAAAAATGTTGACGGTGCCATCATCTACTCCATCTCTACAAGGTTGCGGCCTAAATTAATGACAGCACTCGGCGCTATCATAGCCCTTATGCCCATTGCGTTGGGCATTGGTACAGGTGCACAACTGCACCAGCCGCTGGCCATAGCTGTAATTGGTGGTTTTATTGTTGCGCTGCCTTTGTTGCTTATTGTATTGCCGAGCATGATGCATGTGGCGTATAAAAACAAAAAAAATGCCCCAGATGAAGCAGCAGTATAATAATTAAAAACCTAAAACTTATACTATGTGGTGGTTCTACGCTTTACTATCTGCTTTGTTTGCATCTCTCACAGCCATATTTGCAAAAGTTGGAATAAGCGGTGTTAATTCAAACCTTGCAACGGCAATTCGTACTATAATCATTTTAATTGTGGCATGGGGTATTGTGTTAGCCAGGGGCGAAACAAAAGGAATAGCTGCTTTATCAAAACAAAATATCATCTTTCTGATTATCTCCGGCATTGCCACCGGTCTATCTTGGATTTTTTATTTTAAAGCATTGCAAGTCGGGAAAGTATCGCAGGTAGCGCCGGTGGATAAATTGAGCGTAGCGCTTACGATATTTTTATCCGTTATCTTTTTAGGGGAAGCATTAACATTGAAAACAGCCATTGGCGCAGTATTGATTATTGCGGGGACGGTTGTTTTAATTATATAAGCGTAGGTGTGATGCTCCTATTCATTTCTTAGCAAGCTAAATTCATCACAAACTGAATTAAATTATTCATTTTATTTCCAGGTATGGACAGTTGTAGTCATGCACTACTTTTAGCTTCCCGTTAATTTTCAGGCTAAATTATTTTTCTTTTCACCGGCTATTAGTCTTTAAGCATCTTCTGTTGCGACGCTCCGTTCAACTTTCTCTTCTTCTATCATCATAAAGACCCGGCGCAGTCCTTTCGCCATTTATTCTATCGTTACTCCTTCGTCATAACGAAACGGCGAAACCATTGCGCCGGA
>CAYVLT010000361.1:0-4107 GCA_964452405.1 uncultured Ferruginibacter sp.
AACGGACTGTGCTATCGAGTTTGTGGTAAAAAGTTCGGTGAACCAGTTGCTCATACAATTAAATTTAAAATTACGGGCAACAGCACACACCGGACTTATACCTGCCGAATGGGCTGTTTATACCTTCCAGGTGGTTGATGCCTGCGGTTGTTAGAACCGCAGGTATCAATCCTGTTGCCCGCAATGATGATAACACTAAAACAAATAAAAAGGCAAGTAATCGAAATGATATTATACTACTGGTGTACTTCTGGTTGAAGTCCCCATTTTTCAGGAGAACGCCATAAAGCAGACAGCAGTAATTCTCTCATGAAGAAGAATTCTTTAGGTAATTTATCGTACATCCTTTCAAATAATTCTTCATGCCCCAGCAACTCCTGTTTACCAGGCTCACGATCCACGGTCATGATCTTTGCAAAGTCTTCCCTTGAAAAGTTTTCCAATCCGCTCCAGTCGAGGTCTTCATACCTTGGCATCCAACCCATCGGGCTTTCCACAGAAGAGGTTTGTCCACGCAGCCTTTGTACGATCCAGATCAACACCCGGATATTATCGCCAAATCCCGGCCAGAGGAATTTATCATTTTCATCTTTCCTGAACCAGTTTACACCAAATATTCTTGGTGCATTGGGCAGGTTGCGGCCAAACTGCAGCCAGTTATTTACATAATCGCCGATATGGTATCCCATGAATGGCAGCATTGCAAATGGGTCTCTTCTCACTTTACCAACTTCTCCAAAAGCAGCAGCAGTGGTTTCACTTCCCATAGTAGTGGCGAGGTATACACCAAAGTTCCAGTTGAATGATTGGTATACTAAAGGAACACCAGAGCTTCTTCTGCCACCGAAAATGAAACCGTCAATCTGTACTCCTTTAGGGTCGTCCCATTTTTCATCCACTGCAGGGTTTTGACTGGCTGGTGCAGTAAATCTTGAGTTTGGATGTGCGGCAGGTTTGCCGGCCGCAGGGTCAAATGGTTTGCCATGCCAGTCGGTCAATCCTTCGGGCACTTCTTCTGTCATACCTTCCCACCAAACATCTTTATCAGGCGTAATGGCCACATTGGTAAAAATGGTGTTGGCCTTGATGCTTTCCATTGCATTCGGGTTGGTTTTATAATTGGTGCCGGGTGCCACACCAAAATAGCCGGCTTCGGGGTTGATGGCGAAGAGGTGTCCATCACCGGCTTTGTGTATCCAGGCAATGTCGTCACCTACGGTGGTGATCTTCCAGCCATTGAATTCTTTTGGAGGAATCAACATGGCAAAATTGGTTTTACCACAGGCGCTTGGGAAAGCGGCAGCGAGGTAATTTTTTTGTTTGTCAGGAGATTCCACACCCATGATCAACATGTGTTCTGCGAGCCAGCCCTCTTCACGTCCCATTACTGAGCCGATACGCAGGGCGAAACATTTTTTGCCCATCAATGCATTTCCACCATAACCGCTACCGTAAGAAATGATCATCCTTTCTTCAGGGAAATGGGAAATGTATTTAACATCGGGATTGCAGGGCCAGTTGCTTTCTGCTTTGCCTGGCAAAATTGGATCGCCCACTGTGTGCAGGCATTTTACAAATTGTTTTTTGGGAATATGTGGCAGCACGTTTTCACCCATCCTTGTCATGATGCGGGTGTTTACCACCACGTATTCTGAATCGGTGATCTGCACACCATACCTTGCATACGGAGAACCGAGCGGCCCCATACAAAATGGGATCACGTACATGGTTCTGCCACGCATGCTTCCTTCGAGGTGTTGGTTCAGGATCTTTTTCATTTCCGCAGGCGCCATCCAGTTATTGGTAGGCCCGGCATCATCTTTACGACGGCTGCAGATAAATGTTTTGTCTTCCACTCTTGCCACATCGCTTGGGTCGCTGAAGCAGGCGTAACTGTTGGGTCTTTTTTCAGGATTCAGTGGGATAAAGGTTCCTTTTTTTACCAAGTATTTGCAGAGGCCATCGTATTCTTTTTGAGAACCATCCACCCAGTGGATTGATTTAGGCTGCAGCAATGCAGCGGTTTCATTTACCCAGCTTACCACTTCGTCTTTTATCTGGGTGTTTTCCAGGATAAAAGTATTAGTTTGTTGAATCATCTTTTTTGTTTTAGGTAGTTAATTAAAAATGACGGCACAAAAGTAATATGCTAACTGTTTGAAAGCTACTGTTGTGTGTCACCCCTGTGTATGATATTTGTTAGTATTATAAAATACACATATAAATGGAAACGGCCCAATAAAACCTGTTTTTTTTGGGCTTACAGCAGGCTGGGTTTGAATTCGGGAATGACAATGCTGATTTTTCTTATCAATTGTTTCCGCAAAACCAATTTTTTTATAGCAGTGATTGTTTGTTTTTTCTTTGTCCTTTTAAAAAGGCGGCAGATCTGTTAAAAAAAAAATGTCAAAAGCAACCTGTTGAAAAAAGATGGAGGTAAAAATTTTTGCTGTTACCATTGCGATGCCTGCACCCGGATCAGGCGTTTTTTTTGATTCCCTCAATGATGGCCACATTTCTTTGCAATGGCCGTAAATACTGATTTTGATCAATGTTAAATCTGACGGCAGTCATTTATTTTTCGAATGATATGTGTTTAATTTTATACTGTAATTCATTCAATAATCACATAAAAAACAAGGAGGATATTATGGCAACTCAAGCATTAAGCAAAGCCACTGAAAGGTTTCCTTCAGTGTTTGATGATTTCTTTAAACCATGGAACGAATGGTTCGATAACGGCGGCACCATGTGGAACAGAACAATGAATGTACCCGCAGTGAACATCACTGAGAGCAATGATCATTTTGAAGTTTCGCTGGCGGCTCCCGGGTTGAAGAAAGACGATTTTAAAATCGATGTAGACGGAAACATGCTGACCATCAGTAGCGAAAAAACTGAAACCACGGAAGAGAAGGAAAAAAGATTCACCCGCAAAGAGTATAACTACACTTCCTTCAGCCGTACATTCACCTTACCTGATGATGTAAAAAGAGATAAGATTGAAGCAGCCTATGAACATGGTGTGCTGAAACTGGTAATGCCTAAGAAAGAGGAAAATAAGAAACCGGAGGCCAGGCATATTACCGTTAAATAAATGCGGGCTTTAGTTATTACTGCCTCCGCCGGTTTCGGTGGGGGCTTTTTATTTAAGGGAATGCCATTAAAGGCAAACTGATTTTTATCCTGTGAGGTATTGATCCATCTCATCTGTTGTAAACAAAGCTTGCTGTTAGTTTGCAATGTTAAAGTCAATTGCAGGTGTGGAAATTTTGCAGTGACTCATACAGAAAAATAATCGTTAATAGTGTTTAATAAGAAAGCCGGGATGATTCCTCACCCCGGCATTTTTATGGATTGCCACGTGCAATGTACGCACGTTCATTCATGAAGCGCCATCACCGGTACCGGGCTGTGCAGCACCAGTTGCCTGGTATGGCTTTTATGCAATAGTTTATTCACGAGGCTATGGCGTTTGGGTAATACGATCAGCAAATCAATATCATTGTCCTCTGCAAAATCGATGATGCCTTCTTCCACATGCTCATTGGTGATGAAATGGTATTCAGGATGTAAGCCGGAAAAAAGCTCCTGCAGCATGCCTGATTGAAAAACCACCTCCGGCTCAAACACTTCTTCCTTGCCGGTATTGAGTATGTGCAGCTTTGCGTGAAAATCATTCACCAGTAATTTTATTTCTTCCACCGGTGTGGTTTCCACTACGGCGTTAAAATCACAGGCAAAGCCGATGTTCCTGATCTCCGCATACCTGGCCTCTTTGGGCACCGCGATCAAAGGCCATTTGAGGTGTTGCATAGCATATACTGCGTGGGAGCCGAAGAACAATCTTTGAGTGGCGGTTTTTCCCTGGCTTCCGGTTACAACGGCATAAGGCATCAGTTCACCACAGGCCAGTTCGAGTTCTTCGTAAAACGTGCCCGTTCTTACAAGCGTTTCTATCGGCAGTTTGCCATCCATACGCCGGTCAATTTTTTCTTTAAGGGTGGCAATGTCATCTTCGGATTCCATCACGAGGTCATCAAGATATACCGCTACCGGCACATCGCCGAAACTCAGCGGCAACTGGCAAACGTTCAGCAACACGAG
>CAYVLT010000362.1:0-4064 GCA_964452405.1 uncultured Ferruginibacter sp.
GGGATTTTACCACGGCAGAAAAAAACATTCCGGCCACCAGGATGAACGATAATAGTGTGCTGGCAGTATTTGAACATAAGTTCAACGACCGTTGAAAGCTCGTGGCGCAGGCATCCTGGTTGCGCTATAGCCAGGAGGGTGCCAGCCTTTGGCCGATTGCATTTGATCCGGCTAATGACAGCCTGTTACAAAGAGGGATGAGTAGTTGGGATGTGCTTGGCATCACAAAGACCGGACAGGCTTATGTAACAGGCGAATGGAGAACGGGGGCACTCCATCACAAAATCCTGGCAGGGGTTGACGCAAGTTCAAAAGATTATTACCACGACTGGAACCAGGGTGGCAACCTGGGCAGCGCCGATTTTAATATTTACGCACCTGTGTATGGCACCAGCATTATACCGGTGTTCGACAGGTCGAAAAGCCTGAAAGAAAGAGGCGTTCGGTACTACAACGAATACACCGGATTATACATACAGGATGAAATTGGATTTTTTGAAAACCGTCTTCGGGTAACCCTTGCCGGTAGATACACCACCCTGAAGACCGGTAATGTGTACAGCGGCGATTATAAAAACAGTAAGGTAACGCCCCGTGCCGGTGTTAGTTTTTCCATCGATAAAAACACAGCCGTATATTTTGTAAGCGACCAGTCGTTCATGGAAAACTATGGCAGTGACTGGCAGCAGAAAAGTTTTGACCCGGTTACAGGCAACAACCTGGAGGTTGGCGTAAAAAGAGACTGGCTCAACGGAAAATGGAATACGGCAGTTTCTGTATACCAGATCACACGCAACAATGTACTCACCGCCGACCTTGAACACCCGGTGTTGAATGAGAACGGTGAAGAAACAGGTCAGTTTTACAGCCGCCAGAGTGGTCAGCAAAAAACAAAAGGCGTTGAAGTTGACGTCAGGGGCCAGGTTGTGAAAGGCCTTGATGTGATCGTGAACTATGCATTTACAGAAGCGAAGGTGAGCAAAGACAGCAAGCCCGAAAATGTAGGCATACAGGTACCGGGATCGAGCCGCCATGTACAGAACACCTGGCTCAGTTACAGGATCGATAAGGGAAGCTTAACAGGGTTAGGCTTTTCTGTGGGCTATCAATACCAGGTTAAACGTTCACCCTGGTACGTATTTGACGGATCGGCCAACAGCCTCCCTGATTATTTCAGGCTGGATGCCGGGCTCTCCTACCAATTGAATAAGGTTGGCTTTAACCTGCTGGTGAATAATGTACTCAATAAATACCTCTATTCCGGTTCACCTTATGCGTGGGGCGGTTATTATTACTGGCAAACCGAACCCGGAACCAATTGCAGGTTGAGTGTTAACTACAGGTTTTAATGAGTGCGATAAAAAAAATAGCAGGTATCATCCACCGCTGGCTCGGCTTAAGTGCCGGGCTGGTGGTGATGTTATTAGGTATTACCGGTTGCCTGTTGGTGTTTGAAACAGAGATCCGGCAGTTAACAGAACCATACAGGAAAGTGCCTGTTCAGCAAGCACCGTTACTGCCACCCTCGGTGTTGAAACAGGCAGCGGAAAAACACCTGCATTCAGGAAAGGCACTTGGCATTGAGTATCCCGGCGAGGGCAAAGCTGCCACGGCTATGTACTACGACGAAACGAATTACGAACTCGTTTTCCTCGATCCTTATACCGCCAACGTACTGCAGTATAAAAACATGCCCGATGATTTTTTCCGGATCGTGCTGGAAGGCCACTACTACCTATGGTTACCACACAATATCGGTAAGCCGGTGGCAGCTACCGCCACATTGATTTTTTTGGCAATGATCATTACCGGGCTGGTACTTTGGTGGCCCCGGAATAAAGCCGCCCGAAAGCAGCGTTTTACCATAAAATGGAATGCAAGCTGGCGACGGCGGAATTACGATCTGCACCAGGTGGCGGGTTTTTATGCAAGCTGGATTGCTGTTTTTTTGGCCATTACCGGGTTGGTGTTTGGATTTGAATGGTTTGCAAAATCAGTTTATTGGGTGAGCAGCGGCGGGGAACAAATGGTTGAACACCGGCACCCGGAATCCGACAGCACTAAACCTGCCGCCTACACGAATATGGCAGACCACCTTTGGCAAATGCACCTTCAGCAGGTTGGGCCCGGCGAGAGCCTGGGTGTTTATTTTGCAACCGGTGCGGCTGCACCTGTGGAGATTGTGGTGAATCACCGCCCGGGAACCTATTACAACTCCGACTTTTACCATTACGACCAGTATTCAGGTAAACTATTGCCTGCTTCGGGGAGTTATGCCGGAAAGTTTGCTGAGGCATCAATGGCTGATAAAATCGTGCGTCTTAATTACGATACGCATACTGGCGCTGTATTAGGCCTGGCGGGTAAGTTGCTCGCATTTTTTGCAAGTTTTGTAACCGCCAGTTTGCCGCTGACCGGTTTTATGATCTGGTGGGGGAGGCGAAAAAGAAAGAATAAACCCGTTGGCTGAACCAGCTTACTGTTCTTCCCGGAAATAAACTTTGTAATAGTTCATGTTTCTTTCTTCATCAAATCCTTTCTCGATCATTTCCCTGTTACCATGAATATAGATATGAAAATTACGGTCTAATTTCAATACGCTCTTATACACCCTCGCCTGTTTTTTTACTGCCATATTGTTGATGGCAAATGAATCCCCGATGGGGGCATCGAACTCCTGCTCGAAATTTTTCTTGTAGTCTTTGAACAGGGCGATACCTTCTTCATTACCGATCACTTCGTTTGAAAATTCTTCCATATCAAAGTGATCCTTCTTTTTAAAATAATCAACGGAACGGTTCAGCAGGTCGATCTTATCAGCTTTTGATGCATCAAACACCTCATCCAGTTTTTCAGTTACGAAGGTTCTGTACACACTCATTACGTTGTTCGTTTGGTTGTATTCGTTGTTGCGGACCTTCAATTGTAAAAATTCATCCATCCAGTACACGGCTTCACTGCGGTTGGTGGCGTCCACCACGGCCACTTTAAATCCTTCCTCTTTATTCGTATTGAAAATGATGCAGCCTTTATCAAGTTTTTTAATGTTGACTGCTTCCTGCTGGTACTGAAGTTCAAAGGCGCCATTCAGTTGCTGTACTGAAAAATAAGGCTCTTTCTGTTCTGATTTAAAAATACCAATGGCTTCGTGCAGTTCACCCTCTAACTGCAGTTTGTGGAAATGAGCCACATACAGTTCACCGCTTTTGATTTTAGGATGATTGGCAAGGTTGTACAGGTGGCGGGCGATATTGCAACTGTTCTCAAAAAAAGCCGTGCCCTCATTGAAAACGGCTTCCGCAAAATGGTATACTTCATTGAGGGAAAGATTACCTGTGGCGTGCGTGAAATGATAGAGATCGTTCGCTTTTTCAAAGGGACGCAGGAAATACTGCATCAACAGGTCGTTCAGCACCTCGTCAACTACCGGCAACGGTTGTTCGCTCAGCACCAGGGATTCATCCAGGTATTTATTGCCTGTTTTATGCACGGCCAGTTGTTGCATGGTGCACTCAAAAAATGTGATCATGTGTTACGATTAACTGAATCAATAAACGGCTGCAAGTATAGTGGCAAATCGGGGTATTCACAAAAAAAAAGAGATCATTTGATTTCCGCTTTTCGTTAGGCAGCATTGTGTGCATTGGCTAATTTTAAGGAGATCGAAAACAAATAACCTGCTATGAGTCGCAAACTGACCGACTTTTTACTGAAACGTATGCCCGGAGTCCGCAATAACGGCAATGGACTTTCGAGTTACCAGCATGCCCGGCATTTCCGGGAATTCAAGATCATGGCCAGGCGGTACATTAAAGACGCGGTGCTCATCATTGCAGGTATATTTTCTGCTTCTTTTGGTTTCAAAGGATTTTTGCTCACCAACCATTTTATTGATGGTGGCGCCACGGGTATTTCACTGCTGATCAGCAGCATCACCGGCATCGCCTTATACATCCTCATCATTTGCGTGAATATCCCCTTTATCCTGCTCGCTTACAAAGTGATGGGCAGAAATTTTGCCGTGAAAACGGCGCTGGCCATTGCCGGTTTATCGCTCTGTGTGG
>CAYVLT010000363.1:0-4039 GCA_964452405.1 uncultured Ferruginibacter sp.
AGCATCTGCCTTACAAGCAGAGGGTCGGCGGTTCGACCCCGTCAACTCCCACTCAGGACAGCAAAGGGTTTCAGTAAAATGAAACCCTTTGCTGTTTTTCTAATTCCGTCTTTTTTCCGTCACTTTTACGATAACTTTTAACCCTTTTAATTAAATTGACCTTGCTGAATATTTATGAAAAAAAAGAAATTAAAGAATCAAATCGCTAGGAGAAAAAAGGCTTTTAAGAGGAGAAAGCAACATGAAGCATGGAAAAAAAATAAGAACAGAACTAAATTCATATTTGCATTTAGACTAAACAGAGAACAAAAGAGAAAGGCTCAGCAGGCTATAAGAGCTAGGATGCCTACTGCGATAACCTTACCAAAAAACTTTTCATTTATTAACAATCCAAAAGAGGTCTTAGACTTTTTTCATACACTCCAAAGGCATTTAAAAAATAAGATACAAGTTCTCTTAGATTTTGAGGATGTAGAAATAATTACGTCTGATATCCTAGCACTTCTAATGGCCAAATTTTCAAATAGTAAATTCACCTATGGAACTAGAGCTTGGATAAAAAACTCTTCAAATCCTGAGATTAATAATTTGCTTTTTGAATCTGGTTTTTTAAAATTAATAGGAGGTAGTAAAAATCCGCCGACACATGGACTATTGAATACCAAGAAAAACACAATTGTTGATATAGAAGTTGCAGTTTCTGCTAGAAAGCTAGCATCACAAAAAACATTTGGATCTGATAAAAAAATGCCGCCGTTATATAGGACACTTATCGAGTGTATGGCTAATACTAAAAAACATGCATCTGGTAGTCATACTGGAGACGAAACTTGGTGGCTTGCTGTTTATAATAAGCCTGGAACTAAAACTACTGCCTTTACGTTTTGTGATACGGGTGTCGGGATTTTTAAAAGTTCCAAATTAGCGCCTCTTACAAAAATCGCCGTTAGTCTTGGAATCAAGAAAAATAGTGATATCTTAATGCAGATTTTAGAGGGCAAAATTGGGTCTAGCACTGGGTTACACTATAGAGGCAAAGGGCTACCTAAAATCTATGCTGACTATAACAATTTAGCATTAAAAAAATTAGTTATAGCGGCGAATGACGTTTTTGCAGATTTTGATAATGGTACGTTTGTTGAGCTAAAGAAACAGTTAAACGGCACTTTCTTATATTGGGAAATAACACCTAACTAAAAATTAAATTATGGCAATATTATCTAAAATCAATATATCATTAGCTGAATTATTTACTGATACACCAGGCTCCAGAAACATAGTCGAAGGCGATTTTTCCGGTGAACAATTCTTAAATGAAGTTCTTTTGCCAAAGTTTAAAGAAGCTATTATAAATAACTCCATTTTATTAATTGATCTGGATAACACAGAAGGGTACGCAACATCATTTCTAGAAGAAGCTTTTGGAGGATTGACCAGATTATATAATGCAAATCTAGTGATCGACCATATTGATTTCAAGTCAGATGATGAACCTTTACTAATTGAAGAAATAAAGAGTTATATCAGAGACGCCAAACAGTAATGCTTAAATTTTTTAAAAAATATTCTTTAAAAATTAACATACTCCTAATAGGTATGTTGATTGGTTTTTTTGTCGAACGTTCAACCGGAATCGTATTTGAGAATAAAATAAACCCAATAGCACTATCAAGCTTAATACTGACCATAATTATAGCACTTTATTTAGAGTTTGTTGTTAGGCCGTCCTTGTCTAACAGCAGAAATGAAAAAGATATCCTTATAGGACATCTAAAAGACATGAGGACATTCTGCCAAGAAATTCAAAGCAACTACAACAAACTTAGCAGTCAAGATTTTATTTCATCTGAAGATAAAACCACATTGGTTTTACAGTTTAGAATACTATCAAATCACATTGAACTGCTTAATGATATTGTTGAGTATTCTCAAATTAAGGACCTGAAAAATTGCTCTTATTTGTTCAAGCTATATTTAAATTATAAAAAAGCTTTCACTGGTTTTGGCTTTGATAAAAAAGAATTCACATACAACAAAGTGTATTTCTCAAAAAGGGATTTTGCCTATAAGGCATTTGACAAAGCATTAATGCACTTAATATTTGATGTTAATAAGCTATAGTATTTTTTCTTACATAGACCTACAACCTTTTTTGGCAAAATAACATTTTTACAAGCTATTTATAATTGGAGATTCATCTTCTTTGATGTAATGCATAATGCAAAAAGAATTGAAAAACTTTATCCCTTCTTGCAAAAGCGAAAAGTCATTAAAGACCACATTAAATTTAATAATACAGCTATTACAGTTTGGGTCAAATGGTGGTATATTTCGTCCGAATTGCAAGTTATCTTCAATCATGTAGTCTCCGAGTGCAGCTACTAAATAGCTCATTTTTTTTGTAACAGTTTCAAAGTCTTGTTCGGTAACATATAGCCCAGATATATCAAAAGAATATGTTAGTAAATATTTCATGCTCATTATTGCTGTAAATTTTAGTTCAAACATATTGAATTTCTATTTTGTTCATCTGAAATAATCAGTCGATCAAAATCGGAAATTAGTTGTGTAACGAGCCTTAATGTAAATCCTATGTTAGCAAATTCAATTCGCTTCCAGAATTTTGATTTTTCACAAGTCATTGATTCAAAATAGCACTCCCAAAGAAAACTATTAATATCATTTGCGTTATATGAAGTAAATAATTTAGTTCCAATATCAAAAATCTTTTCGGAATCCACATGTTCAGAACTGGACAATTCTATCCATTCCTTTTTATGTTTAGATAATGCATCATTAAGCGAATGAAGAAACAAAGTCACAGCATCTAGTATATTTCTGTTACTGAATATTTCCTCTTCTACCCAAAGCCTATTTTCACTATAGGCAACACATTGAAAAATCTTATGGAGTTCATAAGTTATTTCGGATGCTCCAATTAAATACACTAGGTTAAAAGCATCGTCTTTTAATTGTTTGATTGTGGTGTGCTGCATAAAAATTGTATTAATTGTAAAAATACCCGGTCGCTGCAGCACACGCTTAAAAAAGTGTGAAGTAGGTACTTACAACCTCTCGCCGGGAATAATATCTAGTTTGAAATTTTGTTAATATGGAATTTTTTAATTGTGTGCTGCAACGCAAATGTAGTTTTTTATATTAAATCCAAAAACATTAAATCAATTTTAAATAGCTTGGGAAATGTTTATTTATATGCTTTATTCAAAAAGCCATATCATTAAAATATGGCTTTTAACTGTAGTGCTTCTCTTACGAATGTTAATCATAAGACTTCACACCATCCAGCTTAATTTTACAAATTTGCGTCTCATATTCAACCTCCAGTATCTTGTTTATAAAATCACCGAATTGCTTGGGATTATAAACATGAATCAATTTTCGAAGGGCATTATCCTTGTTCAATACCTCACTAATTTCTTTTGCAACTTTGAATGCAAGTTGAGACGTATCGTTGTTAGCATATACACAGTTCCCTTGTTTTAAATTCTCAAGAACTTCTTTTTTTATCACTAATTTATTTACGTTGTCAAAAGTCAGAAACGATAAATATGATTGCGGTTTTTTCTTTCGCTCGATCCCCCTTTGTCTAAATTCAATCAAGTCGTTTATTTTTGAAACCGCTAATAGTACAGAATCAAATCCTGGTTTATCCAGAATATCATACATTTTCCGTTTATTTAGCTTCATTCCGCCAACTTCTAAGGGCCGGCCTTCCATAGTTTTTTCAAAAAGATATTCAGATGTATCAAAAAACAATTTTGAAAATTCCATCGGTTTAAAATCACCGATATTCAATTCATTGAATTTTGTTATCACCGAAGTACACATATTAAGTAATTGTTCAAGTGCACTAACCTCAGATTTGAAATTGTTCTCATTAAAATAGATAAGTTGTTTTTCCATTGTTAAAATAATTTGGTTTTAAATAAATAAATGGGATTCATAAACAAAAGGGTTAATTAAGCCACCCAATAAGCTTACCCGCTGCCGGATGATTGCTCCTGATCGTTTGCTGTTG
>CAYVLT010000364.1:0-4020 GCA_964452405.1 uncultured Ferruginibacter sp.
TTGTACAGTCGCGGGTTCATACCGGCTGAAAACACCACCGATGAATTGCTGAGTGTGCTGTTGGCATATCCCCTGAGGGAAGCTACGGCATCTGACCCGTCTGAAATCGGCTCCCCGTTACCGTTATACCGCTCCCGGTCAACCTTGGTCATAATGTTTACATCAATACTTCCTGGCCGCATCTGTTTGCGGAGATAATTGGCAAGTTTTGTTTTCTCCCCCTCATCATTGGTTCGGGTCATCTGCAGGTACAGGTGTTTGAGTGAACGATCGTCAGGCAACATTTCGAAATACTGTACAATCTCTGATCCTTTTTCAAATGCCGCCTGTTTCAGCTGTTCAAACTGGCGGGTAACTATTTCCTGCACCAGGTTGAGGTAGTCGGTGATCCTTTTTGCACGGTAGTCGGGAACAGCCGTACTGATGGGTACATATTCTTTCCCTGCGACCGGGTAGTAGTGACTTCTCATTATTTCAACCAGGTGATCTTCTACAATTGACAGTACCGAGTTGATACCGAATCGGGCCACTTTAACAGGTGTGTCGATGGTGTATGCCAATCCCATTACCGGGATATGAAATTTGTGATTGGAGGAATGGAACATGATGTTTGTTGTTGCAGATGATAGTTGTTGATACTTTTAAAAATGCCACCCGCCGGAGGCTGCATTTGATATTATAATAGCTGTTGTTACACCGCTTCAGGTTGACCTGTTCTTCGCCATTCGATCTTTTTGCCGAAACCGAGCGCATTATCCGTTAGTTTTAGGTGGTTCAATTGCAGCGTCCATAGGTCACCCGGCATCGCTACTGCCAAGGGGTGTTGCTTGTAATAAAAAGCAGCCCCATTTTTTGTGACCGGGTTATCTGCTCCCAGCAATATGCCTTCAAACTGCAATCCCCTGATATGAATTTTTACCAACTTGTCAGGCAGGATGGAACCGGCGATCACCGGGTTTTTTAGAAGTATGCCTGAATGGGTGGTATCACCGGAAGATTTGTAATACAGCAATTGCTCTTTCTCATTGTAAGCATAAAAGCAATTAAAACAATAAGGCATGCCCTGTTCATCCACGCAGCATATAGTGGCGCAGGTTTGTTCTTTTATATAGCTGGTTATTTTTTCTGTCATAGCAATTTGATGATTCTTACCGGGCAGGCTGCAGCGGTTTCCTGTGAGCGTACCATTTCAGCCGGCGGTATGTTTACAATAAAAACATCTTTTTTCCCCACCCCGTTTAACAGGGTTGCCTTTCCATCTTTTTTACTCATGCGCCACAGGTCGGGCTGCTGTTCTGCGCAAACACCACAGCCGATGCAACGGTTCCTGTAATGGACGATCTTATGCATCAGCGTTGGACACTATTTTATATAATTTATCCTTCGTTGTTATTTTGGAAGCACAGCCCAGGGTAATGTGGTCTCCCTTAACCGCTTCATTTTTTTTGGCGCCGTTCACCCACAATGTTTCAACGGTTTCTTTCACCATGCCGCAATGCGGTCCGCTGATCATCAGCGTATCGCCTACTTTAATACTGCCCGATTCAATGGTAAACTCGCCTACACTTATTTTGGGATAATACTTTGTTCCCTTGCCCAGGTATATTTTTTTGTCAGTGGCTGCATTGCCGGGCTGCGCCGTCCACTCACCCAGTCTCCGCCCCAGGTAGTAGCCTTCCCAAAACCCACGGTTGTACACTTTACGCATGGCTTCTTTCCATTCCTGCGCTTTTTCAACACTAAAGCTGCCATCCTGCACTGCGTCTATGGCTGCCCGGTAGCAACTGGTTACTGTATGTACATAATCCGATCCCTTGGTGCGCCCTTCTATTTTCAACACATTCACGCCACTGGCAATCACCTGGTCGAGTATATCAATGGTGCAAAGATCTTTGGGCGACATGATGTATTCCTGGTCAATCAGCAGTTCATCCCCACTCTCTGCATCCTTTACCAGGTAAGGCCGCCGGCAATTCTGCACACAGGCGCCGCGGTTGGCAGACGCATTTTGCGTGTGCAGGCTCAGGTAACACTTTCCTGAAACAGCCATGCACAGCGCACCATGAACAAACACTTCTATTTTCACCAATTCACCCGAAGGGCCTTTTACCTGCTTTTTCCTGATGCTGTTGCTGATCTGTTCCACCTGCTTTAAAGTAAGCTCCCTGGCCAGCACGATCACATCCGCAAAGCGGGAAAAGAACTGAACGGATTCAACATTGCTCACATTGGCCTGTGTGGAGATGTGCAGCGGAATGCCCAACTGGTTACATTGTTCAATTACAGCAAAATCCGCAGCGATCACTGCGTCGATGCCCCGGGATTTCACTTCATGTAAAATTCTTTTCAGCAACTGCATATCGTGCTCATACATCACCGTGTTTAAAGTGAGGTAGGCCTTCACGTTATGTTGGTGACAGATGCTCTTAACTTCACCGATATCTTCCAAAGTGAAGCTGTTGGCCGATCGGGTACGCATGTTCAGTTGCTCCACGCCAAAATACACGGCATCTGCACCGGCATTGATGGCTGCACGCAAACAGTCGAATGAACCCGCCGGAGCGAGTAGTTCTATATGGTCCTTCTTTTTCAATACCTATTTTGTACCCTGTAAAATTTTGATGTAATTGGTTCTTTCGTAGGCAGTGGAATCTGGAATATATTGATCATTCATGTATCCTTTGAATGCGTCGATGCTGTGAAAACCTGTTTTTGCCATCCACTCCAGCAACTCTTTGTTCATCGTTTTCAGATAGGGGATGCCTTTTTTGTACAAGGCGGAAGCGGTCATGGCCACATCGGCGCCTGCCAGCAGGTACTTCACCACCTCAGTGGCTGATTGTACGCCGGTAGTGGCGGCGAGTGATAATTTTAATTTGCCCGACAACAAAGAGATCCACAACAAAGGCAATCTTATTTCATTGGACTCACTGAAATGAAGATCCGTTTTAACAGCCAGTTCATTGATATCGAAATCCGGTTGGTAAAACCGGTTGAACAACACCAATGCATCAGCCCCGGAGCTCTGCATCCTGGCGGCCATATTGCCCATATTACTGAAGTAAGGATTTAATTTTACTGCCACCGGTATGTTGATCGATTGTTTGATGGCTTCGATGATATTCAGGTAGCGGTGTTCCACTTCTGAAGACGACATATGAAAATCGCCGGGGATAAAAAAGATATTGATCTCGATACCATCTGCGCCGGCTTGCTCCATCAGCCTGGAGTAATCGATCCAGCCTTCATTGGTGATGCCGTTCAGGCTGGCGATCACGGGTATCTTCACCCTTTCCCTGGCCCTCCGGATATTTTCAAGATAGGCATCCACACCTACATTGAAATGCGACATGTCGGGAAAAAAATCCGATGCTTCTGCAAATGCATTGGTGGTTTCAGAGTAAACGGTTTTAAGTTTCGCTTCTTCTCTTTTTATCTGTTCCTCGAACAAAGAAAAAAGCACAACAGCTCCCGCACCGTTGTCTTCCATTTGCACAATATTATCAGTCTGCTCACTCAGTGTGCAGGCAGAAACTACGATGGGTGATTCGAGTTGCAGGCCCATGTAGGTGGTTTGTAATTTCATTGTACTGTGTTTTTGGGTATTGCCATCTTCCGGCTAAGCGGGGATGATACTAACCATTGAGGTATTAACGGAACATTGAACTGCAGTTCAGTGTTCCGTTCTTATTTTATCCAACCGGCACAAAGTCACTTGCCTTTTTAGTGGCCAGTTCTTCGTAGTTCTTCCATTTTAAATTCACCAGTTCCTGTGCATGCTTCATGAGTGAATCGGCTGCTTCAGGATTGGTCATGGTAAGTACTTTATACCGCAGTTCGTTGTACGCATAGTCTTTCAACGGCATTGTGGGCCTTGGTGAATCCAGCACAAACGGGTTTTGATTTTTCATCCTTAGTGCCGGGTTGTAGCGCAGCAATGGCCAGTGACCACTTGCCACCGCGTTGTGTTGCTGATCAAGACCATTCTTAAGATCGTAGCCATGTGCAATGCAATGGCTG
>CAYVLT010000365.1:0-4019 GCA_964452405.1 uncultured Ferruginibacter sp.
GCATTTAATTCTGCCTGTGAAAAATAAATGCGTACGGTAACCGGGGCCGTAACCTGCGACGGGTTGACAGCCTGTATCGTTACATCCCGGTTTAGATAAGCTTTTGCCGTGAGCATGTCATAGCGGGTGGTGGATGTGGTATAATAACTGGTGGTAAACGCTCCGAAACTGCCATTGTCTAAAATGGCTGCCACCACCTGGTTTGAATCGGTAGCCGCTGTATATACCGGTGAAAGGTAATAGCTGTAAGTGCTGTCTTTAGCCCACAACCAATTGCCGCTGCCGTCGCTATGCATCACACCGGCTCCCACGCAGGTGCCTATAGCGCCAACCGCTGTAATGGTATCCCCGTTAATGTAGTTTTCAATATTAGGATAACCACTTGTTGACACATACCCGTTGGCATCTGTAGCCAGCGATGGATTCAATCCACGGGCAAGCTCCCAGTTATCAGGCATGCCGTCATGATCTGAATCCGTTTGTGCGTACCCGTTAGCGAGTACCGGCCAGGCAACCTGTGAAACCGAATATGGAGTGCCGGCCGGAAATCCTCCCTGTACATTGATCAGTTTACCGGTTCGGTTCTGCACATCCCGCACAATCCTTTCGTCTATCGTATCCCTGTTTGGCAGTGAACAACCGGCATGTGCCAGTACGGAAGTATAGGCGTCCTGTGCTGACTGCATGTTGATGTTGATACAATTAAATGCTGTTTCAACTTTCGATCCTGTTGAATCAGCCGGCGAGCCGCCGCTGAACGAAGCTCCTTTCCAGTTCTCACCGGTTACCAGGCTGCTGTTATCGCAATAGTTACCCGACAAAAAATACCTGCCATATGGCAATGCCGGCGATGACTGGTAACCCGGGTTGATGAGCATGTTGCGGCGATTGATGCCACCTGTGGAATTATTAGGGGTGCTCGGTCCGTACTTGTAATAATTGTTTACCACATTATATGTACCGCCTTCGCCGCCATTGGTATTGTAATCGCCCCAATCATAGATCACGTTATTGCGGAAGTCGCCGGTATCGGCGGGGATATTTCGGATGCCATCAAATCTTGGCATCCTTCCTTTGCAATGTGCGATCAGGTTGTGATGAAATGATGCATGCTTTCCACCCCATATTCCACCGTAGGCATGATTCTGTATCCCTGAACCTTCATCGTGATAAGAATAATCAAGTGGCTCGCTGATGATATTCCATTGAAGGGTGATATTGTCGCCTGCATAAAAAGTACAGGCTTCATCATCGCTCCAGCTCATGGTGCAATGGTCGATGATCACCCGTTGTGTGCCCACACCATCCAGGGCATCATCATTGCCAAGGGAGGCAGCCTGGTTTTTATCACCCATCCTGAAACGGATATAACGCACGATCACGTTACTGGCAGATATCTTCACCGGGTAATCGGCGATGCAGATGCCTTCGCCAGGTGCTGTTTGGCCGGCGATGGTGGTATTGGCCCTGTTTAAAGTGAGTGCTGCATATAAATGTATGGTACCGGATATCCTGAAAACGATGATGCGTTGATTGAATCCGCTTTTCGTACAGGCGTACCTGAAAGTTCCCGGTGTATTGGCCGCCGATGAGTTGTCCACCAGCGAGGTTACTTCCAGTATCACCGGTGCCGCTGCGGAACTTCCCCGGCCGCCGGTTACGAATTTACCAGCACCTTCTGCAGTTGGAAATGCAGTCAACTGCGCCCAGGCCATATTGCAAACCGCAAGCAGGGCTCCGGCAATGATTAAAAATATTTTTCTCATTATTTATTAAGTATGAACATAAAGAAAGCTGGCAAAGAGGATTTGACATTATTCAAAGGGCGGATAAAACTGGCAAACGAACTCACAAAATAATTTCATTATCATTAGAATAACTTTATCAATAGGCGATTTAATTACGCAATCGTTCCCATGCTACCGCTTGTAAAATGTTAATAAAGGCAGATAAATTTTACTAACAGCAATTGTCAAAAAAAACTACCTTTAAAGAGTTATTAATTTGCTGCCAGCCACTATTTTAGCAGCCTCATCAGTAAAATGTGGTAACATAAGATGTACGAAGCCATCACCATCAAGGATATTGGTAAAGCCCTGGGACTATCCACCTCAACCGTTTCAAGAGCACTCAGGGGAAGCTATGAAATCAGTTCTGAAACAAAAAAGCTGGTACTGGAGTATGCAGAGAAGATCAATTACCGGCCCAATCCTGTAGCGTTAAGTTTAAAGGGAAGAAGGAATTGTTCGATCGGCGTGATCGTAAGTGAAATTGCGAACAACTTTTTTTCACAGGCCATTAATGGCATTGAGTCGATAGCCTACAACCGGGGCTATCATATTATCATTTCACAGAGCCATGAATCCTATGAACGGGAAGTGGTGAATATTCATCACCTGGCATCCCGGTCCGTGGATGGATTACTGGTATCGCTGTCCAGTGAAACGAAAGACCTTTCGCACCTCATCGGCCTTCACGATAAAGGTTTACCGATCGTGTTCTTCGACAGGATCACCAACGAGATCAATACTTACAAAGTGATTGCCGATAATCACAAAGCTGCTTTTGATGCCACCACCCACCTGATTAAAAAAGGATACAAGCGCATCGCTCATATCACCAATGCCGTTAATTTATCCATCACCAGGGAAAGGCTGGAAGGATACAAGACTGCGCTTACTGAAAACAACATGACCTTCAGTGAAAAATATGTACAGTATTGTAACCATGGAGGTATGGTATCGGAAGAAATTGAAGAAGCACTGAAAAGGCTCATGTCGCAAAAACATAAACCGGATGCGGTGGTTACTGCCAGTGACCGCATCACCACCTGTCTCATGTCGGCTGCAAAAAAAATAAAGCTGAAGGTTCCGGAAGAACTGGCTATTGTTGGATTCACCAATACCAATATCCCTGAACTTTTCAATCCACCCATCACCACCATCCGGCAACCGGCTTTTGAAATGGGACAGGTGGCTACAGAGCTGCTGATCAAGATCATTGAAAGCAAAAGACCCGTTACAGAATTTGAAACCAAAGTACTTGACACCGAATTAACCGTGAGGGAATCAGCATAAAATATTTAGCCTGGAGCGATAAAAAGCCGTGTCAGTTGACGCGGCTTTTTATATACCAATTCCGCACTCCCGCCTGGTTGCCATATACCGGCATCGATTGCACAAATAAAAAATGAAATTCAATTTGAATTGATCAACGCACACGGTATTTTTAAACTCGTAATAAATTATTGGCCTTCAAAAAAAACACCATGTCTGTAAAATTAAAAAACGCATTTTTCAAATTCATCAAAGTGGTTTTTAAACCCTGATCATTAAAAAAAATATCAACTCCTGGTTGATATTTTTTTTATCCCTGCCTCATTACTCACACATCAGGAATTTTCCACTATTTTTTTATCTATTTCCCGGATGGTTCAATCCTGATAGCCGCACCCCCTCCCGGCGCCAGGTGTAATGTCAAGTGATCGGTTTGTGAAACCTGCAAAGCGCTCTTTTGATAATCAGTGGCGTCCCGGTCTGCATTGAGCCCATCTGAAAAAACAATGGCATTAAATTTCCCTGGTCCGAGGAAAGAAAGATCTATGCTGATATCCCTGGCCTCCCAGTTTGTCATTGCGGCGGCAAACCATGTGTTGTTATTTTTCCGGGCCAGCACAAGGTACTCCCCAAGCTTTCCATCAAGCGCCACGGTACTGTCGAATATGGTTGGCACAGCGCTGATAAAATCCGTTGATTCCTGTTCTTTCATATAGGCTGTGGGATTATCCGCCAGCATTTGCAAAGGGGCTTCAAATACAATATACATTGCCAGCTGGTGGCAGCGGGTTCCCTGGCTCTCAGGCATAGAATTAATCGGCCTGAATGCATCCTTTGTGGCATTCCGCATGGCGCCCGGCGTGTAATCCATCGGACCGGCCAACATGCGTATATACGGTATCGTTACATCGTAACCGGGAACGTCATCGGCGGGTGTCCATTTGTTATTTTCCATTCCCTTCA
>CAYVLT010000366.1:0-4014 GCA_964452405.1 uncultured Ferruginibacter sp.
CAATGCCAGGATTACTGAGGCCTGTACTTGGTTGCCATAAGTAAAATTCACCTCCACTTGCATTCAGTTGCAATGGTTGGTTGTATAAGGCAAAAGTATCCCTGCCTGCAAATGCAACTACTTCTTTTACCAATACCGGAAGGGTTTTTATTTCTGCAACGCACCCATTTTGGCTAGTAGTGTAAAGACTAACATTATGGCTGCCTGCATTTGCGAACATGTGTTCTGGGTTTTTGATGCTATCAATGCTCCCATCTCCAAAATCCCAGTCCCACTTAACAATATTACCTGTACTACTCACAGATAGATCCGTGAATGCAGTCGGTTGGTTCACACAGCTAACGCCAAATGTAAAATTGGCAATTGGTTTATTTTCAATAACAATTGGTATTAAAATGCTGTCTTCACAGCCGTACAAAGAACCGGTAGTTAGTCGCACGGAAAAATTACCAGGATTATTGTAGGTATGAACCGGGTTTATAGCATAATCAATATTGCCATCACCAAAGTCCCATAACCATTTTGCGATGCTGCCTGTGGTAATGGAACTTGCATCAGTAAATGAAACCGGTTTATTTACGCATCCGCTATTGGTATTAAAATTTGGACTCGGCCTACTATCCACGAAAACGGTTTTAATAATGCTATCCGCATTGCATACACCATTGGTGGATATGACGAGCTTTACGTTATATGCACCCGTTTGCAAAAAACTGTGCAAAGGGTGGGAGCCGGTTGTTAATGGAGTTCCGTCACCAAAATCCCAACTGTAACCGGTAATATTTCCCAGTGTTAATTGTGTACTGTCGTTAAACTGAATTGATTCATTAACGCAACTGCCTGAATAGTTGAAGTCAACCGAAAATACATTGTTGATCGCTACAGTTTTCGTAATTTTAAAACTATCGGCAATGCCGCAGGCTGCGCTGCGGAAAATGGTAAGTGTTATATCGTAGGAGCCTGTTCTTTTGAAAGAATGCTGAACTGTTTGTAAACTGTCAGTACCACCATCACCAAAATCCCATTTCCACTTAATGTTACCCGTTAGGCTTGCGCTGCCTGAAAATAGTACGTGACAATCGATAAAAGAACTGGTAAAATCCAGGTTGACCGGGTTGGTATTAAAAGTGCTACTGACAAATACCGGCAGTCCTGACCCACAAAACCCATTGCCTGTATTCACAGAAGATTCAGAATAATTACAATTGAAGCCCTGTACGTTGGGATTATTAATAACGCTAAGATTTGCAGGCGTATCGAAACCAGCACAATAATTGGCGGTGTAAATTTTACCATCTGGCCCTAACTGTAAAGCTCCGGTAACAGTGTAGAAAATACCGGATGCATCAAAACTGTACTTTGAGGCATTAATCGTTGCCTGGTTACCAGACGAGATATCGAACTGATTAATCTTGTTCACGTAAGGAAAGACGTGACCATTGTTTAATGTTAAATAAAGCAGCCTTGAGTTTGGAGAAAATTCAAGGCCATAGTTTATTGTGTCTCCGCCTAATACAGAATCAAAATGATCGATTGTGATTGGGTTAGTGATAATGCCAGTGCTATTGTCGAAATCAAAAAGCTGTACTGCATTTACCGAAGACCTTACTACATTAGCCAATTTACGACCATTTGGGCTCAACTTCATATAACCATTTGTCGTCCAAAAATGCCTCCAACCGCCACCAGCAGTGTATCCCGCATCAGAAATAATCGGTTGCATATTTACTCCATTACAATCTATCAGGTATGACCTGAACTGGTTGGTGCCCGAATCTTTGGCGACAATCCAATAACTTATACCGTCACTATGTTGCGTAGCTGTGAGCTTTTCCGTACTTGGTTTGTATAAAAAATTGTTTTTTGAAACCACATCCCCAAGCCCGTTGTCCATCGTAATATCAACAATAGAATAGTTATACCCTCCCTGGTTGTAATTCTCTTCACAATCTGCTGTGAAAATATAGTATTTCGAACTGTCTCCCGGTGTAGGAATAATAATGCATGACATCGTGCTTGATTCACAACCTAAAAGACCAATACCATTTGGCATAATGATGTTGTTTCTATTCCAAACACTTACACCGTTAGTATAAAACAACAATTGGCCCTGGTTGTTAGAAATTGAGGCACAGCCTTCATTGCTTGCCATTTCACCTCCATTAACAGGTTGAGGAGAACCATTGTTGAAAGTAAGAGCTCCGTTAAACCCGAAATTCCAATTGTTGGCTGTTTTATTTGTTTGCGATTGCACTGCAAGACCAACTAAAACTAATAAAAAGGTTATTAAAGATTTAGAAGGGTTAATTTTCATATTACTTCTGAGCTAAATTTTGGGGATAAAGAAATTTTCGTGTTTGTAAGTTACAATTATTTCATGCTGGTTTATTTTTTTTATTAAAATATCTCCGAGTTTTTGTTTCTCTTGTACCATATCATCTACTCCATTGACCGAAATCACCGCCACTTTCTTTTTAGTGGTTTTATTCTGTATCATTCCATAAAACTTAATATTAGTGTTTAATATCGGTTTTTGCTTTTGTATAAATGGTATTTTGTCAATCTGTTTCTCAGTAATTATAGCTTGTTGTTGAGTATTGGCTTCAGTTATATTGTTTTCAAAAAATGGATCCCGATAATTTGCGATTAAAATAAACTCATCGTTTTTTGTAACCTGTTCAGGCGTTTTCTTATTGGGAATTGTTGATTGATTGGTTGAACTATCTTCATTAATATTTTTAGTTATCTTATAAATGATGATCCCCCAAACGAGAACGACTCCTGTAAGTAGCAAGTATTTTAATAGTTTGTTGTTCATTTTACTGTATAGTCAATTTCCATATTTCACTGAATGCCGACGTGCTGCTATTATTTTTTCCAGTAACTCTCCATTCAAATTCACCTTTTGGCAGTTTGAGGTTTAGATTATTCGTAGTGATGATTGTATCAGTAATAAGCTTTACGGCTGAATCAAATCTCGGAAAAATAACCTGCAGATTATATTTTGTTGCACCTTCCATCGATTCCCAATAGAAAGAGTGCATGCTATCCGTAGTAGTAAGGTTGTTAACTGGCGCGATTAGTATGGGTTTTTTGTTGTTTAAATTCATCTCAAAACCTTCTTCGCAGGAGGAAGTTAGTAACACGGTTATGAAAAAAAACATGATAAAAATATGTGCTTTCATTGTTAATTGGTAATTATATTTTGAATGTAAACGGAACAGTTAAGGACGGTGTCTTCGTGATTCGCTTCAGTGGTCGTTTTGAATTGAACAGATCCGATTCGACCATTCACGTAGTTAGTTTCAAGATTATATAGGAATTTAACACAGCTAATAAAATCAGCTTGAAGTGTAAATAGTCGTGTGTATATTTTGCAACTATCATGTTCATATACAGGGAAAGGTTTGTATTCTTTTAGTGTAATATCATTCAATTTGCAATAGAGATCAATATGGTTTAGTAGGGTGTCAGTTTGGTGTAGGCTGTCCATGTAATATTTTTCGTAAATTTCTCGAACGTTTTTTTCTCTTCGGTTTAATTCAATAAAAGAAGTGGTTGGAATAGGTTGTTCAAATTCCGAAGAGATTGAGTCGTTATAAATTATATATTGTTCAATAGTTTTTTTAAAAGATAACTGATAACAGAGAAAGAATAGAGGCAAGGTGCTCCAAACAAGGATCTTCAATTTTTTTTTATAAGTAAAATTTCGTTTCATTTATTGTAGAGTTATTTCAAGAGCAAAAGCACATTTCCTTGTAATTTTCTGAAACTTATAATTTTTAATAGAAACGTGTTCGAATTCTTTGATTTTCTTGAGGTTTTCAACAAATAGATCAGCTTCAAAAGGATTATTGCAAAACCCATTGATTTCAATAGTGTCTTTCCGGAAGTTATATCCAGCGATTTCCAAGTTTGAACTAGAACTGGCGGGGAATATCGCTAAAGTGGAAAGGGTTACAGAATCGGTTGTCAGAAGGCCAATTCTATCGGCATAATAACTGGTTTTTGTAC
>CAYVLT010000367.1:0-3992 GCA_964452405.1 uncultured Ferruginibacter sp.
ATACTAAAGAGATCCTGCTACTCATTACCCGGCTGCCGGTAGGCTACCGGACTGTTTTCAACCTGCATGTGATGGAAGGATACGAACACCGGGAGATCGCGGCGATGCTGGGGATTGCAGAGGGTACATCAAAATCACAACTGAGCAAGGCCAAAATGCTGCTTCAGAAAAACCTGTTACAACATGGATACAGAATTGAAAAACAACGATCCAGCTAAACCCACCTGGCAACAGCGGCTGGAGGCTGAAACCTGCTTTACAACAGCGGGTAGGGAAACAGCCTGGGATTTATTGCAAACCAGGCTCAGGCCCGGGAGGCAACGGCCTGCAACCTGGTACAGCGTGGCGGCTGCCTGCCTTGTATTTTTGTTAGTGTACCCGTTAACGATAGTAATGCACCGGAATTCATCACCGGTTGAAACTGTTGCGCAAAAAAATGAATCTGCACCCATTGTAATGTCAACACAAAGTATAGCCATGCCGGTAACAATCTCCGGTGCCCAACAGTACCAGGCTGTGCCGTCTTCAAAGCCGGCATTGCAAAAAAAGCTTCCAGCTATTGGTCCAACAAAAAAAATTACATGGATGATGGCAGACAGTCTCCAGGCGGGCACCGGGATTGTATTACCAGAAACTCTTCCAACACCTGCCAATACAATTGCCGCCACCATTGGTAAGCCGGCTGTTACAAAAAAGTTACGCGTGGTACACCAGAACGAACTGGATGCACCTGTGAATGGTTTCAACAACAACCGTACGGCGCTCAACTATTCATTGATCCAGATCGGTTACGGTAACGGACCGGGTACAATTGCAAAACCTGCAACTACATCCAGCATCGGTTGGAGTATTTCCACTGCAAAAAATAACGATTCAAATTAGAACAGTATGAAAAAATCAATGTTGCTGTTAATGCTTTCAATCAGCATTACAGCCCCCCTATGTGCGCAACAGGATCCCTCTGCAAGGGCATTCGAAATCCCTGCAGATGTGATCATGAACAGGAGTTTCACCATCGATCTTGGTAAGGGCAATAAAATGCAACTCGAACTCACCGATATCAGCGACCTTGAAAATGCTGCGAATATCGATTCGTTGGTGCAACAATGCTGGCATGACCTCGGGGCATTAAAGGATTCGCTCAATGATCCGCTCGCCGTAAGGCGTGTTGATTATGTTACGGATGAAAAAGGAAGGAAAAAGATCCGGCTTCGCCAGTATCCACCGGCCGCCAGCGCTTTTCTGGTACAGCAGCAGGAACTGGCTTTGTTGCGGACCGGGCAGGACACCTTACATATTATTACCGCTATAGAAAAGCCTTTGCCTGCAAAGGACCGGGTGAGCGACCTGGCACGAAGGTATTATCGTTATACCTTTATCCTGAACGATCTGCACGATCTCGAAAACTATTATGGTTCGCTGAATGAAAAGATCAGGGAGGTGAAAAATACCTATACCGGTAAGTGGAAAAGAGTACCGTTTTATGGCAACTACCTGCTGCAGGCAGACAAAAGCATCAGTGCGCCGAGGCCCCGCGGCTTTAACAGTGGCCAGGCATTTGACTACCTCACTTTGCTCGGCTCTGTGAATGTGCAGAATTATAAAAATTATTTTGTGCCATCCTTTTCGGTCGGTGCCCGGCTCACCTTGGTAAATAAGAAACGTTCCTTTAAATGGGAACCGGGATTATTCTGGGAACCTCACTTCCTGTTTGCCAAAGATGCGGGGGGCAATTTAAAAACCTACCGCAACGATTTTTTAACCCTTACCTATGCACAAGGCGGTGTTACAGATCATGATCCGATGAAAGATTTTTCATTCAGCGCTTCCTTTTCATTGGGTTATCTCCTGCACCGCGAGGGAACTTTCTTTGATAAAAACAGTTTCCGTTTGGGCGCCGGTAAAGTTAATGTGCATAAAACAAGCATAGAACCTTCGCTGTATTTCAACAATTTTTTTAAGGGTGTTAGTCCGGGCATCAGGATCACCCAATACTTTTAACAATAAATGGCGTCACCGGCAGCCTCTAGAAAAAACGCATATAAAAAACTAATTAAAATAAGTTACAGGTGAATGCCGATGCCCACCAGCAGGCTCATGCTGCTGATGCTCTGCTTTCCGTTCGTGGTGTTCATTACCTGTTGCGCAGCAAAATCAGGTTGACCAAAACTGCCCTGGGTAGTGGTTAAGGTGGTCTGTACATCTTTAAAGGTTACCCGGTTGGTACCGTTAAAGGCAAGGGAGGTATTCAGGAATACTTTTTTATTCAACGGGAAATCAAAACCTGCTGTGGCATTCATGATAAAGCCTGTAGCAGACTTTTTCCCCTGTTGCAGGTAGCCGCCGGTGTTAGTTGTGATGCTGGTACCGGATAATTCAGGAGAACCTATCCTTGCAACACCAGCCATCAACCTGGTAACTAAGAATATTTTCCCGGCATTGCCGAGCGGCAGTTGAGATTCCACGCCTGCCAGCAAAGCACCATATTGCCAATGGTTTTTATCAAAATGCCAGTTGGGATAACCCACATATTTTTCAAAATAAGCTTCCAGTGCACCTGTGTTTAATGCGTTTTGCTGAACCTGCACCTGGGCAACGATCAAGAGATATTCTGTAACAGGTTTGGAAAAACTGGCACTCAGTGAGATGCCGGTTTTCCCAAGACCGGCCTGGTCGTCGGATACATCACTGCCGGCAAATTTCCCGGTTGCAACAGCCGGACCCGCGTTGATGACCAGTTTGGCAGGAGGCAGTTGCTGACTGAAAAGATGAGGAAGGCTAAACAGGCAGGTGATTAAAACACAGGTAATTTTTTTCATGATGGCAAGATTTGAAATGCAAGTTAGTGTGCTTGACCGAACTGTTCCTGATCCTGGTAAATTAATTTCTGCCGGGTTTGGCGTGCAGGTTAAAAAACTCTGATTTCGCATTGCGGGAGCTGCGGTTGATACTCGCTTTATATTGCTACTTTATTAATGAGCCTGTGGATTTTTCCAGTCGATCTTTTTGCAGCGGGTACTTTTCAAGGCTTCGTTTTGATAAGGGTTTCATGAAAGTCATCGCATTCATTTCGTCATGCCTGGCAGTGATAAATATCATATCCCAGCCCAACCAACGTGCATAGTTTTATAAAAGTTTTGAACTTATTACTTGAATTAATCACAAACTAAAAAAATGAAAACAATTGTAATGGCACCAGCGGCAGCAATGGCACTGCTGGCTGTATTTGCCTTTCACCTGCAACCTGATCCATGGGAAGTGCCGGAAAAATATGAGAAAATGAAAAATCCTGTAGTGGCTGATAATTTTTCTATTGATGCAGGAAAGGAGTTGTATAACTCTTATTGCCGCAGCTGTCATGGAGTAAGCGGCAAAGGAACCGGAAAAAGAGGAGAGCACCTGAATGTTGCTCCGTCAGATTTTACCACTGCCACTTTTCAACAGCAGTCAGACGGTTCTTTGTTATATAAAATCTATTTTGGTCACCGGGATATGCCGGGTTTCAAAAAAAGAATTCCGGGGAACCAGGATGTGATCGAAGGAACTTTTGGAAAAACAAGGAGTCCCGGCGACCTGATCAATTATCTCCGCACTTTTGGTAAAAAAGAATAACAGCGAAGGGGGAGATTCCATATTTGGATTTCCTCCCGGTTTGCTCAGGAAAGAAATATTTTGACGAAGCCTGAATCCAGTTACAAAAAAGGTAACCCTTGAGGGGTCACCTTTTTGTTAGATGATGAGTTTTATATTACGCCAGGTCAAAACGATCAAGGTTCATCACTTTGTTCCAGGCGGCAACAAAATCCTGCAAAAACTTTTCTTTTGAATCCTCACAGGCATATACTTCTGCGATGGCACGAAGTTCTGAATTAGACCCAAAGATCAGGTCGGCTCTTGTTCCTGTACATTTTGTTTTACCGGTAATACGGTCGGTACCTTCAAACACCTGTTGACTGTCGGTGCTGGCTTTCCAGGTAGTGCCCATATCAAGC
>CAYVLT010000368.1:0-3988 GCA_964452405.1 uncultured Ferruginibacter sp.
ATGTTCTGTGATCGCCAATGCACAAACTGTCATCGGCACTAACGGTAAGGCCTACAGGCACATCCACCTGTACTTTCACGGTATCTTTTTGCACACAGCCAAACTGGTTGGTAACCGTTACAAAATACCTGGTTGTTACGGCCGGGGTTGCCAATGGTGTGGCAGTATTGATGTTTTGCAGGGAGGCTGTTGCATCCCATTGGTAACTTACTCCATCGAAACTCCTTAATAAAACAGAACCGCCCAGGCAAATGGTGGTATCCGGTGCCGCAGCGGGCACGGGTAAAGGATGAATAACAAGTGACTTAAAGGCAGTAACATCGCAGCCGAAACGGGTTTTCACATTCAGTTGCAACTGGTAATTACCTGCCGCCACAAAATCATACGACATCGTATCAGCGTTGCTTACAACACTGCTGTTCACCTTCCATTCGTAAGCTGTCACTGCATCTTCCGATACAATGGCGGATGTGTACAATAAACGGTTCTGCATGCACTTTTCATCCACACCAACAATTCCTGCCGTGGTTGTTTTGTAGATCACCACTGTGTCGGGTGATTCAAAAAAATCGCTGCAGCCGTGGCTCGTGATTGCGGTTAAAAAGGGAATATAACGGCCCGGTGCATTGTAAAAATGTGACGGTTCGAAAACTGATCCGGCTTGTCCATCCCCAAAATTCCAGGCATAGGACAGGTCATTGAAAACTGATCCTGACTGGTTGACAAAATGCACCGAGCCTGTATCTCCACAGATCCTGGGATTCAATAAAGTGAACCGGGTACTAACGGAATCGATCACAATCCGCCGGGTACTGTCATCCACGCAGCCTTTATCAGTTGTAACCCTGAGATTCACCGCAGAAATACCGGCCGGAATAAAACTATACGCCAGGCTGTCAGTGCTGCTTACCGGTTGATTGTTGACCGTCCACAGGTATTGTGCGATCGGATCATGTGCTGTTGCGGTGCTGTTATAAGTGTAGCTTCCGGGAGCACAATGCAGGCTGTCGCCGGCAAAAGAAGCCACCGGGTTCCGGTATACAGATATTGCCGATGGTTCCGGTAAAGTGTCAGCACATCCATGTTCGGTGGTTACAACCAGTTGCACATCGTAAACACCCGGTTGATAGGTGTGTGCCGGGTCCTGTACTGTTGAAAAAATATGATCGCCGAACGACCAGTTATAAGAAGCGATATTAAAGAGGTGATGGCTGTTATCGGTAAACTGCACCCTGCCGGTATCACCACAGAATGTATGCTGGCTGATGCCAAACAATGCAGCCACTGAATCGATGATAATACTCCTGGCCACCGAATCGGTACACCCATGAATGGTGGTCACTTTCAACCCGACAATATGATTGCCGGCAGTAAAATTGAAATCCAGGTTTGCCGCCATTGATCTTTCAACATTATCTACGAACCATTGGTAACGCACCACCTGGTCAACTGAGCTGATACTATTTTGATAACGATACAGTCCGGGAGAACAATGGATGCTGTCGCCCAATATGCCGGCCTGCGGAAGATGGTACACCTTTATGCTGTCAGTAAACAGGGTACTATCGGTGCAACCGTTTTGCGTAACCGCTAACAACTGAACTGTATAAGTTCCAGGCTGAATGTAACGGTGCGAAGTGTCTGCCCCGTTGTAAGTACCACCATCACCGAAACTCCATTGGTAAGCAGCCGGGTAAGCAGCCTGGGACAGGTTGATGAATTGAACCCTGCCGTTGTCGCAGAATTCGTATTGACTGATGCTGAAATTGGTTGTAACAGAATCAATGACAATATTTTTTGTTACGGAAAAATTGCAACCGTTTACTGTTTCGATATATGCTGTAATCACATGTTGACCGGGTACCCGGTAGTCGATGTTCAAAGCTGCTGTATTGGCCACACTGTCTGCGTCTATGCTCCACCGGTACCTCGAAATGGGATCTACACTGCTGATGGTTGTGCTGTACTGCAGCCGAGTGGATGGCACAAGACAAATTGTATCATCACCATTGATGGATGCCGATGGAAGGTGGAATACTTTTACTGCATCAACAAGCAAACTGGTATCACTGCAACCATCAACCGTGGTGGCGATCAATGACACCGTATAAATGCCGGGCGCCGCGTAATTATTGAAAGGCTGTTGCAGCGAGGAACTGTTTCCATCACCAAATTGCCATTCGTATAGACCAATGGCTTTGTAACTGGTGGTAAGATTATCGAAGAAAGCAGTTCCCGAGTTGCAAAAACGGTCGGGTGCCACTGCAAAGCTGGCCCTGACAGAATCCACCTGGATGGTTTTGGAGGTGGAATAGGTGCAGTTGTTAGTGGTTCTGATATCCAACGTTATTACATGCACGCCAGGCACCCTGTAATTGATGCTGAGGTCAGTTGTGTTGGCGACAACAGAGCCGTCGATACGCCAGGAATAAAGATCAATAGGATCAACGCTGTTTACCACACTTTGAAATTCCATCAAACTGGCGGGTCTAAGGCAAACGAGATTGCTGCCGTTGATATTGGCCGCCGGTACATTAAATACCTTAACCGTATCCGTTAGCATGGTCGTATCGCGGCAGCCATTCACGGTTTGTTCAATCAGTGTAACCGTATAACTTCCCGGCAGCAAATAGTTGTGTCCCGGATGCTGGATGGATGACCCATTACCGTCGCCAAAGCGCCAGTCGTAACTGCTTATTGCACCAAAACTGGTAGACAGGTTGTTAAACACCGCGATTCCACCACCGCAGAATCGGGTTGGTAAAACGGAAAACCCGGTTGACACCGAGTCAATCAAAATATTTTTTGTGGTTGACCAAACGCATCCATTCACTGTCCTGATAAAAAGCGTTAACACATGATTCCCCGGCGTACGGTAATTATAGTTGAGTGAGGCGGCATTTCCCACACTATCTGCGTCAATGCTCCATTTGTATGATGCAATAGCATCGGCACTGGTAATGGTACTGTTGTATTGCAGGGTTGACCCGGGGCGCAGGCAAATGGTGGATGGACCATTGATGGTTGCTCCGGGACTGGCAAATACCTGCACAGCATTTACCACAGTAAAAGAATCTGCACAACCATATTTTGACCGCACCACCAGTTTAACGGTGTAAACACCGGGCACATTATAGAGGTGTGGCGGAGGTGCATTACTGGTATCCATGGTACCATCACCGAAATACCAGGTATAGCGCACTGATGAAAAGAATGGAGCAGCCGTTTGATCAGTAAAACTCACATAGCCACTGTCGCAAAACCTGCTGTTGCCAAATATGAACTTTGCTTTCACAGAATCTACAAACACCGTATCAGGCGCTTTAAGGGTGAACGGGCATCCCTCTGGACTGGTGAGTACCACATTGGGCAGGTATTGTCCGGCATTAAAATAAGTATGGGTTACCACAGAATCCACTGTATTCGGAATCACCGGCGTTCCATCATTGTAATCCCACGCGTAGGTGTTGATGAAACTTCCTCTTACATTCATGGCAATGCTGTAAGGTTTACAACCATCACCATTGTTGGCTGTGAGTGTGGCAATCGGCCCCCGCACCCTGATTTGTTTGGAAATACTGTCTTCACAATTGTTCAACCCCTTTACTTTTAATTTCACCGTGTAAAAACCCGGCAATGCATAAATATGGGGAGATGGATTCTGGTCGGTACTGCCGGTTCCTCCATCACCAAAATCCCATATCCAACTGTTCGAGTAAGTGGAACTGTCGGAAAAAATGATGGCGGTAGGTGCACAGCGTGTGGTATCCCCGATCCTGAAATCAGCTACGGGATGCACCAGTTTGATGTAAGACACTTTGGAAATACTGTCGCGGCAACCATTCTCATCCTGCGTAACCAATTTGATCGTATAGTTGCCTTCAGCAGGATAAGTGTGTGAACCACTTACCCCCGTTGAAGTGGCTCCATCCCCATAATACCAGGTATAACTGCCGTTGTAAGATTGTGATGTATTGAAAAGAAACAC
>CAYVLT010000369.1:0-3987 GCA_964452405.1 uncultured Ferruginibacter sp.
GCTGGCGCTCATTGGTTTTATCGACGACTACCTGAAGATCCGGGCCAAACGACTGGCGCAGGAAAAAGGACTGGCGTATAAAAAAAGCGACAGCGACGGGTTGGCCGGCAGGTTTAAAATATTTGGACAGGTAATGCTGGGCATCATCGTGGGCGTAACGCTGTATTTCAGTCCGAGTGTGACTGTAAAAAGAGAGATCATCCAGAATGCGGATATAAAAGAAGTGATACAAAGAGGAGAACGAAAGCTGAACGAGGATACCGTGGTGATTGATGGTAAAGCGCACCGGTTTGTAACCGTGAAAACACCGATCACCACTATACCATTTTTGAAAACACATGAATTCAACTATGCAAAGCTGTTGCCGCAGAGTTGGGAGTCGCTCACCTATATCGTGTACATCATCATCGTGATTTTCATAGTTACGGCGGTGAGCAACGGGGCAAATATCACCGACGGGCTCGATGGCCTGGCAACGGGGGTGAGTGCGATCATCGGCATCTGTCTTGGGATATTCGCCTACGTTAGTGGTAATATCAAGTTCGCTGAATACCTGAACATCATGTATATCCCCAACCTGGGCGAGTTGTCGATTTTTATTGCCGCGTTCGTAGGCGCCTGCATTGGCTTTCTATGGTACAATGCTTACCCGGCGCAGGTATTCATGGGCGATACCGGGAGCCTTGCATTGGGCGGCATCATTGCAGCGCTGGCTATCATTGTGCGGAAAGAATTGCTGATTCCGTTTTTCTGCTTCGTGTTTTTAGTGGAAAACCTGAGCGTGGTGATGCAGGTGAGCTACTTTAAATACACCAAAAAGAAATATGGGGAAGGCCGCCGGATATTTCTCATGAGCCCCCTGCATCACCACTACCAGAAAAAGGGATTTCATGAAAGTAAGATCGCTGTGCGGTTCTGGATCGTTACGATACTGAGCGTGGTGATGGCCATAGTAACATTAAAGTTGAGATGATTTTTTGATGACGCAAGTCAGGGTAAGAAGTTATCCCATAAATATCAATACCGATGAAAAACCAAAGCTGCCCTGCAGCGGGATTACCCAACGGAAATGACCCGTTAAATTCTATGCTTTTGAAGAACCTTTTTATCCAGACCTGTTAAAACATATATCCAAAGAAATAAGCGAATAGACCTGTTAAATTCTATGCTTTTGAAGAACCTTTTTATGTAAGCGCAGGTGTTCTATTGCCTGGAATAAAGCAACGCAATGAAAAGAATGGTCATACTCGGAGCTGGAGAAAGTGGCGTGGGGGCAGCCCTGCTCGCCCGGCAGCAGGGGTATGAGGTATTTGTAACAGATGCGGGCATAATCCGGGAAAATTTTAAACAGGAGTTGTTACAGCACAACATACCGTTTGAGGAAGGCACCCACACCGAAGAAAAAGTGCTGAATGCAGATGAAGTGATGAAGAGTCCGGGCATCGGTGAAAAAAACGAATTGGTAAAAATGATCCGGCAAAAAGGCATCCCGGTGATCAGCGAAATTGAGCTCGCTTATCGCTACAAAGGCAACAGCAGGATTATCGCCATCACCGGCACCAACGGTAAAACCACCACCACCGCCTTAACCTATCACATCTGCAAAACCGGCGGCGCCGATTGCGCCATGGTAGGCAATATCGGTTTTTCATTTGCAAAGCAGGTGGCAGTGGCGCCAAAAGATCTGTACGTGGTGGAAGTAAGTTCTTTTCAACTGGACGACATCCATGCATTCAGGCCAGATGTGGCGGTGCTTACCAACATTACTGAAGATCACCTTGACAGGTACAATTACAACATGCAGGACTACATCAGCAGTAAGTTCCGCATCACAATGAATCAAACGGCAGCAGACCTTTTTATCTACTGCCTGGATGATGAAGTAACCAGAAACAATATTAACAGGTATCCCATTAAATCAACATTATATCCCATTACCATGAGTAAAGAACTGCCCCAAGGAGCCTATATCACCAACGCCGAATTACACCTGAAATGGAAAGGAGAAGAGATGCAGATGAGTATCCAGGACTTTGCACTCAAGGGAAAACACAATCAATACAACAGCATGGCTGCAGGTGCTGCCTCCGTTGCAGTTGACATTAAAAAAGAACATGTGAGAGAATCGCTGCAAACATTCCAGAGTCTTGAGCACCGGATGGAACCGGTGGCTACTATCAGGGGCGTGGAGTTTATCAACGACAGCAAAGCCACTAATGTAAACAGTACCTGGTTTGCATTGGAAAGTATGACCAAACCCACCATCCTCATTTTGGGTGGAGTGGATAAAGGGAACGACTATTCGATCTTGATGGACCTGGTAAAGGAAAAAGTAAAAGCCATTGTTTGCATGGGAACCGATAACCGTAAAATTCATGAAGCATTCGGTTCCGAAGTGTCACTCATGCTCAACACCGCTTCGGCTGAAGAGGCTGTGCAGGGAGCATTTCATTTTGCAGGCAAGGGCGATGTGGTATTACTAAGTCCTGCATGCGCCAGCTTCGACCTGTTTAAAAATTATGAAGACAGGGGCATGCAGTTCAAACAGGCAGTTAAAAACCTTTGATACAATTGAGCAAAAAGTAAGCTTCCCACTCACTCTCTGCCAACAGGCGGGAGTGAGTTCAGGGAAAGCCAACAAAAAAAATGTCCGAAATATCAAACATAGTAAAACAGTTTCTCGGGTTCAATGAAACCAGTGAAGGTGCTTTCAGCTCGTCCATTAAAGGATTGGGCAGCGCCAGCATTGTGAGTAAAACAAAAGGCGACCGGGTAATATGGGCCATCGTGGTTATCCTTACGCTCGTGAGTCTGCTGGTGGTGTACAGCAGCACTGGCTCGCTGGCCTATAAGTACAGCAAAAGCACTGAAAGTTTTTTATTCAAGCAGTTTGCTTTCATCATCCTCGGTGTGGTCATCATTTATTTTGCCCATAGGGTAAACTACACCGTGTACTCACGTATTGCGATCATCCTGTTCCTGGTGTCGATACCCTTGTTGTTTTACACATTGTTGTTCGGGGTGCAGTTAAATGCAGGAAGCCGTTGGATCAGGCTCCCGGTGCTGAACATGACCATGCAAACATCCGACCTGGCAAAGCTGGCGTTATTTATGTACATGAGCCGGCAGTTGAGCCGCAAGCAGGCTGTTATCAAGGATTTCAAAAAAGGCTTTCTGCCCATCATCATCCCGGTGGGTATCATCTGCCTGTTGATTGCGCCAGCCAATCTTTCCACTTCGGTACTGATTGCAGGTACAAGCATTTTGTTAATGTTTATCGGGCGGGTAAATTCAAAACATATTTTGGCTACTATTGGTATTGCAATGATTCCGGCATTGTTGCTCATCACCATTGCAGTAAGTTATTACGATAAGGCCGAGCATAAAACAAAAGACCTGCCTTCCATCCTCTCTGTGGGCAGGGTACCAACCTGGATAGGAAGAATTCAAACCTTCATCTACAGTAACAAAGAAGACCAGAATGAAAAACTCTACCAGATCAACCAGGCAAAAATTGCAATAGCAAAAGGAGGTTGGCTGGGCAAGGGCCCCGGCAACAGCGAACAGCGTAACTTTTTGCCACACTCTTACAGCGATTTTATTTATGCCATCATCCTGGAAGAGTATGGGCTGCTGGGCGGCGCTTTTATTGTTTTTATCTACCTCCTTTTTTTATACCGGTGTATCAGGTTGTACCAGAAATGCCCTTTTGCATTTGGGGCCTTCCTGGCGCTGGCACTCAGTTTTACGCTGGTGATACAAGCCATCGCAAACATGGGCGTAAATGTGAACGTGTTTCCAAATACAGGGGTCACGTTACCGTTAGTGAGTATGGGCGGCAGTAGTTTTCTCTTCACCTGCCTCTCCATCGGTATCATCTTAAGTGTGGCAAGAAACGTTGAAATGCAGGAAGGAAAAGAACTGGCAAAAGCAGTGGTGGCTGATGAGGCTGAACAAAAAGAAAAAAAGGGATCAGGGTGACGGAGT
>CAYVLT010000370.1:0-3927 GCA_964452405.1 uncultured Ferruginibacter sp.
GGACCTTATGGCACTACGATGGGGGTGGCAAAAGTGTATGAAAGTGCCGGTATGTACAAACTGGTGCTTGACAGCTTTTCGGTGACTACGGGTCCTGACCTGCATGTTTACCTGTCGAAGGAAGTGCAGCCATTGAATTTTATTGACCTGGGTGTGTTGCGGGCAAATAGTGGTGCACAGGAGTACCCCATCAATGGGATGCCCGATTTTTTACAATTCAGGAACGCATTAATCCATTGCCAGCAATATGATCATTTGTTTGGCAGTGCTAATCTTCAATAATATGAAACATTATTTTTTAACAACCTTTGCCTGCCTGCTGAGCTTGCTGCCGGCGGCACAAACATACCATGTAACCGATGAAGGTTCATCTGTGAAATTTACCATTAAAAATTTTGGGGTAGGCGTTGACGGTAGTTTCAGGGGGTTGAAAGGGCAGATCGTGTTTACTCCCGATCACCCCGGGGCTTCAAACGTGCAGGTAAGTGTGGATGCTTCCACCATTAACACGGGCATCGGCTCACGGGACAGGCACCTGAAGAAAGAAGATTATTTTGATGTGACACAATTCCCGGAGCTGAGTTTTGTATCATCAACGATATCAGGTAAGGCAGGCGCGTTTGAGGTGCAGGGGAAACTAACGATCAAGGGTACCAGCAAACAGATCAGTTTTCCATTTACCGCCACCGCCATTAACGGCGGTTACCGCTTCAGCGGGCAGTTTAAAATTAACCGCAGGGATTTCAAAGTAGGCGGCAGCAGTTGGGTGATGTCTGATGAAGTGACGGTTATGCTAAATATTACAGCCCTAAAATAAAAAAATGAGTACACCCATTACCCACTTAAAACCAGCCATTGAAGGCATTTTTATGCAACTCAATTCGGTGTTGCTGGCTATTTCAGCCAGTGACTACACGAAGAAAAGTGACCTGCTGAAAGCCAGCATCGGGCAGCATGTGCGGCATATCATTGAATTGTTCATTGAACTGAACAATGGTTATCACCACGGAATTGTTAATTACGAAAACCGGGCAAGAGACCACCGCATTGAAACGGACCGGTCTTTTGCGGCCCTGCAACTGCAGCAGATTGCAGGCGACGTGGAGAAAGGCAACCGGCCCCTCTTACTCGAAGCCGGGTACCAGCCGGGGGAAACAGGCACGGTTCGGTTGAACACTGACTATTACCGCGAGCTGGCTTATAATATTGAGCACAGCATTCATCATATGGCGTTGATCAGGATCGGTGTGAATGAACTGCCCGGCCTTTCGGTAGAAGAAAATTTTGGAGTAGCGCCCGCCACCATTAAATACCGGCAAGCATGTGCACAGTAACCTACCTGCCTTCAGCAACCGGATGTTTTATTACCTCCAGCAGGGATGAAAATGCTGCCCGGCCGAAAGCAATTGCACCCGCTGTTTACCGGCAGGGAGATCTGCATTTGGTTTACCCGCGTGATGCAGAAGCCAATGGGTCATGGATCGGCTGTAACAGCCATTGCGCTGCAGCTGTATTGCTGAACGGCGCTTTTGAAAAACATCAACCTTCACCACCATACCGTAAAAGCCGTGGGCTGGTATTCCTTGATATTATCAGGCACAGTGAACCGGAGTTTTGCTTTTTGGGAATGGACCTGAACCAGGTGGAACCGTTTACATTGGTATTGTTTATAAATGGATTTTTGTACGAAGCAAGGTGGGACGGTGATAGAAAGCATTTTCAACAACTGGATGCTGCATTGCCGCATATCTGGAGCAGCGTAACGCTGTATGATGCACCGATGGAGCAGGAACGACGGGCATGGTTCAACAGGTGGCTAACGGAAACGCCTGCCCCGGGATTGCCGGAGGTATACAATTTTCACCGCAATGCGGGCAATGGAAACAGTGCGTACAGCATTTTCATGAATCGTAACGATCAATTACTCACTGTAAGCATCACCTGCCTGGCAATCGGAACTGCCGGCGCAAACATGCATTATTTTGAAACCGGTAACGAAGCGGTTGCCGTACAGGAGTTGGCTTTTGAAACGGTTAACCAATAATGACTTTTACTTATGATCAGAACCTTACGCACTCAACCCTGGTTTATTAAAGTATTCAATTGGGAATACTGGCCGTTCAATTTATTGTATGGTCCGATTTACCTTTATTGGATATGGTTGATGCTGAGAGCCAGGTCAGCCTTCTTTTTCAACACGTCAAACCCATTGATCAGGAACGGCGGTTTTTTGCTGGAAAGTAAAAAAGAGATCTATGACCTCATCCCGGCATGTTATTACCCGGCCACCTTACTGTTTCCTGCCGGCACACCGGTACAGCAGATCACGGATGAGATGCAAAGCAAGGGGCTAACATTCCCGGTAATTGCCAAACCTGATATCGGGATGCGGGGACTGATGGTACAAAAAATTGGTTCGGTTGTTGAACTGGCAGCTTATGCATCTCTTTCGCGGGTTGAATTTTTGGTGCAGGAATTTGTAGATTATGAGCAGGAAGCGGGCATATTTTATTACCGGTATCCCGGGGAAGAAAGGGGGCGTATTTCCGGTATTGTTGGCAAAGAGTTTTTAACGGTTACAGGCGATGGTACCTCCACCATTGAAATGCTGTTGAAGAAAGATTCCCGTTATATTTTGCAGCTGGACACCTTGAAGGAAACCCATGCCGCCACACTTTCGGAAATTCTTCCAAACAATGAGCAGCGCCTGCTGGTGCCTTATGGCAATCACTGCAGGGGTTCTAAATTTATCGACATCAGTCACCTGAACAGTGATACACTTGAACATGCTATTGACGCGATCTGCAGGGAGATCCCTGAATTTTATTTCGGACGCCTCGATATCCGTTATAAAAACTGGGAGGATCTGTTGGCAGGGAAAAACCTGTCGATCATCGAACTGAACGGGGCCGGCAGTGAACCAACACATATCTATGATCCTGCACACTCTGTTTTCTTTGCCTGGAAAGAGATCATCAGGCATTGGAATATTCTTTACCGGGTAAGCCGGCTCAACCATCAACGGCTTCAGTTGCCGTACATGAAGTTTTCGTCAGGGATAAAAATGTTGCGTGATAATGGCGCTTATGTAAAGTCGATCAGTGTTCGTATTAAACAAACCGCTTAAACAATTAGTATGCAGTTTACGAAAAGATCTTTGGGGATAGCGGCCGTGTTGTTGCTGGGTGGAGCGATCATTGCGGTTGCCCTCAACCGGGCATCAACCATGCCGCCGGTAAGCAAACCCTATACAGGCAATGGTTTTGCCGTAGTGGAATTGTTCACATCTGAAGGATGCTCCAGTTGCCCGCCGGCCGATGAAGCCATCCGCCAGGCAAAGGATAAGTACAGGGACAATGTTTTTGTATTGGGTTTTCATGTGGATTACTGGAACCGGTTGGGGTGGACGGACCCTTTCAGCAGTAAGGCCTACAGCAGCCGGCAACGGGCCTATGCGCAGGTATTTAAAGGAGAAGGTGTTTATACTCCGGAGGCTGTTGTGAATGGAAAGTTGTCTTTCACCGGTTCAGATGTTGATCGCCTGAACAGTACGATTCAAAAATTTTTACAGGAGGCCGTTAACCTGCCACCGTTGATACAGGTGCTTCAGCAGGAGGGTCAACGGGTAGAGGTATCATGGAAATTGAATCCTTCGCCCAACAGCAGCCTGAATATTGCGTTGGTTCAGTTGCAGGCCGAAACAAAAGTGCGTAACGGGGAGAATGGCGGCCGCACCCTGCATCATGTAAACATTGTACGCGACCTGGTAACCACAGGCACCGCAGCAGGGAATGGCCGGGTATTGCTCACGCTTCCCAAAGGGATGACTGCAAAAGATTTTGAAATTATTGCTTACTCACAAAATAATACCACGCTTGCCATAACAGGCGCCGCAGCTTTGTTGCTGTAATGAACGAACAGATGGAT
>CAYVLT010000371.1:0-3914 GCA_964452405.1 uncultured Ferruginibacter sp.
CAAGTACGATCCTGCCGGAAATCTTTTGTGGACTTTCAGCGGTTCTCTTACCATTCCGTCCTGGACCTTTGGCACCTATTATGGTGGCTGGATGGTGGAAAAACCCACGGGTAATATTTATATGGGACAAGGATTCAATTACCCAGCCGGCTTCAACGTGATCAGGCTCAGCACCACTGGTCTGTACGACAACTATATCACCACATCGAACGGAAGTTTTACCGAAGCCTGGAAAATGTACTGGAACTGTAACAATGGGTCACCGCAGATTTTGATTGCCGGAGGTGGGATCAACTCTGATATCAATTTTGGAATTTTTGCACCACCTTCCACCGCCGTCAGTTCATTGAATGTTACAGGCATTCCATATACCGGCGGAGCGGGATGGGCGCAGGATATTGCCGACTTTGTTTTCGACCCGGCCAACAACGACATGTATTGCGTATATGGCTCCCTGTTAGGCACTCCATCGCTTAACAACCAGATGTATAAAAACACGGCACCCTACAGCCCGGCTTTCATTGCCTGGAGTACGGCCACCGGGTTCAATACAGTTAGGGAAGCGGCCAACAGGCCCTACCTTGTTGCCTCGGGGCTGGTTGATAATTCAGCCAACATGCTTTTTGTAAACGCATCGTACCTGTATTACTGGGACGGCAAAAACCTGGCAGCCTTCAATAAAGCCACCGGCGCCCCTGCAGGCACACCGCTGGTTACGGCCGGGGTTGCATTCATGCAGGGAGGTATTGTTGCAGATGCCTGTAACGGCTCAGGTGGTATCGAACCTTTATTGTACAGCATCAATGGCGGCGTTTTTCAGCCTGGAAATGTTTTTGCAGGGCTGGCCCCCGGCGTATATACCATTGCGGTAAAAGATTTCACCGGTTGTACGGGCTCCATCAGCGTAACGGTTTCCAGCACCAATGGACCTTCGCTCGTGGCAGTGCCAGGCTCCTCATCGTGCAATGCCGCCAATGGCAGCATCACCGTAACGGCAAGCGGCACCGGTCCTTTCCAGTATAGTCTTGATGGGTTTACCTTCCAGGCGGGAAATATATTTAATGGACTTCCGGCAGGAAACTACATTGTGTATGTAAAAGATGTATTCGGCTGTAAAGCAGCGGTCACACTCACTTTAACGAATATCGCCGGTCCGTTGGTGACGGCCAGTTCCACGCCGGCAGCCTGTACCCTGGTTAACGGAACCATTACAGCAGTTGGTTCGGGAGGTACAGCTCCCTATCAATACAGTATCGATGGATTTAATTTCCAGGCAGGTAATCTTTTTACAGGCCTTGCTTCCAACAACACGTTTACAGTTACAATCAGGGATGCCAATGGATGCGAAAGTACAGTTGACATTACAGTGGCCAATGCTTCCGGGCTATCCCTCACCGTTAGTGCCATCAATGCTTCCTGCAGCGCAGATAATGGCGAAATCACCGCTGTTGCTTCCGGCGGTGTTTCACCCTTACAATACAGTATTGACGGAACAGTGTACCAGGTTGGTAACACATTCAACAATCTTGCCCCGGGCAGTTATACCATATTTGTGAAAGATGCGAACGGGTGTATTGTTACAAGCCAGGCAGATATTGAAGGAGCGTCAACTGCAGTACTTGACATCAGCACCACCGACGCCACCTGCACCAGCGCCAATGGAATCATTGTTGTTAGCGGAAGCGGAGGCATTCCTCCACTCAGCTACAGCATTGATGGGACTAATTTTCAGACAGACGGCACCTTTATCAACCTGGCCTCCGGCAATTACACGGTGTATGTGAAAGATGGGACAGGTTGTATAGGCTCACAAGCAGTATTCATCGATAATTTCGGGGCAGGCCCGGGCATCAGCACTTTCACGGTCACCTCAAAAGGCGCCTACCTGTGTAATGGAGGTACTGCAAAAATCACCAACCCAAGAGTGAATGGATCCAATTGTAATTCCTGCACCTTCAGCCTGGATTTCGGACCCTTTATTCCCAATGCCACCCAGCTTTTTCTAAATGTGCCGCTCGGCATTCATACCGTAACAGCGATGGATGCGAACGGGTGTACCAAAACTATTTTTGTAACGGTGGATGTGGCTGCTAATTCCACGGCTTCGGCTGTAGTAACGGGCACCGCCTGTAACACCAGTAATGGCAGCATCACCATTACAGGTATTGGCCCCAATACCCCCTATCATGCAAGCATTACCGGTATTGGTGGCCCATGGATAACATTTGACCCTTCCACTACATTTACCGGGCTGGCTGCAGGCACTTATACCATTATCCTGGCGGATGATGAAAGTTTTGACAATGGTGACCCGGGGAACTGTCTAGATACGATCACAGTGATAGTGCCTTCTACCGGCGGGCCCACGCTTAATATATCCACTTTCAACGGCACCTGTTCTTTGAATGATGGAACCATAACGGCAACGGCTACTGGCGGAACGCCCCCGCTCGAATTCAGCATTGACGGAAGCACATTCCAGGCAAGCGGCTTTTTTTCTGACCTGCCCTCCGGCACCTATACCATTACTGTGCAGGATGGAACAGGGTGCAGCAATAGTACCGATGTAACCATTACCAATCCATCAGGGCCGGTATTGGATGCTGTTACAACAGCAGCTTCCTGCGGCAACAACAATGGAAGTATCATCGCATCCGGCAGCGGTGCTGCTCCACCGTTGCAATTCAGTATTGATGGATTCGCATTCCAGGCCGACAGTGTTTTTGAAAACCTTGCACCTGGATTTTATACGGTATACGTTAAAGATGCCAATGAGTGTTATACATACATGGATGTATTTGTGGACGCAGATCCGCTTCCTGGAGTTACTTCCTTTGCCATTGCTGCCACCTGTAATAACAACAATGGAGGCGTAATAGCAGAAGGAAATTCGGGCACCTCCCCTTATACGTTTAGTATTGACGGAAATGTTTTTCAAAGCAGCAATGTATTCACCGGGCTGACCGCCGGGTTTTATACGATCACGATGCAGGATGACCGGGGTTGCACTGTTTCTACCGGCATCTCGGTACCAAATACCAATGCACCTGGCTTTACTGCCGGTGTAAACAATGCCACCTGCGGCAGTTCAAATGGAAGCATCACTGTGAGTGCCAGCGGAGGATCCGGCACTTATCAATACAGTGTTGACGGCGGATTAAATTTTCAAACTGCAAATAATTTCAACTCCCTGCGTGCGGGATCCTACACGATTCTTGTAAAGGATGGTAATGGATGTATTGCATCTAAAACGGTATTGATTGGAAATATTGAAGGACCGCAATCACTTACTGCCACCGTCACAGATGCTGCCTGTGGGAATAACAATGGCAGCATCATTGCTGCTGCGTCCGGAGGAACGCCACCACTGGAATTCAGTATCAACAACAGCACCTATCAACCAGGTACCACCATCAATTCGGTAGGAGCCGGTGCAGTTACTTTATATGTAAGAGATGCCAATCATTGCATAAAGACACTGCCGCTAACAGTTTTAAATTTACCAGGACCAGGTTTGAGTTTGAACTACTCGCCTGCTTCCTGTGGGTTGAATGATGGCACGATCACCGCCACCGCGGGTGGTGGCAGCCTTCCGCTCAGCTATAGCATTGATGGGTTGACGTACCAGGCAGGAAATATTTTTTTAAACCTTGCTCCTGGTTCGCATTCCATTAAGGTAAAAGATGACAGGGGATGTATTGATTCTGCCGGCGTGGTGATAACAATTATCGGAGCTGTAGTAGCCCCAACATTCAACCCGGTTGCGGCAATCTGTGCCGGAGATGTAATAACGGCTCTGCCAACTACATCACTCAACGGCATCACTGGCACCTGGAGTCCGGCTTTGAATAATACTACCACCACCACTTATACCTTTACACCAACAGCCGGTCAGTGTGCTTCGACAACCTCAC
>CAYVLT010000372.1:0-3911 GCA_964452405.1 uncultured Ferruginibacter sp.
ATAACAGAAAGTTGCATGGAATTAACCTACTTTATAAAAATATGGTTTGTTACGGAGCATTTTGAAAAAATATGACAACAGTACCTGGATGTTCCTGCAGTAATCAGCAAAATTTTTCCAGGAATACCTTGCCTTTCCCCCGGTTATAAGCTGGTGTACCAGGAGGCAGATAAAAAAAGCAGGTATTTCAGCCACATACATCCCGGTAATGAACAGGAACCAGTATAAGCCAAACTGTTTACGGATGCGGAGCATGTTGGAAACAATGACCTGGCGTCCTTTACGGTTCCAAAGATTTTTACCATTTTCATTTTCCGTCGTTTCATAATAGTCGCTGCTGGTGCCACCACCAATATGAATTACTTTGGGCTCTGCAAAAAGATAAAGGCTGCCTTGCTTTCTCAGCCTGCTGCACCATTCAATCTCCTCTGCGTACATAAAAAAATCCTCATCCATCAACCCACTTTTTTCCAATACCGTTTTTTCTACCAGCATATAGGCGCCCACCACCCAATCCACCGCTACTTTATCCTGTACCGTCTGAACGCTCGGAACGGTGGATTTGAATTTGTAACCAAGATACCTGATCAGTCTTCCGAGGTAGGGAAGGGGCAGCAACGTGTTGAGTCCGCCTGTAACAAAATGGGCGCCGGAGATCTGCGTGGTTCCGTCTGTGTTAAGTAATTGCACGCCGCATCCAACTGCATCCGTTTGTGCTTTTAGCAACTGCATACTTTTGTCGATAGCTGCATCGAGGATAATGGTATCGGCATTTAATATCAACAGGTAATCGCCGGCAGCTTGCAGAATACCCGCATTATTTGCTCTTGCAAAACCCGCATTGTAGCCGGTTTGCAGCCATTTTACGTTTGGATACCTGGCGGCCAATTGCTCCCTGCAATCATCCTGCGAATCATTATCAACCACGATGATCTCAAATTCATGCTGCCGGGTTTGCTGGTAAATACTATCCACGCAATCCAGCACCAGTTTGGCCGATTTATAGTTGATTATGATTACCGAAAGATCCATGCTTGTCAGGTGCCGCTTTATTTTGATTGATAGGCAATGATGTTTACAAAAGGAGAGAACCAACAGCCCTTTTTTCCAAAGATACCAATGAGCACATTCATGGTGCGACCGATGAAATTCATCAAAGCCGAACGGTAATGGGTATCCCAGTAGCCCGGCAGGTAATCGATTGTAAAGCCTGCTTCCTTCCCGATCAAAAGATATTCATTTTTTGAAAGCAGGTGTTCGCACCAGTAGCCGCTGTCGGGCAGGCAGGTGTTGCTTCGAAGGAAGGGCACTGCAGTTACCGGCTGGTTTTGTTTGAAACTGTTGATCGCATGGGTAAAATCTTCCTTTGCTTTTCCGCGTGTGAGTGCCGCAAGTTTGTCAAGCTGTTCCCCGCTGATGCCCGGCCATAATTCCTGGATGTATTTTTTCCGGTAGGGCAGGTATTGTTGAAACTCTATTTTTGTGTGGATGCGGTAGTGATGCAACCGCATAACCGGGTTTTGAAAGTTAGCAGTAGTGGTGGAATACACAACTGCATTGGGATTGTGTACATACACCTGGTTAAAAAAAGCGGGCAGGCTGTAAATATGTTCTATCACATTCCTTGATGCGATGATGTGATACCTGAACCCCGCGTTTTCAGCCTCATTTAAAACGGCGTCAATATCACCTGTGATGAAGGCATCAATCTTAATTTGAAGTGCCTCTGAAATGGCCGCCGCCGCAGTCTTCCATTCCGGCAGGTAATCGTTGTAGATAACCCTTTTCAACCCGATCATACCTGCCAGCAGGTATAAGGTACCAAGGCCGGCGCCATAATCTACAAAATTGATGTCTGCAGGTTTGCAACCGTTTTTTTTGATGGAATGATACAAAATTCCGGCGCTGTTCTGGAGTGAGAAAAAAAGCCGGTTGCCCAGGTGATGCTGAATAAAATAATTCTTAAAGTCGGGACCGATCTCCAGCCGCTCAACGTCAATATTTCTCAGGGTGGCGTACAAATGGTTTGCTTTTTCATTGATCAGCAAACCATGTTCGTCTTTTTCTTTCAGAAAAATAAAAGGGCGCTCTTGCATCTTTACCATCAGGTAAGGGCTTCTGTATTTTTTTGTTTGAAAATATACACGAGGTACACCAGGATCAATGCAACCAGTAACCAGGTGGCGATCATTGAAATGTTGTTACTGATGCTGTACACTTTAGGTTCAAACCTGAATTCGATGTTATGTTTGCCGGCTGGAATCAGCAGGGCCCGCAACACGTAATCTGCTTTCGCAACCGGCACTTGTTTACCATCAATGTATGCATTCCAGTCGGGGTAATATATCTCGCTGAACACAGCCACATTTGCACTGTTGCTGTTGCTCTCGTACCTGATGAACATGTTGTCGAACGCTGTTTGCCGGATGGTGGAAGCACTGTCTGCCGGTGTAAATCCGTTCAGTTTGTCTTTGAAACTATTATCAACAATGGCAGTATCAGCAGGATGAAACTCGTCCAGTGCCTTCATTTCGGCTGCTGCCCCGTCTACAAATTTTACGCCTTTTACAAACCAGCAGTTGCCAAGCGCCTGTTCATTGGGATAAGCCACCGGCTCTTTTCCCTGAGGACCATCCTGTATAATGTATTTTACGTTGAGCATGTTCAATACGTCAGGATTAATTTTCCGGCTGAGCTGGTAGGTGATCAGGTCATCATAAATACCCAATTTAGCAGGGTGATACCCCCCGATCGATTTATGGAAGTAAGAAGTTTTTGCTTCCTGGAAGGGATCGCCGCCGGAAAGATTGAACACGCGGAAATTCGGATCTGTGTCTCTATCGATCATCCTGTCTGCATTGGTTTCGCTGAATTGATTGGATTGGTATTTTTCAGCCTCATCAAAACTTTTGGCATTGATATAATTCATATCAAAAGGAATGAGGTCGAACAGCGTGAGTAAGGGAAGAGCGATCAATAGAAAGGTTTCATTGATTTTTTTGTAAGCAAACAACAGCACTGCCAAAATAGTGAGTGCCACAAAAAGGAAAGAGCGCAGGATGTCGGCTCCGAAAAATGCCTGTCGGTCTTTGCGGAGGGCGGTAAGCAAGCCTTTTGCAGCGCTGCTGTTGCCCTTGGTTTGCTGCAGAAGACTTTCATATACGCGGTTATCAACCATGGGTTCATATTGCTGGTTGATCTGTTGCATTTTGGTGGATAGTGTACTGTCAGGATTTACAAAAGCACTGTTTACGGCATTGAAACGTTGCTTGTTTTCTTTGCTGTAATCCATGGTGAGGTAAAGCATTGCGGCGATCGCAAACACAACTCCAATAGCAATCACGCTCCATTTAATTTTTTTGATGGTGGCAGGATCATCGTTGTCCACCAACTTTTGCACGGCCAGCACTGCCATAACAGGGAAGAGCAACTGGGGAATTACAAGCGCCATCTCAGGCGTGCGAAATTTATTGTACAAGGGCAGATGATCGAAAAGAAAATTATTGATCGCTGGAAAGTTTTTGCCCATTGCCAGGATAATTCCTAATACACTTGCGGACAGCAGCCACCATTTATGTTTACCGTCGAGCAGGAACAAGCCGAGTATAAAAAGAAAACAGATAGAAGCGCCGAGGTAATTGGAGCCCACGGTGAATGGTTTGTCGCCCCAATAAATACTGCCGGAAAGGTTGGCAGCAAAATTGGCGGCCTGGTCTTCCGGCACATTTAATTTTTCCTCGAGGTAATTGCTCACATTTGAATTTTCAGAAAGGGTGGGGAATATGCTGTATTCTTCATCCCTTTGAGAAAAATGCGTTCCATAACCTGTGATGCCCGGAAACAACAGGCTGAGTGATTCGGTTCTGCCATAACTCCATTGAAATGCATAGTCTCTCGACAAACCGGAGGTT
>CAYVLT010000373.1:0-3872 GCA_964452405.1 uncultured Ferruginibacter sp.
CCATCTCCAGGGTGGATTCTTCCTCGAGCGCTTTGTTCCTGGCGCCCCCGATGAGCAGGCGGTTGCCAAGGTTCCTGAAATAATAAAATCCCCGGTCAAAATGAAAAGTACCCCGAAGCGCAAGCCCGGTGATCCCGCTGGTTACAAATACCTGTCCGCGATTGGGCACAATATCACTTCCCGGCAACAATTGCCTGGTAAATGCATTTGTACAAAGCAACAACTGTTCCGCCCAAAAGCGGATACCCGTTGCCGTTACCACCTGCACTTTTCCATTGGTTTCCTGGAAACCGGTGATGGTAATGCCTGTTAACACCTGCACTCCCAGGCATTGAACTTTTTTCAGCAATGCCTGCACGATCCATCCTGAATGCAAGCCGCCTTCCAGTTGGTTTTGGGTGAGGTGATCAAACCCTTTTAATCCGAAGCTGTCAAGTTTTTCATCGGCTATCTTAAAGGTGTCGGGATGTCCCGTGACCGGTTTCATTTTTTCGTTGAGCCAGGCAAGTCTTTCCCGGCACATTTCCCAATCCTGCTGTTTATTTGTAAAACACTCAAATCCGCCTGAAGCATCAAAGCCTGTGATGTCATCAGGGAAATACTCCCTGATCATCCGCAATCCCCTGTAGCGCATGTCCACAAGTTCAAAGGTTTTGTCTTCACCCATCAATGCAACATCATGCAAAAGTTCAGAGGGGCTGCCGAAGCAACTGAAACCGGCGTTCCTGGTGCTGGCTCCTGTGGGAATGATGCCCCGTTCGAGTATCGTTATTTTTAAATGAGGATTTTTTTCGATTAGTTTAAGTGCGCTCCATAAGCCCGTGAAGCCACTTCCGGCAATAATAACGTCCTGCGGCGCAAAAAAGCTTTCTTTTTCCCATACGGATAACTGTGACATACAAGCAATTGTTAAATTGGTTAAAGGTAAAAAACAAAGGGCGGTGGAGCAATGCGAAGGCATTATTTTTGTTTTTTAAACGCAAAAAAATTGTATGAAAAAAATTCTCCTTTCGCTCCTGGTTTCTTTTTGTGTTGCTGCACAGCTGCAGGCTCAAACACTGGGTGGGTTTATTAAAAAGGCCACCAGCAAAGATTCCAGTGGTAAATCGGTAATTGATAGAACTGTCAGCGGCATCACGGGTGGTAACAGCAACAGTGGTAATGGACTAAGTAACGATGATATCATCAGCGGGTTGAAAGAAGCTTTGCGGGTGGGCACCGACAGCAGTGCAAAAAAGCTGAGTAAGCTGGATGGTTTTTTTGGTGATGCAGCCATTAAGATACTGATGCCGCAGGAAGCGCAGGATGTAGAAAAAAAATTGCGGGCATTGGGTATGGGAAGTGTGGTGGACAAAGCGATTCTTTCGATGAACCGTGCGGCGGAAGATGCAGCCGGCGGGGTAGGTAATATTTTCTGGAATTCTATCAAACAAATGTCTGTGAATGACGGGTTGCAGATATTGCGGGGCGGGGATTTTGCCGCCACCGATTACCTGAAGAAGACAACAACGGGAGAGCTCACTGAGAAATTCAGGCCGGTGATTGAAGCGTCACTCACAAAAGTGGATGCCACCAAATACTGGAAGGAGGTTTTTTCAAAATACAATATGTTCTCTTCCAAAAAAGTTAATACGGATCTTACAGCTTATGTAACAGAAAAAGCACTTGCCGGATTATTTTATAATATCAGCCTGGAAGAACAGAAGATCAGGAAAGATCCTGCTGCACAGGTTACAGATCTTTTAAAGAAAGTTTTCGGCAAATAAAGATTTTACAGGCAGAGTCGGAATCCGTTGCGGTCATTTTACACGTGTGTATTGGCTGGTAAGCAGAACCGGGAAACAAGTTGAAAGCGTTTACTCGTTGCCGGTAGCTTTCGTCATGAGGCAGTGCTCCGCACCTGTACAATAAAAAATGGGTACAGTATTACCGTACCCATTGTATTTTACAGGGAACTAAGTTAAATATCAGTTGCTTCACCGTAAGCCACAGCAGTAGCCTCTTTGAGGGCTTCGCTCATGGTTGGGTGCGGGTGAACGGCATTCAGTATTTCGTGGGCCGTGGTTTCCAGTTTGCGTGCCACCACTGCTTCCGCGATCATTTCTGTAACGTTCATGCCGATCATGTGGCAGCCGAGGAATTCACCATATTTGGCATCGTAGATCACTTTTACAAATCCTTCTGTAGCACCTGCTGCGCTTGCTTTTCCACTGGCGATAAAAGGGAATTTACCTACTTTGATCTCATAACCTGCATCCTTAGCCGCTTTTTCGGTATAGCCTACAGAGGCGATCTCCGGAGAGCAATAGGTACAGCCTGGAATATTGTTGTAGTCAAGTGGTTCAGGATGATGACCGGCCAGGTGTTCGGCTGCATTGATGCCTTCTTTTCCTGCCACGTGCGCCAAAGCCTGCCCGGGTGTACAGTCCCCGATGGCATAAATGCCCGGCACGCTGGTACGACCATGCCCATCCACCACGATCTTTCCTTTTTCGGTTTTGATACCGAGTGCTTCCAGGCCTATATTTTCAATATTCGCAACCACACCCACTGCACTGAGCAAAATGTCTGCTTCGAGCGTCACTTCCCCTTCAGGGGTTTTCACCTTTGCTTTCACGCCTTCGCCCGAAGTATCCACACTCAGCACTTCACTACTGGTCATGATACCAATGCCTTGTTTTTTGTATTGCTTTTCGAGTTCTTTGCTGATCTCTTCATCTTCCACCGGCACGATCCTCGGCATGAACTCAACAATGGTAACCTTTGTACCCATGCTGTTGTAGAAATAGGCAAATTCACTTCCGATAGCACCGCTTCCACACACGATCATGCTTTTGGGTTGCGTGGGCAACACCATAGCTTCCCGGTACCCGATGATTTTTTTACCATCAATCGGCATGCTCGGCAACTGCCTTGCACGACCGCCGGTGGCGATGATGATATTTTTAGCTTCTTCCGTTTTTTTAGTGCCGTCTGCCGCAGTGATCTCAAGTTTACCCGGGGCAACCAGTTTACCAAATCCCATGATCACATCGATCTTATTCTTCTTCATCAAAAACTGAACACCTTTGCTCATTTTATCGGCCACACCGCGACTGCGCTTAATTACCGCATCAAAGTCCTGAGCGGCACCAGTTACATTGATGCCATAGCTGGTGGCATGTTTGGCATATTCATATACCTGGGCACTTTTCAGCAGTGCTTTGGTGGGAATACAGCCCCAGTTGAGGCAAATACCCCCAAGACTTTCTTTTTCTACAATGGCCACTTTTTTCCCTAGTTGACTGGCCCTGATTGCAGCAGGATAACCACCGGGGCCGCTGCCTAAAACGATTACGTCGTATGCCATGATCTATTTAAGATTTAAGATTGTTGAATTTTTATTTTTTTTAACAGGTTGCGAAGTTAGTTTAAACAGGCTAAAAAGCAAAACTGCTCATGGCGAGGCCCGGCTGCCTGCTTCCTCTTCAGCCTTCCGTTGTTCGGCGATGGCCCTGAGGGATTTAATACTTACGTTCAGCTCAAAGCCTACCAGCAATACGAGTGAATTGATGTATATGAGTGCCATCAACACAATGATGGTTCCAATTGAGCCATATAGCGCATTATATTTACCGTAGTTGCTTACAAAAAAAGTGAAACCAAACGAAGCGAGGATGCTGAGTGTGGTGGCGATGATTGCTCCCGGTGAAGTGAGTTTCCATCTTTTGTGCACAGCTGGAGCAAATTTGTAAATAAAGGCAATGGAATAATACACCAACCCGACAATGAATATCCACCGCACAAAATAAATGATCTCCCGGGTAACAGCGCTTTTGATGCCCATCCATTTTAGCACAACGCCCTGTGTAACGAGTAAGATCAGGCAACCC
>CAYVLT010000374.1:0-3870 GCA_964452405.1 uncultured Ferruginibacter sp.
CAAAATCCCATGTCCAGGAAGTGGCACCGCCCGTGGAAAGGTCAGTAAAAGTAATGGCGGTGCTGGCGCAGGCCGATAATGCGGACGCAGAAAAATTTGCTCTCGGTGGCGTACTGGATTTAATGGCAGCCGGCATGAATACTGTGTCTTTACACCCGTTGGTTGCGGTAGTGATAAGCGTAAGATCATAAGTGCCGCTATTTTGAAACACGTGCGTAGGTGATGCCAATGTTGAAGTTGAATTATTGCCGTCATTAAAATTCCATAAATAATTTGCAACTGCAACAGATGAGTTGTTGATCGCGGTAAATGTTTTTGCAAAAGGAACACAGGCGCTATCCGGTGCATCGGGGAGCGAAATGAACGGCTTTTGTATTTTGATGTATTCTGTTCTTGTTAAAGAATCTTTACAACCTTTGTTATTTACAACGAGCAGGCTTACGGTGTAAACACCCGTGTCATTATAAATATGTGTTGGGTTTGGTGCGGTAGAGCTCAGGCTGTCTCCAAAAGACCAGCGATAGGTATTGCCGGAAACATGTTGGTTTGAAAACTGGATGGTGGCCGGTGCCTTACATTGATTGGTAATGTCTGCTGTGAATGCTGCACTCACAGGCGCTGCAACTATGATCGTCTTTGTAATTGAATCTGTACAACCTTCCTGCAGGGTGGCAACCAACTTTACGTCGTAGGTATTGCCGGTGGCATACAGGTGTACAGGCGTTACCGATGTTGAACTGCTATTGTCTCCAAAAGACCAAATGTAAGTTACCGGGCTGCTGCCTGTTGAATTATTACGGAATTCGATATTATTTGGAGCGCACTTGTCATTGATGATATTCCTGAAATCCGCGTGTACCAACCGGTTGTTGATGTATCCTGCTTTTCTTGCATTGGAGATACAGCCATCATTGGTAACCACTTTGAGGGTTACTGAATAACTGCCACCCAAGGTGTAGGCGTGGGAAGGATTCCGGATGCCGGACAGAGTGCCATCACCAAAATCCCATTGCCAGGTGCTGATCGGAACGCCCTCGCCTGTTTGATCGGTGAACTGCGTGGTAAAATTATTGCAACCATCTGTTATGCTGGCTGAAAAGTCAACCGTTGCAGTTTGAAACACGTGAACCTGTGCCGTCTTTACAACAGAATCCATTTGAGCGCCTGCTTTTGCCACCAGTTTTACCGTATAGTACCCGGGGCTGAAATAAGTAACAGACGGATTTTGCAAAGATGAATAAGTGCCATTTCCCAAATCCCATTTCCATTCGGTTGGATGACCGGTGGAGAGGTCGGTAAAATTGACGAGGATGGGTGAACAGCCGCTGCTGATATCCGACGTAAAATCGGCAACCAGTTGGGCTTTTAAAGGGGCGACCAAGCTAATGGCCAGGGCGAACATTATCAAAATGTTCATGGATTGTTTTTTGGATCGGGGTTTCATAGAATTACATTAGGGAAAATATAATTCCGCAGGCGACAACAATCGCTGTTGCCGGCCATCAGTGAAACCTAAGTTTGGCATTGGCGCCGCCAGTAGAAACTGGCGGCTATAATGCTTTTAACCATGCATACCCAAACAGCAGTTCTGGTAAGATCTTTATGAAATCTTTTGTTTGGCTAGATTAAATTTTCCTTTTGGTTTCAGCGGAATAATATTTTTCTGGTTTTCAAATAATGCATCCCGGATTAAAAGCCTCGTTTGGATAACTGTTTTTAATTATCGGAATACACGGATATTGGTCATACAGCCATCTCGTGTTTGTACACGGGGATTGCCGCAATTATTTCGCATCCTTCGCCTTCGGCGGTATTCAGGGTGAATACTCCATCAAGCAACTGGATTCTTTTTTTAATGTTACTCAGCCCGATACCCATTTTCACCAGGTTGGCATTGAAGCCCCTCCCGTTATCGTATATACGCATGCTGATTGTATTCTTAGCCAATGTGATGCTCACATCTACCTGGCTGGCACCTGAGTATTTTACAATGTTGGTTAACTGCTCCTGCAGCATCCTGTACAGGTTCAACTGGATGTCCTCATTAATGTTCAGGCTGTCAAGCATACCGAAATCTGTGTTGATACGGAACTGCTTGTTGATGTTCATTGAAACAATCAGGTTTTCAAATAGCTCGGTGGCACTGGTATGACAATCCGTTACCGGGACCAGCCGGTGCGTGAGTTTCCGCAATTCATTAATGGCGGTTAGAATATATTCTCTTGATGTTTCTGCCAGCTCGTTTACCCTGTCCGCGTCGGCGTTTTTTATCATGGCCAGGTTTAGCAGGCAGCCGGTGAGTATCTGGTTTACGTTGTCGTGCAATTCAGCTCCAATGAGCCGACGCTCTGTTTCCTGTGTTTCGATGATCACTTTGGCAATGCGAACATCTTCATCCTTGTGCCGGGTTACATCCTGCATCACTCCCACCATTCTTTGCGGCCGTCCATACTTATCAAATATGGTGAGCCAACGGTCATAAATGAATTTGTAGCTGTCATCGGCGCATTTAAACCGGTAAGTAAGATGGGAATTCCTTTTCCTGGTTCTGAATACTTCATCCACGGTACCGGATACACGCTTCAGATCATCTGGATGAACATTTTTTTCCCACCAGCTTGATACGTTCTTTATTTCTGATACCTGGTAACCAAGCATTTTAGTGATGCCTTCATTGTAAAACATTTTGTTGTTTACAATGTCCCAATCCCAGATCGTGTCTGCCGTTGCTTCCGTAAGCATATCCTGGCGCTCTACGGTTTTCAGCATTTTTTGTTCAGCGTATTTTCTTTCAGTGATGTCGCGAACCATCGCCTGGAAATTACCGCTGCTCGTTTTTCGTACGCTTATTTCTGCAAAGAACAAGGTACCATCACTTTTCACAAATTGCCTTTCAGCAAGTACTGATTCGCCCCTGTTCAGTTTATTCATCTCCACGGGAAGTTTCCCGGTGTAGGCTACAGGCATGATGTCGGTGAGGTTTAGCAGGGGCAGCTCATTCCTGGTATACCCCAGCATTTGACAGCCGCTTGCATTTACAGAAAGAAAATTGCCCTGTTGGTCAAATAGGAAGATGCCATCGGCTGCATCTTCCACCAGTTCTTTATAAGTGTCAGAAATTTGAGGTGAAGTCTTTCGGGTTTCAGTGATGTCGACCAGGATATTGATCACACCAGAGAGTTCTCCCTTCCCGTTGTATAACGGAGACGGGTAAGGTATTACATGCCGCATGGTATTGTCTGGGCGGCCTACTATGATCTCTTTTCCATATACCGGCTGCTCCTGTTTCAATGTTTTGGCCATGGGCGTTTCTTCAGGCGCCAGGTTACTGCCATCCGCATTGTAAGTATTCAGCGATCCGGTCCAGCGGTCCTTACCGGCAACCGGTTTGCGCCCCCATAATTCTATGGCGGCTTTATTAAAGGTTTTTACATAACCCTGCCTGTCGCAGGTGTACACCGCGTTAGGCAATCCCTGTATAATATCCCTCATCGGTTTTTGGTTGCTCATGGGTATTGAATTTGGTTTGTTTGGTCAGGGTATCAATTGCGGGATTAATATTTTCAATGTCATAGTATTTATCGAAAATGTAATCCACGCCCAAATACTCACAGTACTGCTTTTTAATATCATTCACCTGGTTAAACAGCACGATAAAACTGCAATGCTGGTAACGGGTTTTGACAATCTTTACAAGATCTATCGACTTTAAACCACCGAGGTTCATATCCAGCAGCACGATATCAGGTGTTACCTCGTTCATCAACTCAACAGCATCTTCAAAACTTGATGCCGTATAAGTGGCATCGATGCCGGCTCTTTTATTGATCAGCAGCAGCAACCTTTCGGTGATCAGCTTTGATCTTTCAA
>CAYVLT010000375.1:0-3850 GCA_964452405.1 uncultured Ferruginibacter sp.
AAAATCTTCAGGCGTAATGGTACCTGCCAGTTTTTTTCCCAAGGCTTCAAAAGCTGATATAATATTCAGGTCTTCTCCCTTGTAATGCCCTGGATCTATCGTGCCGCCGTAAACCATAATCGACGGTCGATTCAGCCGCCCCATCGCCATGATGGAGCCCGGCATGTTTTTATCGCAGCCCGGCAATGCGATCAGCCCATCATAATAAAAGCCACCGCATACTGCTTCAATACTGTCAGCGATCAGGTCGCGGCTCACCAGGCTGTAGCGCATTCCATCTGTTCCGTTGCTGATACCATCACTGATGCCGATGGTGTTAAAAACGAGGCCCACCATCTCATTGTCCCACACACCCTGCTTCACCATTTTCGCCAGGTCGTTCAGGTGCATGTTGCAGGTGTTGCCGTCATAGCCCATGCTGCAAACGCCTACCTGTGGCTTCTTCAGGTCTTCTTCTGTTAAACCAATTCCATATAACATCGCCTGCGCAGCGGGTTGTGTTTCATCCTGCGTTAATACTTTTGAATACCTGTTTAATTCTGTCATTTCCTTTTTTTTGTAACAAACATTTAATCTTTTTTCAACATCGTTGTGTCACTCACTTGTACGGCTGTGGCTGCATCAGCATTTAACCGAACACCTTTTTCTCATCACTGCCAGTTGGGCGCCCTGTTGCATTTATAGGGCAGCTACTGCTGTATTTTCAACCACAAGGTTTTTATAGGCCAATTGTATTTTTCTTGATACTGTTTCATTCCACGGCATGGGAAATTTTACTTCATCGAGGCTTTCCCAGCCAATCACTTCAGCAGCGGTACCGCAATAAAAAACAGCGTCGGCATTTTTTAATTCAGCCACCTCAAAAAATTTCTCCACTACCTGGATACCTGCTCCGGCGCAGAGTTGCAGCACGCTTGCCCTGGTAATGCCCGGTAAAATATTTCCCAAAGGCGGTGTGTACAGTACACCGTCTTTTTCAAAAAACAAATTGGCCCCGGGGCCTTCGGCCACCATACCGTTCATATCCAGCAAAAGCGCTTCATCGTACCCGTTAGCCTTGGCTTCCTGGCTGGAGAGGATGGAGTTTACATAATGACCTGTTGCCTTAGCCTGTATCCTGAATCCCTTGGGATTGGGACGCTGAAAGGAAGACGTCATTACCCTGATAAGTTTATCACCAAGGAACAATCCCATTTCCCAGGCTTCTATTACGATGAACGACTGCTCATTCTTAACAAAACTCATATTCGCCGGCGCATACACCAGTGGCCTTATATAAGCATCCTGCAGGTTATTGCGCTTCAGCACTTCATAGGTTGCTTGCTCCAGCTCTTCTAAGCTCCAGTGAAAGGGCATATTCAGTGCAGCAGCAGAGTCCTCCAGTCTTTTAAAATGTTCGGCGGCCTTAAAAATCTTAGTAGCACCCCCTGTTGTTTTATAACTGCGGATGCCCTCAAATACCCCGTAGCCATAATGCAGGCTCTGGCTGTAGAAATCCATCTTCGCCTCAGCTGCCTTTACATAGTTGCCGTTGAGGAAAATGATTGTATCGTTGTTAAAATAAGTTGCCATCAGGTTGCGCTCCGAAAAAATGATTTACAAAAATTATTACCCGTCATGGTTATCTGTTGCTTCACTACCGGTAAATAAAAAAAGCCCGGCTCTTTTGGAGCCGGGCTTTATATCAATCAATGTATTTAAATAAAGTTACCTACTCCATGTGTTGCCGGAATAATAATGACAATGACTGCAATGATGATCACTGCGGTAACAAGGCCAGTATTTAATTTGCTGTTCAACATGAAGTATTGTTGTGTAGCAAATATATCCGTAACATTTTAAAAAACAAAGAACTTATTTTAGCGTCCGCAATATTTTTGTTGGGCCGCCTGCATCTTTCCTGTTAAATGATGGTTGATTTTCTCAGCTCAACATTTTCCTGGCTGAATACGCCGGGTAAACGACCATGGATGTATTCACAGATCAGTTCGCCTACGGTGGAAGTGAAATAAAAATTCACCGGGTCTATATCTTTCGTTACATACATATTTTCAATTGTCCATTGCACGGCTTCTTTTACCAGCTTCGCTTCCTGTGTTAAGCCGAGGTAGTCGAGCAACATGGCGGCTGATAAAATGGATCCAAGCGGATTGGCAATGTCTTTACCGGCAGCCTGTGGGTAACTGCCGTGAATAGGTTCAAACAAAGCAGTGGAAACGCCCACTGAGGCCGATGGCAGCAAGCCGAGGGAACCACTGATAACGCTGGCTTCATCACTGATGATGTCGCCGAAAAGATTTTCAGTCAGTACCACGTCAAACTGTTTGGGATTAAGGATGATCTGCATTGCGGCATTGTCTACAAACAAAAAGTCGACAGCCACTTCGGGGTATTGCAGTGCAATTTCCTTTACCACTTTGCGCCACAGGCGGGAAGTTTCCAGTACGTTGGCTTTATCCACCAACGTAAGTTTTTTCTTCCGTTGCATGGCTGCTTTAAAAGCCTGGTGTGCAATTCTTTCAATTTCTTCCTGCGTATATTCGCAACCGTCAGAAGCCCATGTTTGCGCCTCGTTGGTTTTCTTTTCACCAAAATAAATTCCGCCCACCAGTTCCCGGTAAATAACAAAGTCCACATCTTCCAACTGCTTTTTTTTCAGCGGCGACAGGTGTTGCAATGAAGGATAAGTGATGATGGGACGTATGTTTGAAAACAACTGCAGGGCTTTGCGCAACTTAAGCAGCCCCTGCTCGGGCCGCACTTTTGCAGTTGGATCATTGTCGTATTTGGGATGGCCGATCGCCCCAAACAGCACCGCATCTGTGTTGAGACAGGATTCGATGGTTTCATCCGGAAGCGGGTTGCCCGTTTTGTCGATGGCCACAGCTCCCATCAGGCAATACTTAAAATCAAAATGGTGACCGGCGCTTTGCGCAATGGCATTCAGCACATTCACCGATTGCTGCGTTACCTCCGGCCCGATACCGTCGCCGGGAATAACTGTAATGGAAAAGGTTTTACCTGTGTTCATGTTGTTGGTTGACTGTTGAGTGTCGTTATTCATAGTGTTTTTGTTGTCGCTTAAAAAAGGGTAACGGTGCTGTTAACGGGTTGCTTCGTATGAAAGAATATCTTCCTTTATGCTTAACAGGTAGTCGATATCATCATAACCATTAAGCATACAGGTTTTCTTATATGCACTGATGTCAAAATGCTCTGATTCGCCGGTTGCATCAATTGTGATGGTTTGCTTCTCCAGGTCAATGTGCAGCTTAGCCTGCTGATCCAGGGCAAAAATCTTCTGCAGGAATTCTTCCGACACAGTCACAGGCAACAACCCGTTGTTCAGGGCATTGTTTTTAAATATATCTGCAAAAAAACTTGACACCACCGCATTGAAACCATAGTCGTAGATGGCCCAGGCCGCATGCTCACGGGAAGATCCACAGCCGAAATTTTTTGCTGCCACCAAAATGCTGCCGCTATAGGAAGGATCGTTCAATACAAACCCTGGTTTAGGTTGTGCTTCATCATCATTTTCATAGCGCCAGTCGCGGAACAGGTTTTTCCCAAAACCGTCCCGGGTGGTGGCTTTTAAAAACCGGGCGGGAATGATCTGGTCCGTGTCAACATTTTCAATGTTTAAGGGAACAAACCCGGAGTGAATGATATCTATTTTTGCTTTACTCATAATTGCTTATTAGTTTAATAACTCTCTTACATCAGTGATCACGCCCGTGATTGCCGCGGCAGCAGCCGTAAGCGGACTGGCCAGCAAGGTCCTGGCTCCTGCTCCCTGCCTGCCTTCAAAATTTCGATTGCTGGTGGAGATACAGTATTTTCCTGCAGG
>CAYVLT010000376.1:0-3840 GCA_964452405.1 uncultured Ferruginibacter sp.
ATAAAGATATTTACACGATCATGAACAAGGCTGAATCGGAATGCATCCGTTTCAAAGTAGTGCCTGACCTTTCAATATTCGTGAACAAACCGGTGATCATCAATTACGTAAGAGACCTGCCTGTACTTTCTTTACGAAGTGAGCCGCTCGATGATGTGGGCAACCGTTTTAAGAAGAGAACGCTGGATGTGATCGTAAGCCTGTTAGTGGTGGTGTTCATTCTCTCCTGGCTGATACCGATCCTGGGGCTGTTGATCATGCTCGAATCAAAGGGCCCGATCTTCTTTTCCCAGATCCGTTCAGGCCGTAACAATAAAACCTTCCGTTGTTATAAGTTCAGGAGCATGGCAGTGAACAAGGATTCAGACACTAAACAAGCCACCAAAAATGATAAGCGAATCACAAGGATCGGCAAATTTATCCGCAAAACCAGTCTCGATGAATTCCCCCAATTCATCAATGTACTGAAAGGTGAAATGAGCCTTGTGGGACCAAGACCTCACATGGTGAAACATACCACCGACTATTCAAAGATCGTTGACCAGTTTATGATCAGGCAGTTCCTGAAACCCGGCATCACCGGCTGGGCGCAGGTAAATGGATTGCGGGGTGAGATCACCGATAATGAGCAGATCATTAATCGTGTAAATGAAGATCTCTGGTACCTTGAAAACTGGACGATCTGGCTCGACCTCAGGATCATGTTCCTGACCGTTTACAAAGTGTTCAAAGGAGACGAAAAAGCCTTTTGATCTTACTATGAACTGATTACGCCGGTTGCGCATTCCACTTACCCTGCAACCAATAATGGTTAAACATTATTTTTTTCGCAAAGCGTGTTTTTTATCATTGAAAGGTTATATTTTTGACCTACTCAGGACAACAGTGATAACAATTACAAAATTTATAACCTCAATCTGGTTACTGGTTTTTTCAGCAGCGGTTTTTGCCGTCTGTCCCTGCGATCATGCAGAAAGCAGTGAGGCGGCAATTAAAACCCGGCATTGTCACTGCTCAAAAAAGATTAAATCCCGGAATTGTTGCAGTAAAAAAGACAGTTCCCATAACTGTGGCTGCGAAAAAAAAATCGTAAAGTTTAACCACCAGGTAAAGAGAATTACTGAGCAAAAATCCTTCGCATTAAAGATCCAGGAAGCAATTACCTGCCGCCATTTCGCACAGCCTGAAAAAGCCGCAGTTACGGGCGTAACATCCGTCTATTACGGCAACCAGCCTTTATGTACAGCCCACCATCCCTGCTATTATATCCTGTACGGAGCCTTACTGATTTGACAGGTACAAGTAGTTGTCACAGGCAATCGTATGGTTCAACTCCAATGCAAAGACATGCATTTTATACAAAGTCTGATTGAAGGGCAATTGAAATTATTTTTTTTAATGTTTTACAATAAAGTCTCATACACCTAAGCGGCATTTTTTTCGTTAATAGAGATTGGCAGGTATATCCTGTTAAGTGTACAAGAAATCATGGCAACATTTGCATCACTAAAGAAAAATTTAAAGAAAGATTTTACCGGTTTAACGCATGTAAAACTGGCTATCCTGGGCGATTCCGCCACGCAGTTGCTGGCGCAGGCACTCAGGGGTGCGGCCTATGAAGCAGGCATCGACCTGCTGGTTTGGGAAGCCGATTTTAACCAGGTGGAACGGCAGGTATTTGACGAAGGAAGTGACTTGTACAGTTTTCAGCCTTCTGTGGTGATCGTTTTTCAATCGTCGCATAAATTGATGGGAGCCTATAACAAACTAAAGCCTGCCGACTACCCTACCCTTGCGGCTACCCGCTTCAGCCTTGTTGAAAATATTTATACCCAATTGAGCGGTCGTTTAAAGGCAAAGGTGATTTATTATAACTATACTGAAATAGATGACGCTGTTTTCGGGAATTATGCCACTAAAACCGAGGCCTCCTTTCTTTACCAGTTGCGCAGGCTGAATATGGAGCTGATGCAATTCAGTATGAAGCATCCTGATTTCTTCATCTGTGATCTTTCAGCTTTACAAAACCTGTACGGCAAAAAAACAGCCTTCCAGAGTTCCATCTACATCAATACGGAAATGGTATTGAGCATCGAGATATTACCTGAGGTCGCTATCCGTACTGTTTCGCTCATCAAAACCATGTACGGGCGCTTCAATAAGTGCCTGATCCTCGACCTGGATAACACCCTGTGGGGAGGCATCATTGGAGATGACGGGTTGGAGAATATACAGGTGGGAAGTCTTGGTATCGGTAAAGCTTTTACTGAATTCCAGTACTGGATCAAAAAATTGAAGAACCGGGGCATTATCCTTGCGGTATGCAGTAAGAACAATGAACATACAGCAAAAGAACCGTTCGAAAAGCATCCCGACATGGTGCTGCGGCTGGATGATATCGCAGTGTTCGTGGCCAACTGGGACAATAAGGCCGACAATATAAGGCACATTCAATCTGTACTGAATATCGGTTTTGATTCCATGGTATTTCTTGATGACAATCCATTCGAGAGAAATATTGTGCGTGAAAACATTCCAGGCATCACGGTTCCGGAACTACCCGAAGACCCCGCAGAATACCTTGAGTACCTGTACGGCTTGAACCTTTTTGAAACCATTTCTTTTTCTGGTGAAGATGCGGAACGCACCCGCCAATACCAGGTGGAGGCTGAACGTACGGCTTTGCATAAAAGCTTTACCAATGAAGATGATTTTTTGCGTACGCTGCAGATGGTATCCGTGGTGGAACCCTTCACAAAGTTTAATACGCCCAGGGTGGCGCAGCTTTCACAACGAAGTAACCAGTTCAATTTAAGAACGGTCCGGTATATTGAAACAGATATCGAAGCCATCGCTGCCAGTGATGAGTATGCGCCTTTCACTTTTACACTGGAGGACAAGTTTGGTGATAATGGCCTCATCTGCATCATCATCCTTAAAAAGGAAGATGACAGTACGCTTTTTATCGAAACCTGGCTTATGAGCTGCAGGGTGTTAAAAAGAGGCATGGAAAACTTTACATTGAACAGCATCGTAAACTATGCGACCGCAAATGGTTTCAGCAGGTTAAAAGGCGAATACCTGCCTACGGCAAAAAATGAAATGGTGAAAGACCACTACGAAAAGCTGGGCTTTACCGCAGAAAATGGTTACTGGGTGCTGGATACCGCCGGTTACCAGCAAAAAAAATGTTTTATCACAGCAAAATAAAATCACATGGAAAGAACAGCAATATTAAACAGGCTTACAACAATTTTTGAAGATGCCCTGGATGAAGACAACATAAAATTATCCGACAATACCACTGCCGATGATGTGGAAGGCTGGGATTCACTTACCCATGTGCAACTGGTGGTGGCCATTGAAAAGAGCTTCAATATCCGCTTTGCAGCTAAAGAAATTCAAAGCTGGAAAAATGTTGGCGAGCTGATCGACAGCATCGCAGCCAAAATATAAGCAGCTAGCCGTCTACGTTAGCAACACCTGATCCTATCCCCTTTTGAAGACCGATTTCACACCTTACCAAACTAAGGGGATATGATATTTAATTCTATCGGGTTTATACTTTTTTTTACCGTTACACTGGCGGTTCATTACCTGTTTCCGCAGCGGCTACGATGGTTATGGTTGCTTATAGCAAGTACTTTTTTTTATGCATGGGCAAAACCTGCCTATACATTGGTACCGTTTGGCATTGCGTTGTTTACCTGGCTGGCCGGCCTTCAAATTGAAAAAGCCGCCACTGAAAAAAAGACGCAACGGTATTTTGTGATCAGCGTGGTGATCATTGTGGCGTTATTGGTGTGTTTTAAATACACCGATTTGTTCACCAACACGGTC
>CAYVLT010000377.1:0-3816 GCA_964452405.1 uncultured Ferruginibacter sp.
CGGGAAAGAAAAATGCCGGAATCAGACACGGCAAAGCGGAGCGAAATATATTTTTCCAGCGAATCCACCGCTGAAAGTTGCTGCGGGTTATCAAGGCTGAGCTGTCGCAACTGTTGTAATGAAATGGCAGTACTGTCTTTGGTTCCCCTGATCAAGGCAAGAAAATCATCATTGCCCGATATGATAAATCCCCGTGCATTGGTTTCATAGTCTTTTACCAGGGAAATGGTTTTTTCAGATTGAAAGATCAAATCCTTCGCATTGATAAGAGACTGGTTGGTGGCAAGAACTTTGTTCTGGTTGTAATAAATTAAAAAGATGGCTGCGATAAAAACAGCCACCAGCAAGAGTGTTTGGATGAAAAAGCGGCGAAAGCTGCCTGCCAGGGCCGCGTCTTTGTAACCTTTTAAATATTTGTTGGCTGCATGCACAGCCGCAATTTATAACAATTCCGGCTCAACCTAATTCCTCAATGGCTTGCCGGTTTTCAAAACGCTTTGTATACGCTCCAGTGTTTTCTTTTCAGCGGTGAGCGACAGGAAGGCTTCCCTCTCCAGGTCGAGCAGGTATTGCTCACTAACCAGCGTGGGTTCACTTAAATCGCCACCGGCCATTACCCAGGCAAGCTTTTTAGCGACCGTAACATCATGATCGGTGGCGTAGTTTGCCCGGTGCATTCCGTTAATACCGGCATACATGGCACCCAGGGCACCACGGCCCAGCACTTTGATATCTTTCCGTTGCACCGGCATCACATACCCGTCGTCAAATAAACCGATCACGGCCTCTTTGGCTTCCGCGATCCTTCTTCCCGCATTGATGGATACGGTATCCCTTCCGTTCCGGTAAATTCCCAGGTTAAACGCTTCCTGGGCAGAAGTGGCCACTTTTGCAGTGGCGATGGTGAGAAACCGGTTTTGTATCGTATTCGTGTCTACTTCACCGTTATGCAGCTCATCGGATGCCCGGAGTACAAATTCCTTGGTACCGCCGCCGCCCGGAATCACCCCAATGCCCACTTCCACCAGCCCTGTATAAGTTTCAGCCGCAGCCACCACTTTATCAGCATGCAGGCAGATCTCACAACCTCCACCCAGCGCAAGCCCATGTGGGGCAAGTACCACCGGAACAGATGAATACCGCACCCGCATCATTGTTTGCTGGAACATCCGGATGGCCATATCAATCTCATCATAATCCTGCTCAATGGCCAGCATAAAGATCATCGCCACATTGGCGCCCGCTGAAAAATTCTGTCCGTCATTGGCAATCACCAGCCCTTTGTATTTATCTTCTGCCAATGCAATTGATTTTTGTATTCCTTCCAGCACTTCTCCGCCAATACTACCCATTTTGGTATACCATTCCAAACCAATCACGTCATCTCCCAGGTGATAAGCACGACAGGCACTATTCTTCCAGATGGTTTCATTGCTGAAATTCTTCATCACAATAAATGCATCTCCTCCCGGAACAGGCTTGTATGATTTAGTGCTAACCTCATAGCATAAACGCTTTCCGTTTTCAACCGTATAAAATGATTGTATGCCTGCTGCCAGCATTTCGTTAACCCAGTCAGCAGGTATAAAACCCGCCGCCCTCATGGCATCTGCTGTTTTTGCAACACCGAGCACATCCCAGCTTTCAAAGGCGCCGATCTCCCAACCAAAACCAGCCATCATGGCATCATCCACGCGGTATATTTCATCGGATATTTCCGGGATGCGGTTACTGATATAGGCAAAAAGATGGTAATGAAATAGTCGGTAAAATTCACCGGCTTTATCAGTGCCGGTACATAATAATTTCAATCGCTGCTGCAGGTCTTCCACCGGCCTGGCTGCATCGAGCGTGGCAAATTTTGGTTTTTGCCGGGGCGCATATTCGAGTGTGTGCAGGTTAAGGGTTAAAATTTCCTTTTCACCTGTGGCACTTTTTGTCTTTTTAAAAAATCCCTGTCCGGTTTTATCTCCGAGCCAGTTGTTGGTCACCATTGTATCGAGCCAGCCGGGAATGGTAAAGATCGCTTTCGCTTCATCTTCCGGGCAATTTTCAGCAACCCCATTAGCCACTTTTACCAATGTATCTATACCAACAAGATCAGCGGTTCTGAAAGTGGCGGATTTTGGTCTGCCAATAACCGGCCCTGTTAGTGCATCAATTTCATCCACGTTCAATTGCAATTGCTCCATGGTATGCATAATCGACATCATTCCAAACACGCCGATCCGGTTGGCAATGAAGGCCGGCGTGTCTTTACACAGCACCGTGGTTTTACCCAGTACAAGATCACCATAGTATAACAGGAATTCAATCACCGCAGGATCAGTATCAGCGGTGGGTATGATCTCCAGCAAACGCAGGTATCTCGGCGGATTAAAAAAATGCGTTCCGCAAAAATGCTTTTTAAAATCATCGCTCCTGCCGGCAGCCATCATATGAATGGGAATACCGGATGTGTTAGAGGTAATGAGGGTGCCCGGTTTACGGTATTGCTCTACCTTTTCAAAAACTGATTGCTTAATGTCGAGCCGTTCCACCACTACTTCTATCACCCAATCACAGTCGGCGATCCGGTTCATATCGTCGGTAAAATTCCCGATGCTGATCCTGCTAACCACATCAGGCGTGTACACAGGTGAGGGATTCGATTTAATGGCCGCTGCCAAAGCATCATTTACGATTTTATTTTTCGCGGCAGCAGGAGCGCCGGTCTCCAAATCCTTTGGTTGAATATCCAGCAATAATACCTGCAAACCCACTCCTGCAAAGTGACAGGCAATGCGGCTGCCCATAACGCCACTACCCAACACCGCAACTTTTTTGATCGTTCTCTTTGACATGGCAAGAAAATTAGTTAGTTAAACAACTATTTTTAAAAGCCGAAATTAAGGCATTATTTTATCCGGTAAAAAATAAATTGAAAAACCGCCGGGATGGTTATATCGCCGGCTATTTACCCGGGTGCAGGATCACTTTCAACTGCCCGTCTGCAAACAGTTTACGGTTAAAAAAATAACTCACCACACTGCTGTTTGGATCATCCGCCCAGGTAAGCAGCGGGTAAGCGGGGAAATATTTTTTCAGCAGCGGGTACTGAAAATAATACCCGGATAATGCGCTGACAGGGTAGCGAATAAGGCGGGCCTGGATGCTGTCAATATATTGCTGTGTAACGGCTTCATCCTGCTGGTAAGGATTAAAAAAAGGCGTGTAATAGCTGGTGAAAAATCCTGCCCGGCAAAAAGAAACCAGGCATTGCGGCATCGATGACTCCACGATCAACCTGTTTGATAAACCAAAACGATCCCGCAGCGATACAATATATTGTAAGGCGGCTGTTTCATTTACGGGAGAAAGATTTTTAAAATCGAGCCAGATGGAGGCCGTCATTTTCCGGGCAACATAAAGGTGCAATACTGCCTCAACCGGCAAGGTTGAATATTCGGTGGAATCATGAAAGAGCAATAACCCGTTTCGGGCGGTATCGTAATAAACATCCATTTCAAATCCGGCGGCATCGACCCGTAAATTATTAAGTCGCTCTGTTGTGTTAACCGCTTTTGTCCAGGCCTTGTCTTTTACTTCGAGTGGGTTATTGCATGGTGAAGTTTGAACAGGCAGCAGTTGCTCATTAAAGGAGCCACCGATCAAAACCCGGCACATGCCTTTATGCAGGATCGCATCCACGGCTACGTAAGCCAGCAAAATAAAAACTGCGATTGTATATTTGTTAAGGAGGAAACTATTTTTCTTCATCCAGGATGAAATTCTTTTCGTTGTTACAATGCATCTGTTATAAAAAAAAAACAGATA
>CAYVLT010000378.1:0-3806 GCA_964452405.1 uncultured Ferruginibacter sp.
GATGTAAAAGTGCCGAAGGAAAACAGGATCGGTGAAGATGGATTTGGATTTAAGTTTGCCATGAAAACGCTGGCCGGCGGCAGGATCGGCATCGCCTCACAAGCCCTGGGTATTGCCAGCGGTGCTTACGAGAGGGCACTCGCCTACAGCAAAGAACGAAAAGCATTTGGCAAGGAGATCATGCACCACCAGGCCATCCAGTTTAAGCTGGCCGACATGGCTACCCGTATAGAATGTGCCCGCCTGCTTTGCCTCAAAGCAGCTTTTGAAAAAGATCAACACATGGATTATACGCTCAGTGGCAGCATGGCAAAAGTGTTTGCCAGCGAAACGGCCATGTGGACGGCCACGGAAGCGGTGCAGATACATGGCGGGTATGGATTTGTGAAAGAGTACCATGTGGAAAGAATGATGAGAGATGCCAAGATCACCCAGATTTATGAGGGTACCAGCGAGGTACAAAGAATTGTAATCGGCAGAACCATTCTGAAATAAACAACCACAAAGCTGTTGATGAAAGTGCAAATGTTGACCCGTTTGCACTTTTTTTATGGATAGATTCCGCAACTTTGCCCGCACCGGTACACGTAAATTAATGTTATGGCAATCATCAACATCAGCTCGCTGAAAAAGCAATACAATGGCAATTATGTACTCAAAGGGATCGACCTGTCGATGGATGCAGGGCAGATCGTAGGTTATATTGGACCAAACGGCGCCGGTAAAAGCACCACCATAAAAATATTAACGGGCATCATCAGTGATTTTGAAGGCGAAGCTACCGTGTTGGGTATGGATGTACGAAACAACCCCGTGGAAGTAAAACAAAAAATTGGCTACATCCCCGAACAGGCTGCATTATACGATGTGCTCACCCCGCTGGAGTTTCTTCGGTTTGTTGGTAAACTTTACCAGATGGAGGAAGCCACCATCGAAAAAAAATCATGGGAACTGCTGCGCCTTTTTGAACTCACCGACAAAGCCACCACCCGCATGAACGGGTATAGTAAAGGCATGAAACAAAAAGTGCTGCTCATCAGCGGACTCATCCACAATCCTGAAATAATTTTTCTTGATGAGCCGCTGAGCGGACTGGATGCCAACGCCGTAATACTGGTAAAAGAAATTTTATCGCAACTGAAACAGGCAGGTAAAACAATTTTTTATTCTTCCCATATCATGGACGTGGTGGAAAAGATCAGTAACCGTATTGTGATCATTGACAAAGGCCTGGTGATAGCTGATGGCAGTTTTGAAACCCTGCAACAGCAGGCACAACAGGGATCGCTTGAAAATATTTTCACCGCTCTCACGGGCGGGAGCGAACAGCACCAATCCACCGCAGGACAGTTCATTGACATTTTAAAAAGCTAACGGGCATGGACAAACTGATATTGAAAATTATGTTGTTTGCATGCCGCCTGTTGGTAAAACAGGGGGTTGATTACGAACGGCTGCAGGTGATTGCAGAAACAAAGGTTTTAATGGACCGGAGAAGGGTATACCTGAACTGGCGCCAGAAACAACAAAAAGAAAACAGCAATCCCCTCCTGCTCACATTGCTGCTGTATGGGTTATTTGGCTTATTCGCCGCCCTGATGATCTTTGCCATCCAATCATTGGTGATGGCCATGATCTTCCTTCACAGTTACCTGTTGTTTATGATGACCATGACCATGATCACCGACTTCAGCGCTGTATTACTCGATACCACCGACAACCAGGTGATATTACCACGACCCGTAAATGGTAAAACGCTTTTCATGGCAAGGCTGGCGCATATATTGGTGTACCTGCTGCAATTCACCATCGCTCTTACCTTACTGCCTGTATTGTGTATTTTCATCCTGTTCGGTTTCGCAACCGGACTGGCCAGCATTGCTACCCTTTTACTAACGGTGGCGCTTGCAGTATTTGTTACCTACCTGTTATATGGACTCATCCTGCGGTTCAGTAATGAACAAAAAGTGAAAGACATTGTGGGTTATTTCCAGGTATTCATGACCGTATTTTTTGCAGTGGGTTTCCAGGTAATGCCACGCATCACCAACTTCAGCCACCTGGCCACCAGCTTCACCGTGCATTGGTATTCTTATTTTCTGCCGCCGGTATGGATGGCGATGACACTTGATGCGGTACACCAGGTGCAGGCCGACGCTCCACATATAGTGATGATCGTTTGTGCATTGCTGATGCCATTGCTCACTTTTTGGATCATGTTCAAATACCTCGCCCCGGCATTTGCCCGCAAACTGGCCGCGTTGAATAATACAGGCAGTACTACAAAAAGTGAAACAGGAACGAAACAAACAAAAAGCCTGTCAGAAAAAATATCCGGTTTACTCTGCATCTCCGGCACAGAGGCGGCAGGTTTTGAATTGGTGTGGAAAATCACCGGCCGGGATAAAGGATTTAAGATACAGTTTTATCCGAGCCTCGCCTACCTGCTGGTGTTCGTATTTGTATTTGTTTTTAAGAGTGGTCAAAATATAGCCACCACCTGGCAACAGTTACCCGGCACAAGGCTCTTTCTTTTTTTTGTGTACATCGGCACGTTCAGCATTTCAAACAGCCGCATCTTTATTGAGTTCAATGAAAATTTCCAGGCTTCCTGGATCTACCAGTCAACACCGGTTGTACATCCCGGCCGGTTGATTACCGGGGGATTGAAAGCACTGCTCACCAAATTTTTCCTGCCGGTGTACCTGCTGTTGTGCTGCTTTGCTTTGTATGTATGGGGGCCGGCTGTAATTGATGATTTTGTATTCGGGCTCTTTACCAATATTCTCATATTTCTGATCATCGCCATTCTTTCTGAACATTACCTGCCATTTTCGCGGCAGCAGAATACCCGGCAGCAAACCGGGCGTTTTGCACAGGTATTGGTACAGATGCTCATCATCGGGGCGCTGGTGGGGTTGCATTATCTTGTGATCAAAACAAGCTGGCTGCTGATGGCACTGATGCCGTTTGTGGCGGTGGCCTGTTGGTTACTGTTTAAAAAACTTCAACAACTTCCCTGGACAAAAATTTCATTTTAACATGGCAGTACATTTTGAGGCCTATCAAAAAATAATGTCGGCGCTCCGGGAGCAACAAGTAACCCTGGTGGCCGTGTCGAAAACTAAACCTGTAGAAGACATACAACAGTTGTATGATGCCGGCCACCGCGATTTCGGTGAAAATTATGTGCAGGAGTTGCTCGACAAAGAAGCCGTTTTGCCCAAAGACATCCGCTGGCATTTCATCGGGCATTTACAAACCAACAAAGTAAAATATATCGCCCCCTTTGTACACCTGGTGCATGGTGTGGATAGTGTAAAGCTGCTGAGCGAGATGGATAAGCAGGCGCAAAAAAATAACCGCATCCTCCCCTGCCTGTTGCAGGTACACATTGCTGCAGAAGAAACCAAATTTGGATTTGATGAGCAGGAGTTAGTGAATTTACCTGACTTATCCCAATTTAAACACCTGGCGGTGCAGGGTGTAATGGGAATGGCAAGTTTCAGCAGCAACCTGCCATTGGTGCGTAATGAATTCAAACACCTGAAACAGTTATACGATAAAATGTTAGCAGGCGGATACCGTTTCAATACACTATCCATGGGTATGAGTGGCGATTACGGTATTGCGGTGGAGGAAGGCAGCAATATGGTAAGGATCGGCAGTTTATTATTTGGCGAAAGAAATTATACTTCCTGATGGGTCATGAGATCATCGTTTTGTGCTGCGCCGCTTTTGCGGCAGGATTCATAGATGCCATCGTTGGCGGCGGAGGGTTGGTGCAAACACCGGCCACATTGATC
>CAYVLT010000379.1:0-3795 GCA_964452405.1 uncultured Ferruginibacter sp.
GCAGGTGATCCTTACCTGCAAGGATTTACCGGTGGCTGTCCATTTTTTAAATTCACCTGAGAACGGCTCTGCCCGGGTGGTAGCGTTTTCTAACAGTTTGAGGAGGCGCTGACGTTCATCTTCATGGTAAGAATTGATCGCCTCCTGCAGCGTAATGGGTGTGTGCTCAGGCAACTCCTGCATTTTATAGGTTTCAGCAGTGAGGGTACTTGTCCTGGTCACCACATCATACACCCAGCCGCCTACCCGTGCAAGACTCCCGGTTTGAAGCAGCAATTCATTGTTTTCTTTTAGTGCTGCCGAAATTTTTATCCTGTCGGTAAGATCATACACAAATGTAAGCGTGTACTGTTCACCGTTAATCTCAATGATCTCGGCTGACAGATTGGTATTGCGGGGCTCGCCACTTTTTGTTAAAAAGGTTTTTTCAAAATTGGTTACCCGGCCCCGGGTTTTCAGTTCATGCACAAACCTGCCCCGGTCGGTTTCATCCTCCCAGCCTTTCATTTCGATGGTTGTTTTTCCAACAATTTCTTCGGCCCGGTACCCACTCATTTCAAAAACCCTTTCATTCACATCAGTGATCACACCGTCTTTTAAACGGGCGAGCAGGATCACATCCGGCGAGAGATGAAATATCCTCGAGAATTTTTTTTCACTTTCTTTCAACCTTTCTTCAGTGAGTTTTCGATGGGTGATATCTGTATGAATACCGATGAACCTTGGCGCTGTATCCTGGCTGAACCGGTCGATCAGTTTTCCCCGGTCGAGGATCCATTTGTAGGAGCCGTCTTTGCAGCGCAGGCGGTATTCGCTTTCGTACATGGGCGACAGGTTTTCCCGGTGTTTTTTTACACTGTTCAACACGGCTTCCCTATCGTCAGGATGGATACGCTCCTCCCATTCATTCACCGAATCGCCGATCTCGTTGTCGGAGTATCCCAGCATGGATTTCCAGTTGTGCGAATAATAAATTTTATTGGTGCCGGTATCCAGGTCCCAGATACCATCGCCTGTTCCCTCCAGTGCAAACTGCCACCGGGTTTCACTTTCTTTTATCTGTGCGAGGTTGCGTTCTCTTTCTGAGATATCCCTTGCCGTTACAATGATCACCTCTTTGCCAAAATATCTTCCTTTGTTGATGATCACCTCTTTTGGAAATATTTCACCATTCTTGCGCCGGCCCCAGAAATCGAGCTGTATCGCATTGCCCGTTTGATAGGTTTCACGAATCAGTTTTGCAATGGCCTTCATATCATTCCTGCCCGGGGCCGCAAGAAAGTCAGGCGTTTTTCCAACCAGTTCTTCCCGGGTATATCCATACATTTTTTCGGCGCCCTGGTTAAGATTCAAAAATCGGCCTTCTCCATCCTGTATATAAATAGCTTCTGTGATGCTGTTAAAAAGTTTCTCATAGCTCTGTTCACTTTCCAACAGGGCAGATGCGGCCTTCTTTTGTTCGGTGATATCCCTGGCAATGCCAAGGAAGGCGGTGGCTTTTCCTTTTTCATCATACAGTGGAGCCGCGTTGGTTATAAAAGTGCGCCATTCCTGGTTACTGCATTTTACACGGTGCTCTATACCGGCTTTACTTTTACCACTATGGAGTACTTCTGAAATAAACCGTTTGCAATATTCAATATCATCACGGTGCACAACCGTATCAAAAACCGATCGCCCCATGAACTGGTCTTCCGCATATCCCAATACGGTAGTGCAATTTGGCGAGGCGTAAGTGAGTATGCCATCTTCGGTAAGTGTGTAAATAATGTCGTTGGCATTTTCAACAAATGAACGGAATCGCTCTTCACTTTTTCGCAGCGATTCATACACTTTTTTTCTTTCTGTAATGTCGAAGGTGATGCCCTGGAAGGACCGGATCTTTCCGTCGGCATCAAATATCGGTTTGATGCTGGTTGAAATCCAGACCCATCTTCCGGCGCCGTGCCAAATCCTGTATTCAATGCCGGTTTGGCCAATGCCTGTTTCCACCATCTGTTTTACCCGTTCCCTGCACATCGGGATATCACCGGGGTACACCAATCCTTCAAATGCTGATTTCCCCACCACTTCTTTTTTATCATGACCAAACAATTCAAAGCAGTTGGAGGAGATATAGGTGAAAACTGCTTCCAGGTTCATGGTATAAAAAACTTCGAAAGAATTTTCAACGAAGGAGCGGAATTTTCCTTCGGATGCCTTCAGGGCTTCTTCTGCTTTTTTACGGGCGGTGATGTCAATGATAAGTCCTTCCCGTATCAACATTCCATTATCTGATGTCAAAGCTTCTTCCCGGTGATTGATCCACAAAATATCCCCGGTGGCTTCTTTCAACCTGATGTCGATATTGAGGTTGCTGGTGTTTTTCACCGCTTTGTCTCTCGCTTCAAAATAAAGATCGCGGTCTTCTTCATGGATCATTTCAAGCAATGATAAATGATCTTTCGCTGCTGAAGCAGGCTGGAACTGCTTGGTTTGTTTCAGTGAATTGCTGATGTAGTTGTACACGGGTTTACCGCTGCTGTCAATAAAAGCCCTGTACAGGATAGAACCCGGTATGGTTGGCGACTCTTCCTGCCCTGCAGGAGTTGGTTCACCTGTTCCTGGTGTTTTGCGGGATAACGTCATGAACGTAGCATGAGTTGAATATTGTTATCACAACGGCCCTGTGCCTGGCTGCTGTGATAATCCAAGTTCGGAATTAAGTATGAAAAAACAGATGACTTTACAACAATTCAGGCAGCTTTATTCAAAAAAAAAGCTGGTTATCCTGCTGCAGCAGCGAAATGTTGTTTTATATAACATCATTTCCAGATTTACGGTTTACCCGTTCCGTTTTAACATGGAAACAGTCACCAGTCTCCGGGTAACATAACCAAGTTTTTCGTACACTGCGATGGCCCGGCTGTTGGTAGCGCCGGTGTGTAAAAAAGGAATGATGCCGGCATCAAGGTTTTGTTGCTGCAGGTGGGAAACTAACTGGCTCGCATATCCGCGACCGGTATATCCGGGGCGGGTAGCCACTGCACTAATCTCTGTAAAGCCGTTCATACAAAACCTTTCGCCGGCCATGGCCACCAGTTTGCCTCCCTCAAAAATACCGTAGTAGTTACCGACCCGCCAGGTTTCCCGTAGGTAATACCCGGGAAAAACTTCCTTCATCAATTCAAACATGGCTGTTTCGTCTGCGAAGGAAAGTTGCCGGATGTTAGGGTTGTACGGGGAATTAACAGGATGTTTGCATACCATCTGGCAACATTCCACCACGGCCTCCACGGTATAACGGGAAGGTAGAGAGGGAAGTGGTTCAAAAAGAAATATTGATTCACCTGGTTCCACAACCGCATCGAGGTGGCTGCTGATTTTTTCACCTGGCGCCGGGATGCCTGCGAACAGTAGCAGGTTGGGTTGATATCTTTTTGCAATTGCATTACCCTCTGAAAAACAGGTATGCTTCTCCGTGAGTGAATGCCACACGGGGTTATCCAGTTTTTTATAATCGGGTGTAGCCTGCATTTTTTTAGCGGGGGTAATTTACGCGATTTAAGCCGGAATGTTTAACCGGTTGTAGAACCGGCAATGGCCGTTTACATTCTACGGCTTATATTTACAATCATCGGTTGATTCGAATAAAGTAACGTATGGATTTATTAACCATCATCACAGCGCTCATTATTTTCAGTGCAGGGTTTTCATACCTGAACGAAAGGTTCATCAGGCTGCCTGGAAGCATCGGTGTTATGACGATCTCTGTTGTGGTATCGGTGATCGTGTTAATTGCGGGCAGGATCGGCG
>CAYVLT010000380.1:0-3740 GCA_964452405.1 uncultured Ferruginibacter sp.
GGGTTGTGAAACCTATGATACCGTTTTGATCCGCATATTGAATGGCCCGGAAATATATGTGCCTACAGCATTCAATCCACTGAGTAGTATGGGGAATAATTTATTAAAAGCCATTCCAGTTGGCATCAGCCGGTTTGGTTATTTCAACGTGTACAACAGGCTGGGGCAACTGGTATTTTCAACCAGTGACCCGGGCAGGGGATGGGATGGAAGTTTTAAAGGGAAGCCTCAAAACAGTGGTGCTTATACCTGGGTGGCTCAGGGAACCAGCTTCCGGGGAACAGCTATTTCCAGGAAAGGAATGGTGTTGTTGTTACGTTAGGTACATTGCATTTATAACGGTGATTTATTGCCACTTATAAAATTGACAATACACAGTTAACCAAGGATGTTATATTTTTGTTGTATGCGTTACATTACTTTTACTGTACTGCTTTCAATAGTGTTTTGTTATACTGCAGAAGCCCAGGACAAATGGGATTTGAGAAAATGCGTGGACTACGCATGGCAGCATAACGTGTCGGTCAAGCAACAGGAAATCCAGGCAAAGCTTGCCGCCCTCAGTGAGCAGCAGACTAAGAAGTTCGTTTATCCGAACGCAAATTTTTCAACCAATACCGGCCTCCAGTTTGGACGGTCTGTTGACCCAACAACCAACCAGTTTACCACCACCCAGTTATTGTTTCAACAAATGAACCTGAATGTGGATGCAATGATTTTTAACTGGCACCGCATTAAAAACTCCCTGGTTGCAGCACAGTATGACTACAAGGCAGCACAGGCTAATGTTGAAAAAACCAGGAATGATATTGCTTTGTCGGTGGCTACTTCTTTTTTACAGGCACTGCTAAACAAGGAGCAGATTACAGTGGCAGAAATTCAGTTTGAACAAACAAAAAGCCAGCTTGATGCCACCAGGAAAAGGGTGGATGCCGGAAATTTACCGGAGCTGAATGCCACGGAACTGGAGGCGCAGTTGGCGAGAGACAGCACCAGCATTATCAACGCAAAAGCAACGGCTGATATCAGCCTGCTGCAACTTAAGGCTTTACTAAATCTTGATGCGGCGGCACCATTTGAGTTGGATATTCCACCGGTTGAAAATATTCCGGTAGAAAAAATCGCTGACTTGCAGCCAGACTATGTATTTCAAATGGCTATTCAAAATCAACCGGCACAAAAGGTAAACCAGTTGAGGTTGCTGTCATCTCAAACAAATGTAAAAGTCGCCAAAGCGGCCATGTATCCGAGCTTTTCAGCGTTTGCAGGATTGGGCACCAACTTTTCAAGTTCCTTTAAAAAGATCACCGGCTACAATTTTGTGGGATATGATGTTCCCGATCCCACCCTTGGTGCTGTAACAGTGGGAACCACCCAGTATTTTATTCAACAACCAAAATTTAACATCACCCAGGGCCAGAAGTCATTTGGTGAATTATGGAAAGGATATGGGAGCCAGTTAGACAACAACTTTCGCCAAAATATTGGTATTGCGGTAAGTATTCCCATCTTTAGTAACGGAGGTTCATCCCGCACAGCGTATGAACGATCAAAACTGGATGTAAAAAATGCCGAGCTCAATATCCAACAAGCCGATCAACAGCTTAAACAGGATATTTACCAGGCTTACACTAATGCGGTGAGTGCGTTTGAAAGATACAATGCTACCGTTATAACACTTGCTGCAACAAAAAAAACCTATGATTTCGCATCGAAGAGATACGAGGTTGGCCTGCTTGGAACTTTTGAATTAATTACCAATCAGAATAACCTGACCAAGGCAGTTACAGATAAATTACTGGCGCAATATGAATATGTTTTCAGGATGAAAGTGCTTGAATTTTACAAAGGCCAGGGTTTAAAATTGTAAATCAGGGAGCCGGTGAAAGTTGTTTCATCTATCTCCTTTTAAGTTAATACATACGATATGAGTAAGACAGTAAAATGGATATTGATCAGCGTGGTGATTTTGGTGGTGTTGTTGGTGGTGTTGAAGTCGGCAGGCGTATTTGGTAAAGATGAAGGTACCAAGGTTACCGCCGAAAAGGTGATGCGCCGCACCATTACTGAATTTGTGAACGCGAGTGGAAAGATATACCCGGAAGTGGAGGTGAAAGTAAGCCCCGATATCAGCGGTGAGATCACTGAACTTACCGTGCAGGAGGGCGACAGTGTTAAGAAAGGCCAGGTAGTGGCCCGCATTTATGCAGACATCTATGCTATCCAGGCCAACCAGGCAGCCAGCGGGGTTGCACAAAGCCAGGCCCAGGTGGATAATTCGAAGGCAGCACTCGACGCACTCAAAGCCAACCTTGACCAGGCTGAGAAAACCTATAAAATGCAAAAGCAATTGTATGATGAAAAAGTAATCAGCGCCAATGAATTCAATGTGGCTGATGCTGCTTATAAATCTGCACTGGCCAATTATAACGCAGCCAAACAGGGTATCCGCGGCGGGCAGGCAGCCGTGCAGGCTGCACAGAGCAGCTTGGCAAAGGCTAACAAAGACCTCAGCAGAACTGCTGTACTGGCACCAATGGATGGCGTGGTAAGTTTACTAAGTGTAAAAAAAGGTGAAAGGGTTGTGGGAAGCAATATGATGGCTGGTACCGAAATGCTTCGCATTGCTGATATGAGTAAAATTGAAGTTAGGGTGGATGTGGGTGAAAATGATATCCCGAAAGTGAAACTGGGTGATAGCGCCATCGTAACAGTAGATGCATATAACGACCGCAAATTCAAAGGTATTGTTACACAGATCGCCAGCAGCAATAACGGGGCTGCCACACAAACCTCTCTTACCAACACCAGTACTGACGTTACTAACTATAAGGTATATGTGCGCTTGCTGCCTGAGAGCTATGCCGATCTTACCGGCAAGCGCAGTTTTCCTTTCAGGCCGGGAATGAGTGCCAGTGCTGATATTCAAACACGAACCCATGCCAATGTACTTAGCGTGCCGATCAATGCCGTTACCACCAGGGAAATAAAAGACAGCACCAAAGCCGAAAAGAAACATGTGGATGCAGGAGATATGGCCGCCTCTGATGGAGTGAATGCGGATGACCTGGAAGTGGTGGTGTTTGTATTGGATCCGAAAGACAACACCGTTAAGAAGGTAAAAGTAAAAACCGCCATCCAGGATATTAACTATATCGAGGTAACTGAAGGATTAAAGGGAGATGAAATGGTGATCAGCGGCCCTTACGATGTAGTGAGCAAAACCTTGAAGGAAAAAGATAAGGTGAAAGTGGTGGATAAAAAGGAACTTTTCGAAAAAACCGAATAAAATATCTGTAAACAATTTTTTTGCCAGCAACTTTTCATTTAACCTGAAAAGTTGCTTTTTATTTATCGTCACCATTATATGAAAACAGGCTTAGGTTTACTATTTTTCTTACTGTCAGCTTCTTTTACAGCCCGGGCACAACAGGTAACGGTGGGGGTTACCCTGAGTTTTGAGCGGGATTCATTTCCCCCGGCCAATATTGAGTTGCTTCATCTTCCGGACAGCGCCGTAATTGCGTCGCAGGTGGCTTCCCGGGGCGGCAATACATTTACAGTAACCGCCTTCTCGGATTATTTGGTTCGGGTTTCTGCCGTTGGGTACCAGCCTGTGGAACGGCAGGTGCCCGTAAAAAATTCCACGGTGCCATTGCAACTGGTTATGAACCGAAAGGTGGAGGCCTTACGGGAAGTGGTGCTCGTTTCCAAAAAGCCAATGATCACACAGGATGATG
>CAYVLT010000381.1:0-3705 GCA_964452405.1 uncultured Ferruginibacter sp.
GCGATTGTATATTTGTTAAGGAGGAAACTATTTTTCTTCATCCAGGATGAAATTATTTTCGTTGTTACCAGGCATCGTTGCAAAAGAAAAACCTGCTTTATTATTTTTTCTAAAGCTACTTATTTTATTATGTGGCATAAAATGCATTTTCTTTTTTTACAACGCCAACATAGCTGATGGCTGGGCAATAAGTGATGTGGCAGGCGGTTTAGCGGTGATTAAATGGTCGCTGTTTTATGACCTGTTTTCTGTTGTGCTAATTAATTTGCCCCTGGTACTGTTATTGTTGCTGCTCCCTGTAAGGTACCTTCAAAAAAAACAGGTTTACTCAACACTGGTTTGGTTATTTACCCTGCTGAATACTTTCTGCATCCTGCTGAACCTGGTGGATATTTTCTATTTCAGGTTTCACCTGCAACGGGCAGATGCTGACCTGCTCTATGTGTTGCGTAATCCATTTGAGAACGGAACGATCCTGGTGATGGGGGTGCTTGTTGCCTTGCTGGCAGCCGGAATTATAACGGGACTGTTCATTTACCGCGATCTTAAACGCGTAGCAACAGGTATCCCGGCAACAGGGCGCTGCTATTTTACCGGCGGCCTGTTAATGGTCAGCGCTTTGTTGTTTACACTGCAGGGGAAAAAAGTTATTGTGCCCACCTACCCCCTAACCCACTTAAAGCCGGTGCAGTTGCCGTTGGCACAAAACTCATTTCATACATTCCTGTTTTCGTTGTATCGCATGAAAGAGCTGTCGATCCCCGACCGGACATACATGGCAAAAGACGCAGCTGCCCGCCTTTTCCCGCTCATCAAAACAAATCAGCCAGTTGCAACGAAGCCTAAAAACATTGTACTGTTTATCATGGAAAGTGTACCGCTGGAATTTTTTACCGCCGGCGGAAAGGATAAGGTTGCCATGCCATTTTTCGACAGCCTTCTTAACCACAGCAGTTTTTTTAGCAATGCCTTCAGTTATGCCTACAGCTCAAATAAAGGCATCACAGCATTGTTGGCAGGCATTCCCACTATGACGGATATCCCACTTTACCATTCAAATTTTGTGAGCATACCGCACACTTCTGTTGGAAAGGTGCTGGCGGAAAAAGGATATCGGTCAGATTTTTTTATCGGTGATAATTATGATGACTTTGGCTTTGCACAATGTTGCAAATGGCTGGGCATTCAACATTATTATTGCATGGAGGATATTCCCGGTTACCAACAAATGGAAAAGCACAGCATGGGATTGCATGATGAATACGTGCTTGATTTTATGGCTAAGAAAATGAAGGACATTCAACCACCTTTTTTTACTGTTCAATACAATATCAGCACCCACTACCCCAACGATCTTCCATCGGGCTTCATAGAAAGGTACCCGCAACAAAACAGGACGCCGCAAATGAAGACCATGCAGTATTACAGTGAATGCCTTCAACATTTTTTTTCCTTTGCGGCCACACAGCCCTGGTACCATAATACCGTTTTCATCTTCTGCGCTGACCACTGGGCTCAACCGGCGGCTGACAAAGTGAAGGTGGACGAAGTGGAAAGCTTCCGGATCCCAATCATATTGTTTGATCCATCCGAACAAAAAAAAGAAAACATACAGGCCACCGTTAGTCAGCTGGATATCATGAATACGATATTATATTATGCCGGCGTGAAAGACAGTTTTCTGAGTTACGGTACCAGCCTGAGAGATAGTGTATTGAACCCCGGCCGCACGGTATTCACAAAAACAAACAGCGCCGTGTACGAGGCCATCAACCAGCAATATGTTCTTGGCTTTGATGCAGCAGAAAATAAAGCAGTGTATTGTTATGATTACAAAAGAGATCCCGCTAAAACAGGTAACCTGTTAAAAAAGCCCCGTTTTACCGGGGCCGATTCACTCATTATTTCGATGAAAGCCTATTTACAATCTGCGTGTGACCATTACCGTAAGCGACGTTAACTCACGCCGCTTCCATTATTAACGGCCTCATCAGGATTTACAAATTTCAACCTTCCTGCTGCATTCTCAGCCATCAGGATCATACCGTTGCTTTCTATGCCCCGCATTTTCCTCGGGGCAAGATTGGCCACCACCACCACCTGCCTGCCTACAATAGCCGCCGGATCAAAATGCAACGCAATACCACTCACGATCGTACGGGTTTCGAATCCGAGGTCAACTGATAGTTTCAATAATTTATCTGCCTCTTCCACTTTTTCTGCTGCTACAATTGTTCCCACTTTCAGATCGATCTTTGCAAAATCATCGAACTGGATAACAGGTTTTATAACCGCCGCTGTTTTTTCTTCCGCGGCTCCGGTATCTTTTGAAGGCGTTTCCATTTTTTCGTTGTTTGGTTTAATCAATCCGGCTTTCAGTTTTTCAACCTGTGTACTGATCTCTGCATCTTCAATTTTCCTGAACAGCAATTCAGGTTCCCGTAAACTGTATCCCACACTCAGCAGTTTAATTTTTCCTGCATTGTCCCATTCGAGCATCTTATCCACCACCTTCATCATGCTCAACATTTTTTTTGCGGTATTGGGCAGGAAAGGATTTATAAGAATGGCCAGGTTGGCGCTTAACTGAAGGCAGAGGTGCAGGCAATTATCAATACGCTTTTGCGCCTCGGGGTTTTCTGCCAGTTGCTTGGCAACGATCCACGGTTCCTTTTCCTGCATGTACTTATTACCGGAACGGCTCAGGTCGATCACTTCAAACAATGCATCCCGGAATTTATATTCCTCCAACAGGTTTTCTATTTTCGTTTTGGCGGCCGCTATATTTTCAATCAGGGCCCTGTCCTTCTCATCCAGTAAGTCTTCATGCAGTTTTGGAACCTTTCCATTGCACAGTTTGTGCATCAATACCCAGGTGCGGTTTACAAAATTTCCAAAAATGGCGGCTAGCTCGCTGTTACTCCTGTCCTGGAAATCCTTCCAGGTAAAATCATTGTCTTTCGTTTCAGGCGCATTGGCGCAAAGCACGTAACGAAGTACATCTTCACAACCAGGAAAATCTTTGATGTATTCATGTACCCACACGGCCCAGTTGCGGCTGGTACTCACTTTATCTCCCTCGATGTTCAGGAATTCATTGGCAGGAACATTATCCGGGAATACAAATCCACCGTGAGCTTTTAACATGGCCGGAAAAATGATGCAATGAAAAACGATATTGTCCTTACCAATAAAATGCACCAGTTTGGTATCATCCTTACACCAGTAATCAGCCCACTGCTCGGTGAGTTCTTTGGTGGCTGATATATACCCGATAGGTGCATCGAACCAAACGTACAGCACTTTACCTTCAGCATCCGGGAGGGGCACTTTAATCCCCCAGTTACTGTCACGTGTCATGGCACGCGGATGCAGACCGCTGTCGAGCCAGCTCTTACATTGACCATATACATTGTTCTTCCATTCCTTATGCCCTTCAAGCAACCATTCTTTTAACCAGGGTTCATATTGCTGTAATGGAAAATACCAGTGCTTTGTTTTTTTCTTTACAGGCACTGCATCACTCAACGCACTTCGTGGGTTGATCAATTGTTCAGGCGACAAGGAACTGCCGCATTTTTCGCATTGATCGCCATAGGCGTTTGGATTGGCACAAACCGGGCAGGTGCCAACGATGTACCTGTCCGCCAGGAAAGTATTTGTCTTTTCATCGAAATACTGCTCGGTCTCTTTTTCTTCGAACAA
>CAYVLT010000382.1:0-3704 GCA_964452405.1 uncultured Ferruginibacter sp.
CCGCCGAAATATTTTCTGTAAACAGCAGCAACGGCACCATGGAGCAACTCACGCATGTAAACGACGCACTTTACAGCAACATTGCCATGTGTAAAACAGAACGTCGTTGGGTAACCACCACCGATGCAAAAAAAATGCTGGTATGGGTGATCTACCCACCGGATTTTGACCCGGCAAAAACATACCCGACACTGTTATATTGCCAGGGCGGACCACAATCACCACTTACACAGTTTTATTCTTTCCGCTGGAATTTTCAACTGATGGCCTCACAGGGCTACATCATAGTTGCGCCCAACAGGAGAGGCATGCCTGGTTACGGTACCAAGTGGAACGAACAGATCAGTAAAGATCACGGCGGCCAGGCCATCAAGGATTACCTGAGTGCGATTGATGCAATGAGTAAAGAAAAATATGTTGACAGGAGCAGGTTGGGCTGCATCGGTGCCAGTTATGGTGGATATTCAGTATATATGCTGGCCGGCATTCACAACAACCGCTTTAAAACTTTTATTGCCCATGATGGCATTTTTGATATGCGGAGCATGTATGGAACTACAGAAGAGTTATGGTTTACCGATTGGGATTGGGGTGGTCCGTACTGGGACAAAAAGAACCTCGCCGCACAAAAATCCTACAGCCAGTTTAACCCTATTAACTATGTTGACAAATGGAACACTCCCATCCTCATTATACAGGGAGGCAAGGATTACCGCGTGCCGGTTGAACAGGGATTACAGGCGTTCCAGGCAGCGCAGTTAAAAGGGATCAAAAGCAAACTATTGTACCTGCCCGATGAAAACCACTGGGTTTTGAGCGCCCAGAATGCACTGGTATGGCAACACGAATTTTACAAATGGCTGGCTGAAACGCTGCCGGTAAAAAAATAATGTAACAGATGTTGCGCATAAAAATCCCGGGCTGTTAGCAGCGGCCCGGGATTTTTATGTAAAAGAAGTTGTAACGGCATTATTTCTCCACCACAGTATTGATTGCAGGCGCAGTATTTTTTTCATATTGCCCATATAGGTTCATCAGCACTTTTTCAGGTGTCATTGGCGCATCAAAGGCAGGCCTTACGTCAGGATTAAAATGTTTGATCGCATTTCGCAGGGCAAAGAAGGCACCAATGCCATACATCAGGGGGGGCTCCCCAACTGCTTTAGAGCGGAAGATGGCAAGATTATCATTTTGTGTTTGCAGGAAATCAATACTGATCTCTTTGGGCACCGAATATATGTCTGGCACTTTGTAGGTTGACAAGGCATTGCTGCGAAGCTTTCCATCCTGGTCGTACACGATCTCTTCCATGGTCATCCAGCCAATGCCCTGTACCAATCCACCCTCGATCTGTCCCTTATCGATCAGCGGGTTCATTGAACTGCCGAAATCATGTACGAGTTTCACGGAGTCAAATTCATAAGTTCCCCTGATGCAGTCAACCGTTACTTCAGTAATGGAAGTACCATAAACGTGGTAAGCAAAGGGATGTCCTTTTTCTTTTGTTTTATCAAAATGAATTTCAGGTGTTGCATAGTGCCCATGTTCGGAAAGGCTAACGCGTTTATTGTAGGCCGTTAGTACCAGTTGTTCCCACGAAAGATCTGATTTACGGCCGGCCGCATGTACGCATTCACCAGTGAGCGTAACATCGCCTGCAGCAACATTCAGTTCGGTGGCAGCAACTTCTTTTAAACGATTCAGGATCATCAAACAGGCGATCAGCGTGGCTTTCCCGTTAAGATCGGCTGTGGCGCTGGCGGCACTCGGCGAAGTGTTTGCAATCCTGTAAGTGTTCGTACTGTTCACTTTCACCCTGGCAGGGTCAATAGAAAATGTTTGCGCCACCACCTGTAAAATCTTGGTGTTTACCCCCTGCCCCATTTCCACTGCGCCGGTACTTACCACTACGCTTCCATCTGTGTACACATGTACAAGGGCCCTTGCCTGGTTCATGAGGGTGTTGGTAAATGAAATACCAAAACAGATCGGCATAACGGCGATCCCTTTTTTAAAGTAGCGGTTCGCCGCATTAAAATCGTTTACTTTATTGATGATGCTGTCAAGCTGGAATAAAGTATCTGCCCGGTTCCAGCATTCCCTTGCCTCGCTCTCCACTTTTTGTCCGTATGGCAATTCATCCCCGGTTACCAACAGGTTTTTCTGCTGAATCCGCCAGGCATCCACTCGCAGTTCATCGGCTGCTTTTGCAATGGCAGATTCAATAATAAACATACCCTGCGGACCACCGAATCCACGGAAAGCCGTATTAGGCGGAAGATTGGTTCTGCAACTGTAGGCTGTTGCAGTAACATTGGGAATGAAATAAGTGTTGGTGCAATGAAAAAGTGTACGCTCCATTACTGCAGGAGAAAGATCGGCAGCGGCACCGGCGTTTTGATACGTGGTTGTCTCAAACGCAACGATGGTAAGGTCTTTGTTCAGCCCGATCCTGAAATCGGAAGAATAAGGATGGCGCTTACCGGTCATGCGCATATCTTCCATGCGGTGCAATGCATATTTCACCGGCCTTTTGGTAAGCTGTGCTCCCAATGCACAAAGGGCAGCCCAGGTATTGGCCTGGTCTTCTTTTCCACCAAAACCTCCGCCGAGGCGGGTTACGTCCACTTCAATATTGTGCATAGGCAGTCCTGTTACCTTGCTCACTGCTTTCTGCACAGCGGTTGGTCCCTGCGTGGAAGAGTATATCCTGATCACACCATTTTCCTGCGGTACGGCATAGGCGCCCTGCGTTTCAATGTACAGGTGTTCCTGCCCGTTATTGTCGCAACTTCCTTCAAACACATGATCACAATTTGTAAAGGCTGTGGCGATGTCGCCGATCCTGAACGTGCGTGCCGGAATGATCAGTTCTCCTTTTAGTGCGGCTTCCCGCGGATCGGTGATCACCGGCAAAGCACTGGTTTCCACCTTGATCTTTTTTACAGCCTGCCTGGCGGCTTCATCTGTTTCAGCCAATACCAGGGCGATGGGCATCCCGCTAAAGTGAATATGTGTGTCAGCAAACAAGGGTTCATCCGGGATGATGCCCCCGATCTGATTAATACCGGTGATGTCCTGGTGCGTAAGCACCCGTACCACTCCTTTGTGCTTCAATGCTTCAGCGCAATCGATGGAAATTATTTTACCATGAGCTATTGTAGCATCGCAACAGGCTGCAAACAAAGTTCCCTGCAGTAAAGGAATATCATCCAGGTAAACTGACTGACCACGGGTATGTGTATACGAATCTATATTTCTCATGAATGTATTTTTTTGCCGGGCCGACTGCCATCGATGAGCTGCGGTGGCGTCGCACTCTTGTACATCAAATATTTATTCAACGAATCTCTGCGCAGGGCAGGCACTGTTTTCCTTTGCATCATTGCCCCGAATGGTTCACCCTGCCAACCAACTCAATTTTCAATGACGGGTACAGGGTGATAAAATGAGCTTTGATCAACTGGCCCAGCAAAAAACGCTTGTAGGCAGCACTGCCTCTTGCATCACTGATGGGTACTATTTCCGCAAGGGCCGCTTCAATCATAGCGTCCACCGTGGTTGCCTCCAACGGCTTCCCGATAATTGCGGCGGATGCTTTGGGAAGATAGGCCGGTACGGGTCCCACTCCACCCGCTGATAAATGCGCCGATTTTACAACACCACCTTCCACGGAAATGCTGAGCGCAGAATTTACGCTTGCG
>CAYVLT010000383.1:0-3701 GCA_964452405.1 uncultured Ferruginibacter sp.
CCATTTCTCTGCCAACGGGTGCAGGAAGCAGGTACAGCGTGGTTGGTAATCCTTTTGCATCCACCATCGACTTCAGAACATTTACAGTAAGCGGACCTGTGAGCACTAAAAACTATGTATTGTGGGATCCTGCGCTAACAGGAGCGTTTGGGGTAGGAGCCTATCAATATTTCACACGCAGCGGCGGCCCCGGAAGTGATTACCTTGTTTTCCCAGGTGGCGGCAGCTACGGCGCAGCAGGATCTGTGAATAATTACATTCAATCAGGCCAGGCATTCATGATTCAGAATACCGGTGCCGGCGACCTGATCATCGACGAATCTGCGAAGGTTTCACCCAGCACCAGCCTCGTATTCAGACCCATGCCGGGTTATACTGTAGGAAAGATCAGTACAATATTATGGTCAGTTGACAACGACAGTACTTCCACCCTGCTGGATGGTGCACTGATGATGTATGGCAATGAATTCTCTGACAGTATCGAACTGGAGGATGCGGCAAAAATGTTCAACACCACCGAAAACTTTGGCATCAGCAAAGGAACAGCAGTTTACCAGATTGAAAAAAGACAGTCATTGAATGAAACGGATACCATCCAATACAATATCCGTACGATGAAGGTGAAAAATTACAAACTGGCTATCGAACTGCAGAATATTGAAACAGTTGGACTCACCGCTTTCCTGAAAGATAAATACACCAGCCAGGAAACAGTACTGAACATGAACAGTACCACTGATTATCCATTCAGTGTAACTGCGGATGCTGCATCTAAGGCCGCCGATCGTTTCAGCATCTATTTCAGGCAACTGTCTGTTTTACCGGTAACCTTTACCGCTGTAAACGCAACCAGGCAGGAAGCACAGGGATTGTTAACCTGGAAAGTACAAAACGAAATGAACATCGCTTCCTATGATATTGAGCGATCGGCCAACGGAACCGGTTTCAGCAAACTCGGCAGCATAACTGAGATAGCCAACAACAATAACAGCAGTAATTACCAGTGGATAGACGGGGCACCTCTCCGGGGAATGAATTATTACCGCATCAAGAGCATTGGCAGCAATGGTAAAACCCAGTACAGCAGCGTGGTAAAACTGAACTTTGGAAAAGACGCGGGAGGAATCAATGTATTCCCTAATCCTGTGGTTGACGGAACAATCAATATTATTTTCGAAGGGCAACAGGCTGGTACCTATACCGCAAATCTTTTCAATAACAGCGGTCAGTTGATAAAATCTACCAGGATCATCCAGGCAGGTGCCAACAAAAATGTACAACTGCACCTGGATAACAATCTTCCGCATGGAAATTATATCCTCGAGATTAAAAAGCCCGGCAATACGAGCACACACATCAATATTGTGTATTGATACCAGCCCCTCCCCATATAAAAAAAGCTGCCTGATGGCAGCTTTTTTTATGCGTTTGAATCAACTAATTATCTATACTGCGAACGAAGTACCACACCCGCAGGTGTTGCTTGCATTCGGATTGTTGAAGATGAACCCGCGGGAATTCAAACCACCCTGCCAATCCACCACCATGCCCATCAGGTAAATGCCATGCGATTTTTCCATGATACAAGGTATCCCCTCAATATCGAAATGCTGATCCTTATCAGTAGGCATGTCGAATGCCAGTACATAGCTCATTCCGCTGCAGCCGCCGCCTTTTACGCCCAGCCGCAATGACTTATTTTCATCAAACCCCACTTCGTTCCGCAGGCGCTTGATTTCTTCTACTGCAGAATCTGTTAAAATGATCGGGGCAGCCGTTGTTGCTTCCATAATTCACTGATTTTATTTTTCAAAATTACCGCATTTTAAAATCTGCAGGGGTAATTCATTTTGCGAAACAGGGAAAATTAACAAGCCATATTGTCCTATTTTTGTATATCAACAACAACGAAAAAAAATGCTGTTAGAGATCATTGTACAGGACATCCAACTGGCGGTAATGTTTGTGTTTTTTATTGCCATTGCCTGGTTGCTGGCAGAATTCAAGGGAATGAAAGACGAAATAAGAGAGCGTTTTGGCATTAACAACGAAACACTCAAACTCCAGTTGCAGGCCTATGAGCGGTTATCAGTTTTTGCTGAAAGGGCCTCCCTTAAAAACCTGGTGGCACGCACACCTTTTGCAACACTGAACGTGATCGATTTTCAACTGGTGCTGTTGGATACTATCAAAAGTGAATACGAGTACAACGTGAGCCAACAGGTTTATGTGAGCCCGGATATGTGGAAAGCGATCGGCAACCTGAAAGACCAGAATATATTTATCATCAACCAGGTAGCGGCCATGTTACCCCACGATGCAGCAGCGATAGAACTGAGTAAACGCCTGCTGGAATACGCATCCAATAAAGATGCGGAGCTGAGCGTGATCGTATTGGACGCTTTGCAGTTTGAAGCAAAAAAATTGTTGTAACTCCCTAGATACCGCCATAAAAAAAATAACGATGAGCCAGACATTCACAGATTCAGGAATAGAGATAAAAGAACTGTACACGGGTAAGGATGTCACTTCTGCTGACCATGAACTGCCAGGGCAATATCCATTTACCCGGGGTGTACAGCCGGATATGTATCGTGGCAAACTATGGACCATGCGGCAATACGCCGGCTTTAGTACGGCTGAAGAAAGCAATAAAAGGTATCACTACCTGTTATCCCAGGGGGTAAGCGGGCTTAGCGTGGCTTTCGACCTGCCCACACAAATAGGTTACGACAGCGATCATGCACTGGCAGAAGGCGAAGTGGGAAAAGTTGGCGTAGCCATCGATAGCCTGGAAGATATGGAAGTGCTGTTTAACGGCATCCGCCTCGAGGAAGTGTCAACCTCCATGACGATCAATGCCACGGGATTTATTTTACTGGCAATGTATGTGGCGCTGGCGAAAAAACAGGGAGCCGATATCAAAAAAATTTCCGGCACTATTCAAAACGATATCCTGAAAGAATACGCCGCCAGGGGCACATATATTTATCCGCCCAAACCTTCGATGCGCATAATTACGGACATCTTTGAATGGTGTGCCGCGGAAGTGCCAAAATGGAACACCATTTCCATATCAGGTTATCATATCAGGGAGGCTGGCAGCACTGCGGTGCAGGAGATCGCCTTTACGTTATCTAACGGGAAGGCCTATGTTAAAGCGGCGATTGAAAAAGGAATGGATATCGATGTATTTGGAAAACGGCTCTCGTTCTTTTTCAATGCACACAACAATCTTTTTGAAGAGGTTGCCAAATTCAGGGCAGCGAGGAAAATGTGGGCACAGATCATGAAAGAATTAGGCGCCACCGACCCGAAAGCAATGATGCTGCGGTTTCATACACAAACTGGCGGAGCCACCCTCACAGCCCAACAACCAATGAATAATATCGCGAGGGTAACCATACAAACATTGGCTGCAGTGCTCGGTGGTACCCAGAGTTTGCATACTAACGGTTACGATGAGGCGCTTAGTCTTCCTACCGAAGAAGCAGCCAGGATCGCATTGCGCACGCAGCAGATCGCTGCTTTTGAAAGCGGCATCGCTTCTACAGTTGATCCGCTTGCAGGAAGCTACTTCATAGAAAACCTTACCCGGGAGGTGGAAGACAAAGCCTGGCAACTGATCAGTAAGATAGATGCGATGGGTGGTAGTGTACCCGCCATTGAACAGGGTTTTATGCAGGAGGCGATTGCTGCGA
>CAYVLT010000384.1:0-3694 GCA_964452405.1 uncultured Ferruginibacter sp.
CCCCTTACTTTCTAATTTCCGGCGCCTGTGAGCCGGGCTTTCGCACATTACTCCTTACCGGTTGATGGGTCATATATATGCCCGTCCTGCCATTCATCATCATCGGCGTTATAGGTAAGCCCCCGCAAAACCTCAAGCCCAATAAGCTTCCTGGTTCTTAAATTTTTATCCGGATTTTTTGCATCACACCTTGTTCCCATCGGCCTCGTTTTATCATCGCTGTCATCAAACCACACGATATTTGCCTTAAACTCATTGCCGGATTTATATACCTGTACTATTAAATTTTTATCATCACTGGCCAACCATTTGCCGACGATTTTATCTGCCTCATTGCTTATTGGTTTTTTGAAAGCAGACAGTGAGATGATAATAGCAGCAACCGCAACGTATTTCATAAAAAATGATTTTCAGTTTAAAACATAAGTGTTACTCCAATGTATATCCCGTCTTTCTTTGCATAAGGGTTATTCAGGTAATTCAACCTTCTGTAATATTCAATACTCATTACATGAAAAATGTTTTCAATCCCCACACTGGCTTCCATAAAAGGAGCTTTAGCAACAATATTGAAGTTTGAATTTTTGTTGTAATCAATATTTGCCTGGCTCATATTTCCTCAATAGGAATTAAACGATAGCCGCTCCCGCCAACCCAATTTCCGCAGCAAAGGCACTTTATCAAACAGGCTGCCGCCGAGGTATAACCGGGTATGCAGGCTTACATATTTGTCGGCGGCAAATTCATAAGGTGCCATTGTGTTAAACTGGTATTTGCTGGCCACATAATATTCATTACCGGCAGGTACATTCAGTAACAGGTACGGAATAGTTCCAAACACTTTCCCTGCTTCCAGCTTGTAATACAACATCATCTTAGGAGGAAGCCGCAACCGCTGTTCCATGCCAATATTTATTTTATGATATTCAAACTGTGCTTTGCCCTGTTCAAAGCCATAGGTGTAGTTTGCATAGAGTATTGGAGAAAAGGTTCCAAGTTTAATATTGTCGTAATTAAGAATCGTAGTTCGTTCTTTATGTGCATAGCGAATGCCTATAGATGCTTCTGCAACGGGCAGCCTTGTTACAAAAACACTGTCGTATGGTTTATCTATTGCCGGGTTAATGGGCCGGTATTTAAAATCAAATACAGGGTTTAGCTCTTTGTACGTTAACGAACCTTTTGCTGAAAAGTTTGGAGAGATGTATTGCTCATGTTTCAGCAAAGCCTGCTTAATGTACATCCTTGTAAAAGGAATATTTTTTCTAAAGAGGGAGTTTACAATATTGTCTTTATCCAGCTCATCATCCTGGTCAATTATAAAATCATAATCGCTGCCGTAAGAAAAGGAAGTCTTTGTCCATCTGGCTTCATTCCATACATATTTTAACCCCAGCATCCCTTTTAGCTTCTGGTCTTTGGTGCCATAAGCGCCGTAACCATACAGGTTTACTTTTTTGCTGATTCCAGGCATGGTCCAGAAACCGAGACGAAAACGCCAACCCTCAATCGGGTTGCGGCTAACAAATGAAGAATAGGGCCCAACTCTTACATACTTGCCAAAATCCCAATAGCCGGTACCTGCAAAAGCAATCAATTTTACATCCCGTTGAAAACGGTTGTTCTCTTTTAAAGAATCCACCATTTTATAAATGTTCTTTTCGTGGTTAGTTAAAGAATCAGGCCTGTTTTGTACCCAAAAGTTTTCTGATTTTTCCCAATTAGTAGTTTGCTCTTTTTTTATAAGGCTTGACAGTACAACGGATGGCTCTGCGGTGTTTAACTGAATTTTATCTGTAACCGTAGTATTCTTGATTATGAACTTCAGGCTGTTTTTATTTTCTGCTACAGGCAGGCCAAGCAGCGCCAATCCACTTTCAAATTTTACCTCACTCGAAAATTTATAAGGCATATAAACCAGCTTATCCGTGGTACTGTCATATACTTGCTTATAATCCTGGCTGTAATTAATGTCGTTTACAAAATTGAGATTTGCAGTCTTGCTCAGGTGCATATTTACTGTTTCTACAGCCAGCGTTTTCCGGTTAATCCACAAAGTGCCGCTAAAAGCCCGTTCATATTCATGCAAAGGTGTAAACCGTATTTGCTGCAGTGTATCGCCATTTTCAGAAAGCATGGTGCTTCCTTCAAAATATTTGTAGTAAGAAAAAGCATTAGCATTTAAAGGGCTTACATAAGTCTGGTCGAAAATGGGAAGCCAGTCATCGTACACATTGAAGAAGAAATAAAATTTATCCAACTTACTTAACAGGTTGTCCGTTTTCAAACCAAGGTTCTTTTTTGCAATGATGTTTTCCCTGTCAATATTTGGAGAAACAGAATGATAGCTGTTAGCAAGGCGTTCAGCAAAATAGATGGGTAGTTCTTTATCATCTTTTGCATTACTGTCCAGGCTGCTGTAGGTTTTAAGCATCAGGCTTTTTAACCCGCTGCCCTTTGCTTTTTCATAATCAATATGGTCTATATCCAGTTCATTTCTTGTATAACGTTGGTAACTGTAGCTCCGGAACCTCGATGGGTTATTGTTAGCTTTATGGTCAATTACTTTTTCCATAAAACTTTTACCCGGTTTCTTAGTTACACCAATCACCACTTCCTGCAAAGCGTTTGCTTTAGGCTTCATATTTACTGCAATACCTGAAGTCTTTCCCTTTTGCAGGGCAACAGTGAAATGTTCAAATCCTACAGAGGTAATTTCCAAACTATCGTACCAGTCTGTTACATGCAGCCGGAAGGAACCATCGGTTTTAGATAAAGTGCTGTAAGCGCTGCCCTTTAAGTGTACCGTGGCATTTGCCATTGGTTTATTGTTTCCGTCTTCAGTTATCTTACCTGAAATGATAAAACCGGTTTGTGCAAATGCAGCGGTTGCATTTATCAATAAAAAGAATACTAAAAGATGTTTTCCTGTCATAATGCTGGTAATGTGTTGTGCAAAGCGAATGAGTAAAACTGATAAGAATCTGAATTTGTAATAGAGATAAAATGCTTTAACGTAATTTTATTTCTGTACCTGAATATTTTAAAAAGGCTTGGGCAAAAAAATACCGGCTGCGGTTTTGCAACCGGTAGTATAAACCCTAACCACACCTGAACCTTATTTTACTGATGAAGTGTAATTGTTGGAATTGTGGTTTTCTGTCCCGCCGCAACCTGAACATTACTGATGGTAGTATCCTTGTAAGGCGCTGTTGCTTTCAGCAGAACTGAATAACTGGAGGGTTTTAATCCCCTTATTTTATATTCGCAATCTTCCTCGGGAATAGCATAAGCGGTATCAGTGGCATTATACACTTTTACAAGTGCGTTAGCCGCCCTGGGTTTTACTATCCCTTCAATTTTACCTGAATTACTATCGCAGTAGCTTCTTAATTTTGGCTTCAGGCAATAAATACCGTTTTCAAACTCAATTGACTTAGCCACATCAAAATCTATCCGTATCCTCACTTGGCCGCCAGGTAATGTTTCTATACTGTTGCTTTTTATTTTTACATACAGGTAGGTATTGTTATCGCACAATACCAATGGGTAAGAATGAGTACTGTCTGTCCATACAGAGTTATTACTGCCCAGTGTAATTCTTACTTTAGTTATTTTACCGGCATTTGCATAGGCATTTGCAATTAAAGTGTCCACACCATTTTTTAACTTCAGCAAATCATATACCCGTGGT
>CAYVLT010000385.1:0-3692 GCA_964452405.1 uncultured Ferruginibacter sp.
ATCAGACAGGGCATTTTTTGCAACCACGTCCCGCATCGATTTAACACTATTTACAATCGGCTTGCCCTGCACAAACTGCCAGATATAAGAATCGAAACTGCCATATTCTTTTTTTACCGCGAGGTAAGCTTTCGCATTTGTAACAAATGCATTTACTTTTAGCCGGTTTCTCACAATGCCGGGGTCTGACAGCAGTTTTTCAATTTTCACCTGGCTGTACTTCGACATTTTTTCTGCATCAAACTGGTCAAAAGCCTTACGGTAGTTTTCCCTTTTTGAAAGTACCGTGTACCAGCTTAGCCCCGCCTGTGCTCCCTCCAGGCAAAGCAATTCAAACAATTGCCGGTCGTCGTGAAGCGGCTTTCCCCACTCATTGTCGTGGTAGTGTTTATACAAATCATCTTTCAGGCACCAGGGGCAACGTATTTTTTCTTTCGCCATGGGAGTATTTTCGACAAAGTAAAGAAAATAGCCGGCATGACATATTTGCATATACAAATAAAGGGCATTATTTTAGTACAGGTTGTTTAGAATTTTATTTTTTAACCAAATCAAAAGAACATGCACTACAATCAGTCATGCGCCGCAAAAGGCAACCATTACGGAAATTCCGGCAGGCCGGGATTTATCCGCACTTCCATGCAAAGAGCCAGTGTAAACATCTACAAAACAACCGGCAGTTACGAAATGCTGGTGTTTGCGCCGGGACGCATCAGGGAACATTTCAGCCTGGATGTTAACGGGAATCAACTAACGGTATCGTACACCCCACCGGAAGGTTTCCCCAGGCCGGAGTGGATACTAAGGGAGTACAGCCGCGGTGGCTTCAGGCGCAGTTTTACGCTGGACGAAACGATCGATACGCAAAACATTACGGCTAAATATGCCGACGGTGTTTTACAGGTAAGTCTTCCCCTGGTACAGGGACAGGAAACTACCAAAAAAGAGATCGTGATCAGCTAAACAAACAAAACATGGAAACAGGCATCGAAAGGTGCCTGTTTTTTTTGTCAGGGAACAGGGTCGTAGCCATGGCCGCCCCAGGGATGACAGCGGCCAATTCTCTTAACGGTTAGCCACAGCCCTTTAATGGGACCATATTTTTTGAGCGCTTCTATCCCATATTGTGAGCAGGTGGGCGTAAAGCGGCAGCTCTTACCCAGCCACGGTGAAATGATCAACTGGTAAAGCTTTATCAGCAGGATAAATGGCATACTAAGTATTCTTCCCAACTGCTTCATGAATTATTTTCTGCAACTTTTTCAATACCATTGCCGTTTTTTCCATCACGAGTGAATGCGCAGGTATTTCGTTACCCGTGTACATTAAGAACACATGTAACTGCTGGTTGTTATTTTCCAGCACTTCCTTAATTCCCGGCTTCTGAAGCCGGTATGCTTCCCTCATTAATCTTTTTATCCGGTTGCGGTGTACTGCTTTTTTAAAATACCGCTTACTTACACTGAAGGCTGCCTGCAAAGGCACTCCCGCATCCTTATGTACCTGGTACACTACCCGGAAAGGAAACAAGGAAAATGATTCACCAGCAGCAAAAAGCTGTTCAATGGCTTTGCGGCTTTTGAGGCGTTCCTTGCTGCCTAATGTATATCTGGGCTTGTTGTTCAATCACTCAAAATTAAAAAAGCCCCGGCGATAATGCCGGGGCTTGTAATATATTTCAATACCCGCTGCGGGGATATGATATTATTTTTTACCGAAACGCTCGCTGGAAACAGTCAGTTTATGACGACCTTTTGCCCTGCGGCTTGCCAATACCTTACGACCATTGGCAGTTTGCATGCGCTTACGAAAACCGTGAACAGATTTACGGCGGCGTACATGCGGTTGGTATGTTCTTTTTTTACCTGGCATTGTTGTAGAATTTTCCTTTAAAAAATATTTTTTAAACGCTGTTAGTTACACTCACCAGGGCACCATCCCTGCTGTTTGTGAAAGGACGGCAAAGGTAGGGGTAAAAGTTGAAATTTGTTGATTGAATGTTGAAAGTTTTTGCCTTTACAGCTGCAAATGACTTGATTTCACTGATTTTCCGTAAAAAACAGCCGCCTTGGTATCAAAATCCCCGGCAGCATCTGTTGTATAGAATGTTTCAGTTCCACCCCTACTGATGCGGCTTTCCATTTCCGGGTGGCGTGCCAGGTAATCTGCCAGGCTGTTTGCCACGATGGTACCTTGCGAAATTACCTGGCAGCCCTGTGGTACATATGCCTTTATCTGGTCCATGATCAGTGGATAGTGGGTGCAGGCGAGCAGGATGGTATCGATCATGGTTGATTTTTCGAGTAATTGCTGCACATGATTCCTGATAAAATAGTCGGCGCCCGGGTTATGGCATTCGTTGTTTTCGATCAGCGGTACCCACATTGGGCAGGCTTCCTGGTACACGCGGCAGCCAGGAAAAAACTTTTCAATCTCGATCAGGTACGACTGCGATTGTACGGTACCGGTAGTGGCTAATATGCCTACTTCCTTGCTGTGGCTGATATTGCCGATCACTTCAGAAGTTGGCCTGATGACGCCCAGTACCCGCCTGGAGGCATCGATCCGGGGCAGGTCATTCTGCTGGATAGTTCTCAGCGCCTTGGCTGAAGCCGTATTGCAGGCGAGTATTACCAGGGCGCAACCCTGCTGAAAAAACCATTCCACGCATTGCAACGTGTAATGATATACTGTATCAAAACTGCGGGTGCCGTAGGGTGCCCGTGCATTATCGCCCAGGTAGATATAATCATAGCCAGGCAATTTTGCAGTGATCTCTTTTAATACTGTCAATCCCCCGTACCCGCTGTCAAAAACTCCGATCGGACCTTTACTCATATACCAAAAATAGGAAAGCCATCTTTAAACAAGATGGCTTTCAAGATATCGTTCAACAAAGAATTATTGTTTTTTAGCGCCGCCGGCTGCAGGTTTGGTGGCAGGGGCCGCGTCTTTAACACCCAGTTTCTTTTTAACCAGTGGCAGGATGTCATCGCCGGGAGGGCCAACCAGCACCGCAGCTGATTCAAGCACATAAGCGTACCCGTTTTCCTTTGCAGTTGCTTTTATGGCTTCCAGCGCTTTGTCCCTGATTGGCACAATCAGCGTTTGTGATCTTTCCTGCACTTTCTGCTGCATGGTTTGCTGCCAGTTTTGCACTTTCTGGTATAATTCAATCAGGTCGTTTCTTTTCAGTTCTTTTTGAGTGGCAGTGTATTTGGCAGAGTCTGCGCCGAAAATGCTGTCTTTTTCATTCAGCTCACGATAGTAGTCGCTGCCCTGTTGCTGCAGGGAGGTTTGATAATCCTGCAATTGTTTGTTAGCAACTTCTGTTTCAGCCATTGATCCAATCAGTTCTTCAGTGCTGATATATCCCACTTTTCCCTGGGCGCTTGCCGTATTTGTGAAACCCAGCATTGACGCTCCCATCACCAATAATAGTACTGTTTTTTTCATTTTGATGTTCAGATGTTTAGTAAATACCCGCCTGTGTTTTTGCCGGCAGGTACCTGTGAATAATTATACGTTAGGTTCTTTATTTCAATAAACAAGCCATAAGAATATTTTTTTTATAATATGGCTGCGCCGGGAACTGCTATTGTGATTTATTTAACACCCAGGAACTTCAGCACATCATGACTCCGGTCCAGTTTCGGGTCGGCAAATATAACAGTTATTCCCTCACTTTTATC
>CAYVLT010000386.1:0-3658 GCA_964452405.1 uncultured Ferruginibacter sp.
GGCATTCGGGTAACGGCCGATCTGCTGGGGCCTGCCATTCATCGTAACCATGTTCAGGTTACTTTTTGCGTTTACGGATGCCTGGTAGATGCCGGTGCTCACAAGGGTCCATGATGAAAGGTTTACAAACCCGGAAATCACAGGCCTTGCGCCGGTGCCGTATGCTGAAAAATTAAGGTTGTTCCTGTTAACGATGACAGCGCCGAAAAAAACATCGCCTCTTTTAAATAATATACTGTCATTTGCTGCGAAGGTGGCTGCATTCACTTTAGAGATCGTTTTCCAGGGAGTGGCAGCAGACGTTCCATTGTTGGCATCATTGCCTGAAACAGAAACATAATAGTTGGTTGCATTTGCAAAACCGGCAATAACAACCAGGGTCAGGATCACTACAAGTCTTTTCATAGACGTCGGATTTTGGTTTTCACAGGATTTGTTTTCACTAGTGCAAAGGATCACCGTTACGGAATTTTTCCGTTTTGAAACAACTGCATGGGCAGTGATTTCCTAAAAACTACAACAGGCCTAAAAGATGCGGTTGCATCTTTGGCTTAACACTTTCCGGCTTTTTGAAAGGCAACATTCTTACTGGCAGCAATGGCCATAGAAGTACATGAAATGTTGTTTTGAGTGGTAGGTGTTTTCATAGTTTTTCAACGTTTAATACAGTACGGTATACTGCTTTACATTCTTATTGAATAAACCTTGAATGACTGGAGAAATGTCGGGAGCGGAATGGCTTCGGGTTCATTTCACAGGGTTTCAGGCTTACGGATTTAATTCAGTTTTCAGGTGCTTAAAATTTAGCTAAAATTATGCCAAAACTTTTTACCTGGTGAACAATTTACAAGTACCGTAATTTAAATGAGGAAGTGAAAACCATTGCCGGCTGGCGGTTTCAGGCAGTACAGTCAGACTGCTTTTGCAGGTGAACGGTTGGATAGTTTTCATAGTTCCAATATAAAAAAGTACGGTAGTAGGGTTCCGGCATTCAAAATACTACAGAGAATCCCGGCGGATAGATTGTAAACTTAAACAGTGTGGTAATTATTGTAATGAACCAGTATTTTTTTTGAAAATCGGGTATTTGTGCTTCCGCAAAATCGTAAAAACACCTGCAGCTGCATCGTAGTTTGCCAGGACGGCAACAATGAATAAAATAACACCCCCTGCTAAGCCATCGAGTATAAAAAATCTTTCAATAAGCCGATATCTGCTTCTATTTTAACGGCCTTCTTCCCGAGTTTCATCTGCTGCTCAACTGTTGCAGGCAATGGAATGGCGGCATGAATAACAGGTTCCACCACGTCAAAAAATTTAACAGGATGCGCAGTTTCAAGTATGATCCCCTGTTGCCCCGGGTTCAGCTCCAGGTATTGTTGCAGGGCGAGGTACCCAACTGCTCCATGCGGATCGAGCAGGTATTGGTGCTGTTCATAAACTTCTTTGATGGCAGCTTTCGTATCCGTGTCATTGATACTGAAACTGCTCAGCACTTTTTGCAGGTTTACGAATTCGTTGCCGAAGATTTCGAGTATGCGGACAAAATTACTCGGGTTACCTACATCCATCGCATTTGAAATTGTGGCCACGGCTATTTTGGGTGCATACTTTTTTGTTTGCATAAAGGCAGGCACCACATCATTGGCATTACAGGCCGCCACAAAGTGTTTCACAGGAAGTCCGGATACATGCGCCAGTATTCCTGCACAAATATTTCCAAAATTGCCGCTTGGTACCGATATCACCGGCGGGTTGGCTTTATCAGCCCATTGCTGGTAAGCATAAAAATAGTAGAACTGTTGCGGCAACCAGCGGGCCACATTGATTGAGTTGGCCGATGTAAGAAAAATATCTTTGTTGATTGCTTCGTCGGTGAATACCTGTTTTACCATCTGCTGGCAATCATCAAAAGTACCATTCACTTCCAGCGCATGAATGTTTTTACCAAGGGTGGTGAGTTGCTTTTCCTGCACTGCACTAACTTTTCCTGAAGGATACAGTATCACCACTTCCACCCCTTCAACATTATAAAAACCATTGGCAACAGCGCCTCCCGTATCGCCGGATGTGGCCACCAGCACTGTAACCTTTTTGTCGCCGCCTTTTACAAAATACCCAAGGCAGCGGCTCATAAACCTGGCGCCAATGTCTTTGAAAGCCAGTGTTGGACCATGATACAGCTCCAGTGCACTTATTTCATCCGACACAGGCACCAGGGGGATATCAAAATTCACCGTCTCCTGCACAATGCGGTGCAATTCATTTTTTGGGATGGAATCACCGGCATAAGGCGCAATCACTTCGTAAGCGATCTCCTCTTTTGAATAGCTGCCGATATTGCTGATCAACGCTGCCGGCAAAGCGGGTACCCGTTCGGGAAAGTAAAGCCCTTTGTCGGGGGCCTGTCCGTTAATGGTAGCTTCCCTGAAATCTACTATGGGAGACTGGTGATTGGTGCTGTAATATTTCATGCTGTGAATTCTCTCGATGATTTAATTATTAGTCCTGCAAAGCGGCAGCTTTCATTTTCAAGAAGTGTTGACGCGTTAGTGTGAGGCAGGAAGTATTTTCACACCTTCCATATTGATGGTGGTTACGTAGGAATGAGCTTCCAGCCCTATCGATCTGTATACATCATCCATTTCCTGCTGCACCGCTGCCGCAGTCGCTTCATCTTTGCTGAGCATAAACAATGAAGGGCCTGAACCAGAGATGCCGCCTCCCAGTGCACCGGCCGCCCTACTTCTTTTCTTGATTTCATCGAAACCAGGAATAAGAATGCTTCTTACCGGTTCAATGATCACATCTTCCAACGACCGGCCTATGAGATCAAGATCATTACCCATAAAACCAGCCACAAGGCCGGCAATATTGCCCCACTGCCTGATGGCATCTTTCAGCAACACTTCCTTGCGAAGAATCTGGCGGGCATCTTTTGTACGTACTTCAATCTGCGGATGAACGGCGGTTACAAATAAGGACGGAGCAGGAATGGCCACGATATCCAGTGGAAATATACTCCTGATCAGGGTTACACCGCCATAGATGCAAGGCGCAATATTATCGGCATGTTTTACGCCGGTTGCCACTTTTTCGCCGAACATGGCAAAGCGTACCAGGTCTTGTTTACTGAAAATATTGCCCAACAAATGATTGGCAGCCACTACTGCACCAGCCGCACTTGCAGCGCTTGACCCGATGCCGCTTCCCGGCTTTATCTTTTTATGAATCGTAACTTCAAATCCCGTGGGCTCTTCCAGTTCATTGATCATTTCAATCAGCGGCGCCCCTGCTGTATTCAATGCAGGATCGCTGGGCAAAGGATAACCGTCAGCACTGTGAATGATGATCTTTTTTTCGTTCAGCAGTTTCACCTCCATGAGGTCGTTGGGTTCGTTCAAACACAAGCCAAGGATATCAAAACCACAAACAAGGTTGGCTACTGTGCCCGGTGCATGTACTTTAACTGTATCGTTTGGTTGATATTTCATCTGCTGGAATTAAAACTGAATTTATACCCGTGATACCCTGATAATATCTGCGAACACTCCTGAGGCGGTTACGTCTGCGCCGGCCCCGGCTCCTTTGATCACGAGGGGTTGATCGGGCTAACGGTTTGTGTAAAAAAGTACAATATTGTCTTTTCCATACAAAT
>CAYVLT010000387.1:0-3604 GCA_964452405.1 uncultured Ferruginibacter sp.
CCCAGCATCTGCACAATATAAATGAAGGTATCAGTGGGCAGGGGCTCATTGTTGAAACTGCCATCCCAACCCCTGGCAGGGTCCGAAGTTTGAAAGATCAATTTCCCCCAGCGGTTATAAATGCGGAAATTAAGCAACCTGTTTTTATTTCGGGGGTCGATCCTGAAAATATCATTGATGCCATCGCCGTTCGGGCTGAAACCAGTTGGCATATACAGAGGATAATCGCATTGATCAAAAATTTCAATACTGTCTGTTTTACTGCCGCATACATTGGATACCCGTGTAAAATACCTCCCGGGCTGCGCCACTAAAAAAGTATCCTGTGCAGGTAAAAGACTATTCATCCAGTAATAGTTTTCGAAACCGCTGGTGGCTTTAAGGGTGATCACGCTGTTAGCGGTAAGGCAGGTATCATTCCCCAATGAAAGGGAAGCTACATTTTTATCCACCTCCACCCGGTAATACCTGATGCTGTCGCAACCGAGCGGGGTTTTAAAAGTTACATAATAGAGGCCGGCATCCTTCACGATCGAGTTATCGGGTAAATGATAGTCGGTGCCTTCGCAGATATGTACCTGCTGTATGTTTACCGTATCGATCACATCCTTGCAACAGGCTTCGGTGTCCTGGCATACAATGGTTTTGGCAAGCAGGTAAGCTTCGTTTCTTTTAAGCGGATATGCGTAATCGTAATATTCATCGAAATGATAATTCAGATCGGTGACAACGCTGTCATGACTGTAATTAAGTGCTTCTTCCCTTGCGGTAAAATCAGTGGGTTCATTGGCGCAATCAATCCTTCCCTGTTCATCTGTAAGCAGTAAGTTATAGGTATGGCTCCGGTTATTACTTCTGAAAACCTGGTACTGTCCTTCGCCGGAAGAAAAACAGTTTACAGGGAAATTGCCCTGCCCGTCATCGATGCCTCGTTGCCATTCAATTACGCCATTGTCGGCGATATTGAGCAAAGCCGTTTTACTGCTATGATCGATCAATAGTGTTCTGTTACCTGTCGCCGGGTCTGCTGCCACATCTTTCACCCGGCAACTGCTGCCCCCGGCCGGGCTGTAGATAATCAACTTTTCAATTACACCGCGGTTGCTTGTGATGATGTTCACAGCTTTTTTCACCAAATTAAATGGATCGCCAACGGGCAGGTACAATGAACTGATGAAAGAAAATTTTCCATTTGGTAATTCTTTTACATTCAGCATGTCGGGAAGGTAATTAGGATCCTGTCCGGGTGCAGGATATTCATAGCTCGTTTCCCAATTCACGGCGCCGGTGTTGTAATCGAGTTCAAGAAAATGCAGGTTCCCTTCCCTGGTGATTCCAAAGGGAGTTGTTTTGTGTACTACATCGGCAAGGATGATGTTGCGATTGGATGCCTGCAGCAGTGCTCTTTTGTTGGCAAGCCCTAATCCCCCGGCATCAAAAAGATAGGTGAAGAGGAAAGTAGACCAACGTATCTCCCCGTTTGCACCAATTCTCACCAGCTTGCCATAAGAATGATCACCCGGCGCATTTTTTTGTCCATTGTCGGTTGCGAGGTACGCAATAAAATCGCCGTCATCTGTGGCGCAGATATTGGTAAAGCTCAGTTCGCCCTGCCCGGTTACAGTCTTTGTCCATGCTACGGTGCCGAACCTGTCTATCTTCGCCATCAATCCCCATTTTTTTACAGGTGGAGGATTACCCCAGGGTGATAACACCTGGTCCACGTTTCCCACCACCAGCAATCCGCCATCAGCGGTACTCACCATGTCAGAAAAATTGATGGTCTTAAAAAAAATGGCTTTGATGAAATCATAAAAATCGAGACTGTATTGATAGGACCAGATAGGACTTCCCTGCGCCGAAAATTTAGCAATATGGGCTGCTTTATTATAATCATACAGTCCGCCTGCAACCAGTATTTCATTGGAAGAGGTTACGCTGGTGCAGGTAAATGAATCATAGGATTCCGCCTGGAGGTTGATGGAGGTGAACCGGTTTATGCAACGTTGCGCCACTGCAGTACCTGTGCACAGGTAAATCAGTGCAGTCAGCAGAATGATCTTTTGTATGGATGGCGCAATCATTGGTGATGCCGCTTTTACAGCGGGCGATTCTTTTAAAGTTACGCCTTTCCGCAAAGAATTTCTCAAAGCCGGGCCCCGATTTTACAGGCGGTATCAGTTTTGAGAGGGCTGTATGTGGAAACCAGTTAATGATAATACATTACCGGGTAGTAAATGCGTGTTTTCCACCGGCTGCTGTCTTTTTCCTGCAGGCGATTGGTGAGTAGTTTGTAAAAAGGGATAGCCGGTGCCGTTAGATCATAGTCATGAACATAGTTGTCCATTGTAATGAAAGCACTGTCAGCCTGCAGGATGCCACCCTGTACATCCGTTACCAGTATATTACCATGGGGCAACATCCATTTGTAAAAGATGTTACCGGAGGAAGGCAGCTTTTTATTGGTGGGGATGGCCACTTTTGCGAGGTACGTGATATTATCGGAGCTGTGAATATTCAGCATCGGCGAATCCGTGGCGAGCGCATTTTGGCTGCTGATGTAATTCCTGAGGATGTCGATAAGCGAATAAATTTTTTCAGTGGTCGGGTAGCCTTGGGTGGAATCAAAAGTAAATACCAGGGCTGTATCTTTTACTGATTCCCGGCGGATATCCACTCCATAAATTTTATCATCACCCGTATAATAAGTAGTAATATTTTTTAACAGTGCCTGCAGATCGTGACGCAGGCCGGATGCTGCAAAATACACCTGCAGCCTTTTTACCGGGTTGTACGAGGTAGAAACTTCTGCCGTCCAGTCAAGCCGTAGTGAATCATTCTCCAGCGGTACAAACAGCAGGGAACTGTGTATGGAATCCTGTGAGGTGATCACATTTATGGGTATGAAAGTGGCAGTGTATCCCTGCAACAAATACGTGTTGCCGTTATAGGAAAGTGATTGCTTGTTGCCGGGCCACCACTTGCGCCAATTGCCGGCATCAGATAAAGTTCTGAATAATCCCTTGTAATTTGTGTTGAAGGAAACAGATTGATTAAGGGTAACCTTATTCGGAATCAGCAGGTAAACAAGTGCAATAACGATCACGAGAAATACAACCAGTGCGCCGGAGAGTTTTTTCATTGACAGAGTTTGAGCGGCAAACAATTTTCAGCAAATAAAGTTAAAATCACGCAGTAAATTGTGAGCAAAATATTTTTTATGCCACGATTGCTTTTTCTACCCATTTTGTTAATGATCAGTTTGCCTGCATGGTCGCAGGATCCCTGGAAAATTTCAGCACCGGCGATTGACCCGGCCAATTATTATGGCATCACGGTGGCCAATGGGCAAATAGGAATTGTAAGCAGTGCAGAAGCATTCAAAGTGAAAGATGTTGTGCTTGCAGGAGCCTATGATCTTTACGGCCGCGGCAGGGTAAGCAATTTTTTAAAGAGTTTTAACCTGCTGAATATGTACCTCGAAATTGATGGCCGTCGATTGAGCAATGCGGATGTATCAGGTATGAAGCAGGAACTCGATATGCGGCACGCAGGATTCACCACTTCATTTGATTATAAAGACCTGGCTACGGTAACCTGCATC
>CAYVLT010000388.1:0-3600 GCA_964452405.1 uncultured Ferruginibacter sp.
TATCATTGCGGAGATCATCAGCGAAGATGCCGTGGTGAGGGCAAAACTGCGCCGACTCTTTGAGCGGGAAGCCCGGTTGCAAAGTAAACTGGTGCCCGACAAGGAAGCGGAGGGAATTAAATACAAAGACTATTTTGATTTCAGTGAGCCAATCTCTAAAGCGCCCTCACACCGGGTGCTGGCCATATTGCGTGGTTTTTTAGAAGGGTATCTCCGGATGGCGATTGCACCCGAAGAAGAAAGCGCCGTTGAACTGATCGGGGAAGAATATATCAAAGGGATGAGTACCTGCAGCGAGCAATTACGCAAAGCCACCAGGGATGCCTATAAACGATTGCTGCAACCGAGTCTCGAAACTGAATTCAGAACGGCACTGAAAACAGCCGCAGATGAGGAAGCGATCAATGTGTTTGCCGAAAACCTGCGCCAGTTATTACTGGGTTCTCCCATTGGAAGCAAACGGATACTGGCCATCGATCCCGGCTACCGAACCGGTTGTAAAGTGGTTTGTCTTGATGAGAAAGGTAACCTCCAACATACTTCCCTCATTTTTCCACATGAAGCCAACCGGGTGCACAGTGAGGAAATAAAAGTGAAGCAACTTGTGGAGCAATATGGCATTGAAGTGTTTGCCATTGGTGATGGCACGGCGGGCCGGGAAACGGAACAGTTCATTAAAAAATTAAATCTTGGATTGCCGGTGTTTTTGGTGAATGAAGATGGCGCTTCCATTTACTCAGCATCAGAAATTGCCCGTGAAGAATTTCCGAATGAAGATATTACTGTACGCGGCGCCGTTAGTATTGGCCGCAGGTTAATGGATCCGCTGGCAGAACTGGTGAAGCTTGATCCCAAGAGTATCGGGGTGGGTCAGTACCAGCATGACGTAAACCAGTTCCGCTTAAAGGAAAGGCTTGACGCTACCGTGATCAGTTGTGTGAACAGCGTGGGCGTAAACCTCAATACAGCCAGCAAACACCTGTTGGCTTATGTGAGTGGCATCGGGACGGGCATTGCAGATAATATTATTAAATACCGCAACGAGATCGGGCGTTTTACCAACCGCAAACAATTGCTCAACGTTCCCAGGTTGGGAAATAAAGCCTACGAGCAATGCGCTGGTTTTTTGCGCATCCGGGAGGGAGAAAATGTACTCGATAACAGCGCCGTTCACCCGGAAGCCTACTCCGTTGTGGAAAGAATGGTAAAGGATGCCGGGGTTGAGTTGAGTAACTTCATCGGTAATGAAGCGCTGATAAAAAATGTGGAGGCACGTAACTATGTCACAGAAGAAATCGGGGCACTAACGATCAGGGATATACTAGAAGAATTGAAGAAACCCGGACTTGATCCAAGGAGCGAAGCACAGGCATTTGAATTTGCTGCCGTGTACAGCATCAATGACCTGAAAATTGGAATGGAAGTGCCGGGAGTGGTTACCAATATCACCCGTTTCGGGGCATTTGTAGATATTGGCGTAAAACAGGATGGCCTGGTACATGTAAGCGAGATCGCTCACAAATACATCACCGATCCAAACGAAGTGTTGCAATTGAATCAACAGGTGAAGGTTAAGATAACAGACGTGGATATCGCCCGTAAGCGGATCGCTTTGTCAATTAAACAAACACAGGATCCGCCAGCCCGCCGCCGGCATACCGGCAATAACGGTAACGTACAGGAGAAAAAAGAAAAATCAGGGTCCGCACCTACGATGCATGATGCCCTGGCGGCACTCAAAAATAAATTCGGTAAATAGGGAATTTTTTCGGTGGAAATGAACAGCGGGTTTTACCTGCAGTTGATTGTTAGCCGGGAATATGCTGTTCCAGCAGGCTGGTAAATTCCTGCCGGCTGATCATGGAGGCACCCAGGCTTTCGAGGTGTTCGGTGTATACCTGGCAATCGATCAATACCGTTCCTACCGACTGCAGTTGTTGAACATATTGTATAAATGCAAACTTGCTGGCATTGCTCACTTTGGCAAACATACTTTCACCAAAAAAAATATTGCCCATCCTGATGCCATAGAGGCCGCCCACCAGTTTCCCATCCAGCCAGGTTTCGGCACTGTGGGCATAACCGAGTGCATGCAGGTTGGCGAAAGCTTTTTGAAGCGGGGCTGTGATCCAGGTACCGTCCTGGTAAGGGCGATCAATGTTTTTGCACTGGGCGATCACCTCATTAAAGGCCTGGTTCACAGTAAAGAGGAACGCAGTTCTTTTTAGCACCTGCTGCATGCTTTTGCTCACCTTAAGTGCTTCGGGAAATAAAACAAAACGGGGATCGGGACACCACCAGAGGATGGGTTCATCTGCACTGTACCAGGGAAAGATACCGTTGCGGTATGCCAGCAGCAGGCGGGGAACAGATAAATCTCCGCCAATGGCCACGATTCCATTTTCATCTGCGGTGCTGACGGGAGGAAATTTCAGTTGGTCATCGAGTACTACCATCGGTTACAATATGCAGTAAAGCTACTACATTCAGCCGGTGCCATTCTGCGAATAGTTATAAAAACAGGAAAGAAATTACAGCGCCGTTACTTCGATCGTAGCGCCAATGCCCCGGTCGGTAATGGCATCGCACATGGGTTTAAGGCTGTTATAATCACCCTCTTTTACAGCGTATTTTCCTTTGCTGTCGATAATGATGGCACACTGTTCTGCCTGCTCTTCGCTGTGGCCGCAGATCTCCATCAACGCCTGTATCACCCATTCAAAAGTATTCACCTCGTCGTTCCATACGATCAGGCGGCAATATTCTTCTGCCATTGCCAATGAGTCGGCTTCGGGTTTTAACCTGGTATTGCTATGTGTTGACATGCTCATTTGATATTACAAAAGTAATAGTAACAACTCTTACAACTGCATTTTAGTTGCCACAATTAGTAAAAAAAACTTCGGCTGCCATTTAGTGAACGGTTCCCATAATACCTGTTAACCGACGCAAACGAAGCACTGTATAATGCAACATTTTGCGGATTCTCCTTGTCCAATATAGACAACAGGCAAGGATATCCAGGCATGATACTGCGAAAATTAAAATGGATCAGGAAAAAAGAACGTGTACCTGCAAAGCAGCAGGCTGTTGTATTGCCCTTTCATTCACCCAACCGCAACCTTGAATATTTAACTGAAATCATTGAGAGAATCCGCCCCGGGAGATCGAATGACATTCAACAGGCGGAACTGCAATTCCGTGCACTCCTGTTCCAGTTAAACCAGGAAAAAAGTTTCCTGTTTTCTTTTCGAAAAGCACTGGCTTCACTTTTTTCAAAAACAAATATTGTACCGGCACTAACAGAAAGCGGTATTTTAAGCAGCCGCGGTTTCGTGCAGGAGCTGGCAGGTAAGATCAAACATAAATTTTTACCTGAACTGCCACCTGAACATGATTTTTTATATGTACTCAACTGGGTGTTTTACAAACCCACCGATTATCGTTGGGTGCAGGGTATCGACAGTGGATTATGGGTGCAGTTTTTCGAACTGCTTGGTTTGGAAGTGAACCTCCTGGAAAATTCACTGGTAAGCCAGTTGCAACAGGCTTTACAAACCATGAGTTATCGTGTTGCCGCCATGGGGCTTGAAAAAGAGA